>JAEWRL010000036.1 GCA_023398955.1 Pseudomonadota bacterium
CTGCACATCCGCACAATGGTGCTCCCGCAGATGCTGACGGCTGAGAACTGAAAGCTGATTGCCTGCACCAGTCGGCAACAGCCATCCAAGTCTTGCCAACCCCGCCATCAATCTGCCCGGTAAGGGCCTAAGCCAAGGGTGAGACCAGAAACGAACTGAGGTGGGCAGGATCGCGCGCCGGTGCTCGCCCAGGCTCGGTGTCCGCGGTCCTGCTGCGTCAGGTCGGCACGGGGAGTCGAACGGCTCGGGCTAGAACTCCCCGCTCACCCGTAGCCCCGTGCGCCCCTGCTCGACCATAGGCACGATTGTCGTCATGGCACTGGTCTCGTCAGAGGGCGCAGTGAAGTAGAGCACCGCGCCAGCTGCCAAGGACGCGATCCCGAGGCTGCCGCTGATGAAGCTGAAGGTGAGCTCCGTCTCCGCGGCGTTCACGAGGTCGACGCCCCTGCCATCGAAGCACACTGAGTAGTCTGGGGCGTAGCAGTAGTCCTTCGCCTCGTCCTCCTTCGCCTTGGAGTCCATGTAGAGGTAGGTTCCGACGCCCAGGCCCACGACACCCAGCCCGCCGAGAGATAGCCCCAGGATCCTCTGCGTGGAGGGTCCACTCGTGGCGCTGGTGTCCGTGCTGCGGGGGGGAGGCACGAGCGCGCTCGACTTCGGGGGTGAAGGCGCGTCTCCCGCCGCCTCCACAGCGACGGGCTCGAGGGGTGGCACCTCGACGGTGACGTGGTCCCCGTTGTCGCCTACTTGGACTCCTTTTTGCCATGGCTCATAGCCCGGTGCGCTGGCCTTCACGATATGTTCGCCAGGGTCGACGGGCAGGGGCACTCCCAAGCTGGCGTCGCCCACCTCGGTCTTGTCGCGAACAACCAGCAAGCCATCTACCTTGGCCCCTTCCGCGACCACGATAGAGAGCTTGGAGAGCCGGGCTTCCAAGGCCTTTGCGCGCTCGCGCGCCATGACCTCGCGCTTGGCCTGGTTCGCCTTGCGGCCCTCGGAGGCCGCGAGCTCGAAGGTGGCCCAGGCGCTCGCCGTCCTACCCATCTCTTCGTAACAATCTGCCAGGTAGAGGAGTGTGCCCAGAGCGGGGTCGAGGCGATTGCTCTCCTCGAACTTGGGACAGGCCTCCGCGTATCGCCCCTCGGCCGTCAAGCGCCGCGCCTCTTGGAAGAGGGCTTCCGCGGCCGCGACATCTGCCGAGTTGGTCCTTGGCTTGGGCTCGCTCATCATCGCCAGTGGCGCGGCGGTCGGCGACGGAGCTCCGTGACTTGCCGCCTGGGCTGCTGCACCTGCAGGGAAGAGCGCGACAGTTGCTCCGAGGAGCGGGAATAGAGAAAGAGCTGCTCTAAGTAGCATTTGGAAGTCCTCACCTCTGCTTTGATCGCCAGCCCCCGTTTCGGTCGCCGACTGCTTCTGTTGAGTGCTTTCTCTCAGACTTTCTGGATTCCGGGAACAGCCTTTCTCGGCCGGCCCAAACCTCGCGAGGTCCGCCGGTCGTCGGCATGGGGAGCGGCCGCGCCGAAGGGCCTGTGGAAGCGCCCTCAGGCGAGCCGCCGAAACACGGCCATCTGGTTGTTCGCGGGCATTGGGATGGTTCGCGCGGGAGCGAGCCCGTGGCGCCTCGCGACCTCCGCAAAGGCATCCAGGTCCCGAACGCCCCAGGCCGGATTACGCTGGCGCAGGCTCACATCGAAGGCCGCGTTGCTCTCCGCGGTGTGATGGCCGCCGAGACGGAACGGCCCGTAAAGGATGAGCTTGCCTTCAGGCCGAAGGACCTGTCCAGCGCCGCGAGCCAGCGCTTCGGCGCACTCCCAGGGCGAGATGTGGATCATGTTGGCGTTGAAGACAGCGTCGACGTCCTCCGTCGGCCACGGATCCGACAGCACGTCGAGCTCGATGGACGGCATCATGTTCCTGAGCCCTGACTCAGCGCGCCAGGCCTCGATACTGGCGCGCTGGGCGGGGTCGATGTCCGACGGTTGCCACTCCAAATGGGGGAGGTGCTCGGCAAAGTACGCGGCATGCTGCCCAGTTCCACTGGCGATCTCGAGTACGCGGGCCGGGCTGCACAATTCAAGACGCAACACGTCAAGAATTGGCTGCTTGTTCCGCTCAGTGGTCGGCCAGATCTGCTTCTCCATGGTCCGAGCGCTTATAGGTGCCAGCGGGTTACGTGACAAGCGGGCGGTTGGTAGGCCGGGCTTGTCCCCGGGCGGGAGCTGGTAGCTGCTCGCATTTGGGGGCTCGGTGCTTGTCAGTTCGTCGAGACGGCAACGAGAAAGGACGAGATTGCTTTCCTTTCTAGCAACTGGTCGCGACAGCGACCGACGCTCTGTCCCTGATTCATTGATTCATAAGGCGAGCCGCGCCCGATAGCACCGCTTCGGCCACGGCCAGTGAACCCATACAAACCACACAGGTAATGAACAAGAGGAGGGAAGCAATGATGACGACCACGGTGCCTGAAGGGCTCGACACGAACAGCAGCGTGCCGGCCGAGTTGAGCCAAGATTTCGAGCGGGCCTTCGTCCGCTATCGTGCCATGGCAGAACACGTACCGGACGCGCAGGTGCAGCCCATGCGCGCGGACTTGGGTCTGGCGCTCCACAACGCCGTACAAGGCGTCAGCTGGGTCGAATCCTTTTCCATGGCGGTAACCAGCCTCCCCGGGATGGACCCAGCGGTGCTCGTGCAGCTCCCCATGCTCGTCGGGGCAACGATGATTGCCGACAAGCGCATCCGTTGTGGCCCCAACCCCGAGCTTCGCGCCCTGATGAAGGAGGGGCGCGAGCTGCGTTGCTTGCTGCTCAGCTCCGCGATGGCCTTGGCGGTGGCGGGGGTGTTCCCGGAGCACCAAGTCGCGCGGATTCGCAAGGGCCGCGGAGCCATTGATGTCGCGTCGGACCTGATCGACCTTGCGATGCTCTATCGCAATCATACCGCTGCCCATGGGCAGTCGCCGGTGAGTCGGGCTCAGGTGAATCGCAGCGCCGAGCTCGGCACGGAGCTGCTACAGCAATTGAAGCGGGAGTACGCTCGAAAGGGCACAGGTCAGGAACAGCGGAACGCGATCCTACTTCGGGACAAGTTCTGGACGCTCGTCATGCAGCGCCACGAGGACCTGCGCCGTTGCGCTAGCTTCATCTTCGGTCCGGAGGAGGTCGACCACTACGTGCCAGCGCTCCTCTCCCATCGCGGCCACCGCCGCCTGGAGGAGGACGGGTCACAGGAGGAGACGACGAGCCCTGAATCACTGGGCGGGCGTTCGTCTGAGGTCGCGATCTGAGACGCCATCCATCCAGAGTGGAAGGACCAGGCAGGTAGGAAAACCGGTTCACGAGAAGCGGCTCCGCTGTTCTTGGTCCAGCTACGCCCAGGCCCCCCTTTTTCAAGGACGATTCCACTTCCGGGCGTGAAGGTAGCCTCGCGACATGATAACCAGAGAGCAGACGGGGCGGAGCGGCGCCAACAAGGCCGGGACCCCAGGTGAGGGAAGGACGAATCGATGAAGACGAGACTGACGATCCTGACGGTGCTGGGCCTACCCATGCTCGGCATCTCCTGCAACATCCGCGACCCCCGCATGGAGGTCCTCGGCGGCGCAGGCGGCATCGCGGGCCATGCGGGCACTCCGAGCGACGGCACAGGGGGCACGCCAGGCGGGGGGGCGGGGGACGCTGGGTCTCGACAGTGATGCATTTCGCCGAGTTCAGATGAAGTGTTTGAGCAGTGAAAGCGCAACAGGTGGAAGGAACGACCATGAGAGACTTGACGTTGTTTTTTGTATTGGCCCTGCCTGCGCTGGGTGTATCGTGCAACATCCGCGACCCCCGCATGGAGGTGCTAGCTGGGGCTGGGGGCGTCGCGGGCAGCGCTGGCGAGGCTTCGTCAGGAGCGAGAGATGGCGGTGCAGGAGCACGGGAGGACAGTGCAGGCGGAACGAATGGTGGTGTGGGAGGCGCTCGGGACAGCGACGGAGGTGCGCAGAATCAAGCGGGGGGAAGCGCCGGTGACGCAGGCAGCCACTTAGTGAATGTCGGAGGCGAGGCTGGCGAAAGCGAGGCTGGAGCTGGCGGTCGTGGTAGTGGAGGCAGCGAACTCGGTGGCGGCAGCGGTGCGGCTGGTGCTGCGGAGGAGAAGTCTCAGGGGACGCCATGTGACGGGGACGACGAGTGTGCTTCTAACCACTGCGTCGACGGAGTGTGTTGTGAGTCTGCATGCTGGGAGCTTTGTGCGCGCTGTGACGTGACAGGGCTGGAGGGTAGCTGCGAGCCAGTCTCGTATGATCCCGCTTGCGGGGAGCTGGAGTGTCCCCAAAGCACGGATTGCCGCAACTATGTAGATATCAGCTCGGGTGACAATTGTGAAGACGTCGGGAGCTGCTTGACGGATGCCGTGTGCGCTCCGTCGGACGCTGAGGAAGGCACACCCTGTCGTAGTGGGACCCTAGCAGGAACCTGCGACGCGACGGGCGGTTGCTCTGTCGAGGGTCTCAAGGGCCTCGGGGAAGCCTGCACTGCGGATGACGAGTGCAGTTCGACCCACTGTGTGGGCGCCACAGCTGCCAACCTCGGAATGTGCTGCGATGCGGCCTGCGACGGAGTCTGCGAGGCGTGTGGCAGCGATGGGCATTGCGATGCTGCACCGGAGGACGACGCGCGATGCGACTTCCAATGCCCAGCTGAGGAGGTCTGTGCGACGTACCCTGAGGCGCCTGCGGCGAACCGCTGTACGGGCTTCAGGAGATGCATGACGGCAGAGGAGTACTGCGACCCGAGCTTCCTTCCTCAAGGAGAAGCCTGCGGCACGGACATGGCGTGCAACGGAGCCGGTGAGTGCGAACTTGCCTGCCCGACGAGCACTGGCGCCGAGCGGGACTGCTCGACGAACTGTGCGTGCGACACGGGGGATGGCGTATGTGCGAGCAACGCTGAATGCGCATCGGGGCTCGTCTGCGCCAGCGGGGCGGGGGCGAAATTCGGATTTGCGGGTGATACCTGTCTACCGCCTCACTGCGACAACGATATCATGGATCAGGACGAGACGAGCCGGGATTGCGGGGGCGAGTGCGGGTGTACCGTCAGGCTCGAGTGGTTCGATACGGGGGCAGCGATGGAGGGGATCAGCGATGATGGTCGGATAATCGTGGGCCACAGAAGCGGTTCAGACGCTCAGGCAGTTTACTGGGACGCCAACTTGATTCGTCACGATCTTGGTGGATCGCGGGCATACGCGGCGAACGGGGACGGGAGCGTCATCGTTGGTAGCGCGGAGGCGGTCGCGCTGCCGGCTCGTTGGCTTGGTCTAGAGCCGGATCCGCTGCCATTGCGTGAGACTGAGTTCTCCGGAGGGACGGCGAACGGAGTGTCAGCTGACGGATCTGTCGTCGTGGGCACCGGCAATGATGGAGGCAGTCAGTATGGCTTCGTGTGGACGGATGGAGTCTTAACCTGGGACTACGCCTTTCAGTCGTTCGACGCGGTATCGGCAGATGGCAGTGTCGCATTGGGGCGACTGACATCCAGCGAGGACCCATGGCAGTTGGCCCTCCGTAGTCCCACCGGAACGATCAACGTGTTGGTTCCGTCCGACTGGAGCATTAATGGTCCAGGCGCACTTAGCCGAGACGGCACGATGGTGGTGGGTAGCCTGTCCGACGGGACCGGGGGCTTTGCCGGTTTCCTCTGGCGAGCGGGTATGGATACTGTTCTGCTGTCCGGGGCGATTGATGGAAGCTTGGTCTATCCATCAATCGTGACGAACACTGGGATTGTCTACGGACAGACAGGTCGTGGAGGGATGCCTGCGGACTATTGGCACCCAGGCAACGGATACGCCCGCGGCGCCGTTGTGAAGCTGTTGTCGGATCACGGATTGGAGCTGGATGCCGAAATCTATCTAAGCCAACCCATTGGAGCGACGCCTGATGGTCGTGCCATTTTTGGAACGGGTACCAACGGTGGATACCGGATCACCTTCGATGCTGTTCCATAAATACGCGGCGCAGGTCTCACACTGTCGAGTTATCCCTCGTTGAGTCACCCGGGTTTGGTCAACGTTCATGGTGTGCTGCTCACATGACAGCAGCCAAGGACTTCTACGATTGTCTCCATAGACAAACGTCTGAGGTCGATTGAAGTTCACCCCGATGGGCGGATGCCCCAAGAAGCGCGACAATGCGCGAGGAGTGTCCCATGTCATCGAAGAAGAAAAAGCAGCGTGGGCCGCGGAGGAGCTTCACCGCGGAGTTCAAGGCAGACGTCGTTCGCATGTGCCGAGCCGGCGGAGAGAGCATCCCGGAAGTGGCTCGTCGCCTCGACCTGAGCGAGACGTCGGTGCGAGCATGGGTGGAGCAAGCCAAGGTCGACGAGGCACGCGGCACGGAGGACCGTCTGACAAGCGACGAGCGCGAAGAGCTCGCCAGGCTGCGTCGCGAGAACAAGCGCCTGCTAATGGAGCGCGACATCCTAAAAAACGATCGCGGGCGTCGCCCCACCTGTTGGCCGAGAAGCTCCGGCGAGGTACGACGCGGACGGCTCGGAAGGAGCGGCCGGCTGCTTCTTGGAGGCCCGTCCCCGTTAAAGAACATGGTCCACGGAGCGCTGCGGACTTGGCATTGGTGACGCCCCCGGGCGATCCCGTTTAGGAAGGTGATTCGATGCGCGCTCCCCCTTCTGAGCCTCCTCCGGGAGGTGCGTATGGCGAGCAAGAAG
This sequence comes from Pseudomonadota bacterium, assembly GCA_023398955.1. Classification (GTDB taxonomy): domain Bacteria; phylum Myxococcota_A; class Polyangia; order Polyangiales; family Polyangiaceae; genus JAEWRL01. The sequence continues at coordinate 6,714 of JAEWRL010000036.1, forward strand.
AAGAAAGGCACGATCAACCAGTGAAGTGGACCCCATCCTTCGGACCATCAGAAGCGGAACGCAAGGTGGAACCGGCTCACGTCTGAGATCGGTGAATATTCAAATGCGTAGTCGTCGTCAATAAGGAAAGGCGCTACGGAAAGCCCAAGCAGCCAGTACGTTTCAGGACGCTTTGATGAGGGGGTCCAGGGGGAGACTGATAACCTGGGCATAAGCGTTGAAGCTTGTGGACAGGTCAAGCTGCCCTGTCCACAAGTCCGCGATAGAAGGCATCGGGCGTGCTGTACCCGAGCGATTGATGCTGACGTTCCAGGTTGTAGAACTCGAAGTACCGACCGATGCCTGCACGAGCTTCGTTGAGGTCATCGTAGGCATTGAGAAACACCTCCTCGTACTTCAGAGAGCGCCATACCCTCTCGACGAAGGCATTGTCGAGGCAGCGCCCGCGCCCATCCATGCTGATGGTGATCGGCTGTACCAGTCGATGATCGCTACCAGGTAGGCGAAACCTCGGGCCATCGGGATGTACGTAATATCGGCCGCCCAAACCTGGTTCGGCCTGGAAATCGCGAGGTTTCGCAGCAGGTAGGGATAGACCGGGTGCTCCGGCGCCGGCTTGCTCGTCGATGGTTTCGGTGCCACCGACTCGAGTCCCATCCGCCGCATCAATCGCTGGATGTGCTTCCGGTTGGTGGCCAGCCCCCGCGCCCGCAACGCTTCGCTGTGCTTGCGACTCCCGTAGAACGGGTACTTCAGGTGAAGCTCGTCGATGTGCCGCATGAGGGCGAGGTCGTCTTCGCTGGTGCCCACCGGCACGTAGTTGTCGTTGGCTAACACCTGGTGCGCCAGGCAAGCCTGGAAGGAGGAAGATGACGTAGCAACATCGAAAACCTAGAAGTGACCCCACAGGTGAGAGTCCTGTCCGGGAAGGCTGACCCCCCACCCGGAACCGAGTGTTGCGC
>JAEWRL010000237.1 GCA_023398955.1 Pseudomonadota bacterium
GGCTCGTGACCTGGGCTATCTCAGTCCCGATGCTCATCGTCAGCTCGATGCCCAGGTCCGCGAAGTGCGCAGGATGCTCGCCAGCTTCATGCAGAAGCTGACGCCTGACGGCTGACACCTGATAGCCTGCCCTCCGGTTGCATTTGGTGTTGCCAGTTCCCCTGTTTGGTTCCGGCTCCGCCGGGTTAGGGGTTGCATATCGCAGGCATCGCATCGAGCAGCCCGCGAGCTGCTCTGCGGTGACGAGCCGGATCGGGTTGAGGCAGAGGCGGATGCCGTGGGACGTTCCCGGATTGAAGTTCCGGGGTTCGATGAGGCGGCGGAACTCCGCCTTTCGCGCCGCTTCGGCGGGCGGCAGGTCGACAGCTGGCGCCTCCTTCGGGAACTGGACCGAATCTCCCTGCGGATCGACGGCGAACTGGTTCTGGTGAACGCCTCGCTCCCTGCTCGATGCCGGCCCCGCTAGGCCTCGAACATTTCCCTGAGGAGCTTCAGAACGTTGGTGACTTCCGCCGCGGAAAGGACTCCTAACCGCTTGATGAGGCGCTCGCGATCGACAGTGCGGATTTGGTCCAAGACGACTGAGCCGGCGCGCTTGTCGAAACGACACAATGTATCCACAGCATCCGCGCTGGCGCCAGTCGAACTTCAGGAATCTCGCACTCTACTGGTCACGAGCCTTGCCGAGTGCTCTACGGCTCGAACGCCCCCGTTACCTGTCGTGAGGTGGCGCTTCATTGGCACGGGACATGCTTCAATAATCGACACCAGATTGGATCATCCGCGCGGTCGCCGAAGGGCCTCGGAGAGGCGCGCTCTTCGGGCGTCGGGGCTGGAGCGGGCGGCAACTCGAACGGCGTCCTCGAAGGAGGTGGACTCAACCCCAGCTTCAGAGACGCGGCTCGTACGGCTCCACGAGGTCACGCGACAACGGCGCCGCGCGCGTCCGGACCTCCTCCACATGGTCCGGCGCGCTCCCGAGCGCGGAGAGACCGTCGGCGAACGAGCGATGGAACGTTGGCTCGTTCGAGAGGTCGATGTAGCCGGCCTTGGCCTTCTCGCGATAGGTTGTAAGGACGTCCGCGTAGATGTCCCTGAGGAAATCCCCCTCCGAGCGCCGTGGCGACGGGGAGGCGAGTGAACGCGCGCCCTCGCCCGGCCGTTGTTCGCGCTCGACCGGCTGAGGCGGCGACTGCAGGGACTCCCACGCACGCGACATCTCAGCTCGGGCATCGATGACGCTGGAGCCTAGCGCGAAGGTCTCCGTCTCCGTCTCGACGGCGCTGTCGATCTCGGCGAAGCGGCCGTCGACAGCCTCACCGCCGAGAAGGCGCGCATCTCGTGGATGGAGAGTGCGCCGCGGCGGTAGGCGAGGAGGAGCTCCGTCCGGTCGAGGGCACCGAGGACGCCGTGCACGCCGTGGACGCCCTTCATGAGCGGCGCGAGCTTGGACGCCGGCGATACGTCGCTCCCCTTGCCGAGCATGATCGCGAATCCCAGATCGCGCCCGCGCCGCACGAGGCGGGAGGTGATGCGGCCCGTGGAGAGCGAGCACGTGAGCAGACCACGGGACAGTGTGACGGCGAGCGCATCGCTCGCTCCGACCAGCTCGTCGAGCGCGGCGGCGAGGAAGGGGTCGAGCGGCTCATGCTGGTCGAGGCGTACGAGATCGTGCAGCGCCCCGCCCTTCACGTGGAGGACCCCCTCGAAGCATGGTGCCCCGCCCTCGCTGGAGACGACGGCGACGAGCGGAAACCCGGCGAGCGTGCCGCCGACCCCGACCGCGTCGCATGGCGCCTTCATGTAGCGATGGGCAGCGCCATTTGCTTGGTGAACTTCTCGTCCGTCGTGTTCCAGACAGCCAGCGTCAACCGGTGGATGCGGACGAGGTCGAAGTCGGGCTTGAAGAGGTTCGCGGCGTCGACGTCGACGCGGAAGGCATACTCGATCGTCTTCGTATTCACCTTCGTGTCCCGGTGGATGTGGAGATAGACAGTCTTGAGGATGATCTTCAAGGCGTTCGGATCGACGGAGCCCGACGTGGCGAGCGAGTCGAGCTGGCCCTTGAAGTGAGCTTCCTTGAGCTCGGAGCCGTTCGAGCAGCCCTTCATGAGCCCGTTGATCTCCTCGATCATCTCAGCGATCGTGAGCCCCGTGTCTGGGCTGGAGACGTCCTGCTGCACGAAGATCTCGCTCACGTCGCCGGTCGTCCGGAAACCCGCGATGAGCTCCGTCTTCAAGAGGGAGAGCGTTCCGTAAACCATCACACTCGGGCTCGGCGTCGTCATATCATCCACCTCTCAAGCTGCGACCCACGACGCTAGCGGTTCGCTTTGAACGGAGTCAATTCCGATCGACATCTTGCCCGGCTTTGGCAAGCTGCAGCACGCCGATCCGCATGTGCGCGTATATCCGCCAGGGCCGCCAATGAAAGAATACCTGCCGAGACGCTGCTCGATAGAAAACCGACGACGTGGATGTCCATCTCCCGTGACGTTGGAGGTCTAGCAACGCCATCGGATCAGGAATGAGCATGCACGTCGTCCCCCTTGTCGAAGTCCGTTTGTTTCCGCGCAGTTGGGACTCAGAGTCGAGGGGATTCCTCAGCTCTCGGAGTCAGCCAAAGTGTGCTCTGCGGTGGCAGTTGGGACACACGGCAAGCGCGTTCTCAACAGTGTCGTCTCCACCATCGGCCAGCCTGATACGATGGTGGACCTCCAGATAGGGGGATCCATCAGAGGCGCGCACGAAAGGCGCAGGACCAGCACAGAGCTCGCATCGCCCACTAGCTCGAGCGAGAACCTCCGCAATGACGTCCGGGTTCCGTTGGAACACTTGAACAACAGACTGGCCCATCCGCGGTTGTCGAGGGGCCTCGGAGAGGCGCGCTCTTCGCGCATCGGGGCTGGAACGGCCGGCAACTCGCACGGCGTGCTCGACGGCGGGCGACTCACTGCTCAACCCGCCCCAAGTCGCAATCTCGTCGCACAGTCCCGGCGTGCTCCTCGTGCGACGGTCTGGCTGGTGCCCCTCAGCGCAAAGCACGTCAAGGTAGTCGAAGAACGCGGACGCGAGCGATCTCCATTCGGTCCCGCCCGGGTCCAGCGCGGGGTCATAGTAGCCATTTCGCGACGATGTGCGAACGTACCGCTGGTCCTGGGAGCGGTCGTCCCAGGACCAGGAACGGAGCTCCGACGCGGGGTGCAAGGATGTCTCGATCACGGACAACCAGGCATAAGCTGGACTTGCGGAGAGTGGAATGATTCTCCCGCAATGAATGGATAGTTTGCGCCCTTGAATGCTTGCGAAGTAGTACTCAGGGCGCCTTCGCTGAATGAACGCTGCGGCGCTAGCGACGATTTCGCGTGTCCGCGGCAGTAGCCAGGCGCAGCTGCTTGTCCCGGTGCTCGCGGATGTCGTTGCGGTCTCGGTGGGCCCATCGCTGACCATTGTTAGGTCGTGAAAGTGTTGAAGGTCGCGCAACTGACCAGCCGTGACTCTGTCGATCGTGACAACCCTTGGCCGCACCCCGGGTGCACCGAGCCGAGCGAACATCTTTCAAAGGGGTCCGTACTGTTCGCCAAAGATGCGGCGAAGCTCCCGCGTGACCAGCGTCTCCTTCGGATCCCCCGGTGGGTATGGGGTCAGTGGCAGCCAAGGATTGCGGCAGCGGGCAAGCGACAGCGTTTGCGCGGACGGGTGGATAGCGGCGATCCTTGCGAGCCCCAGAATACCCCACGACGGTTCCACGTCATCGCCCATCCACAGGACGACATCGTCGCCCTCCTGCATCTCCGAGTAGAGCTTGCCGGATCCAGGTGCACCACCAGAGGGCCAGGAAACTGCCACTATGTCGCCACCAAGAAGGGGGGCGACGTCGCGCCAGTGCATGTGACCTGTCGCTCCCTCGCGTCGACTCCCACGACTATTGTTGATACCGAACCACCAGCTAGACATGTTTCTTCCAGTACCGCAACCTTCCTGGCCAACGCCCTAGCGCTCTGCCGTGTGGCCCCGAGCGTAGCGAGGGCCAGGTTGGTCAGCAACGCCGAGTTGGACGGTTGCCTTCTGGTCGACGTGACTTCGCCGAGCCTCCTGAATGAGATCCCGAACCTGCTCAACCGTGCGACACTCACGGCCAAGGTGAATTATTGCGTGGCAGTTCGCGCACACAGGCCTCAGATCGCGGACAGGATCCACGACGTACTCCTGCTGAACGTGCGCAAGCGGAACAACATGGTGCACGAGAATGAAGCCTTCCGCTACGGGGCCGTAGATTGATCGGAAGTCGAAGTCGCACACTGCACAGCTTGGTCCGTAGTGCTCAATGCAAAGCCTCCGTGCAACTGGATTGCGTTCGAACACGTTGACTTCGACCCTCTGCATGGCCCCTTCGCGAAGCGGTTCCTGCATCAAGCTTTCGTCACCAAGAAGGTGCCCGTCACGGGTCACCCACCCCAGGCACTCTAGAGCTCGTGCAACCTCGGGAAGCATCTCCCAGATGAATCCGCGCCGGGTATGGTGTCCAAGAGAGAAGGCGCTCCACCATCGACTCGAGCCATCGCTGCGCCGGTCAGGCGCGTATCCGTTTTTGAGCATAAACGCGCGACCGAGCTTACCATAGTGGAGGTTGATCACGGAGTGGCCGCCCTGAACGCAGGCAGTCTGCGCGAGTTGAGTTGCGTAGGCCGTATGTCTCGGCGAATAGTACTGGCTCTCCAGGATTCTGCGCTGGAGCTCAGTGATTCCGCTAGCGATTCGCTCAAATCCAGCGATGTACTGGTCGGACGTCAATACCTGGCTCCAACGGAAGACGTGGTGGATCTCTCCTCTTGGAACCCCGGCCACGAGCGTGCGGTCCTCGTGGGCAAATCCATCGTAGTCCGGACCAGCCGCATCGACCTGATGCCTACTCCTCCCACGCTTCGGGAGTACGGCATGAAGCTCGTCCTGGACTATTGCTTCACCATTCAGCACTCCGAGTCGAGTCAGGGCCTCAATGACCGGATCGCGCAATATGAACGAGGTGTGCCCGCTCACGACGTCGCGCTCCTCCGCCCAGCCCGCGAGTACGTCGAGCCAGAAGTCGCGGGGGACCTCGGCAATCCCCATCTGCTGAGCCACCCGGCCAGCAAAGGTGCCATACTGGAGATTGACCGCTTTGCCGTTAGCGTAGCCGATCGCCTCTGCAAGCTGCGCCCATGTCGCGGTGTGATTCGGGGCAGCGTAGTGCGCTCGGAGTAGAGCGAGGTGGTTGTGGGGGATGCCCTCGGCGACAAGGACACCGAACGCCCGGATGTAGTCGTCGCTGGTGCCGAACTCTTCGTGGTTCATGCAGTGTCCTCGTCCGTCTCTATCAGCCCGGAAGGGTACCACAAATCAGCGGCGGCGAGCAGCCACCCAATCCCCCCCCTAGCCGCTGTAGTCCATGCGCCACGGTGCTGACAAGTGGCCACAAAGGGTACGATACAGAGCGACGCAGCGGTCGGCTTGGATAGCCTTTCCCTAGTCAACGTCTCCACAAGCTCCCTGATCACCTCCTGATTGAGCAGGCGGAACTCATGCACGTGGAGCGAGAGGGGACCCTTCCCCGTGAGGCGACGGACCGCATCCTGAGCCCTCCTCCGTAACACCGAATCCTCGACCACCTGGGCATCCTGGACGACCAGTGTCGAGCTCCCGCGCCAGCCACAGCAGCAACGTAACCAAGCCGCGCGCGGCGCTGGCGAGCCGCACCCCGGCTCTCCACGCCGTGTTGTCCCCCATGCGGCGCAGGCGCGGTAGCGCCTGCACGCATCAGGGGTTGCGCCTGGCATGGCGCTGAAACAGCGGGTGAGAGTCCCGCGAGAAAGGAGCATCGCCAATCTCAATCATAAGACAAGGGTGAGCCCGCGAGGGCCCATCGAGTGGAAGTCGAAAGGA
>JAEWRL010000002.1 GCA_023398955.1 Pseudomonadota bacterium
CGGCGACAACATCACGATGGAAGTGGAGCTGATCACGACGGTGGCACTCGAAGAGCAGATGCGTTTCGCCATTCGTGAGGGTGGCAAGACCGTCGGCGCTGGCGTCATCACCAAGATCATCGAGTAGTTTACAGAACTCGTCGGCGCTTGCCCTGTTGAGACAAGGGGGCAGGCACCGGCCCGTTGCGCGAGGAATAGAAATGGCAGACGCGACAAAGATTCGAATTCGCCTGAAGGCATTCGATCATCAACTGCTCGACAAGTCCACTTCGGATATCGTCGAGACGGCGCGGCGCACCGGTGCGCGCGTGGCAGGGCCCATCCCCCTTCCTACGTCGATTCGGCGCTACACGGTGCTGCGCGGACCGCACGTCGACAAGAAATCCCGCGAGCAGTTCGAGGTTCGCACGCACAAGCGTTTGCTCGATATCCTCGAACCCACCCCCCAAACGCTCGACGCTCTCATGAAGCTGGACCTTTCGGCCGGCGTCGACGTCGAGATAAAGAGCTGACCGCGAGGACGTCCCATGGCGAAGATCGATGTATTCAACCTCAAGCGAGAAAAGGTCGGTGAGCTGGATGTCGCCGACGAGGTTTTCGCTGTCGAGGTCAAGGAGCACCTCCTCCACGAAGTGATCACCGCTCAGCTGGCCTCGCGGCGTGCGGGAACCTCGGCGGCCAAGGAGCGAGCTGCTGTCTCTGGCTCAAAGAAGAAGATGTACCGACAGAAGGGTACTGGCCGAGCCCGCCACGGGCAGGTGCGTGCGCCCATCTTCGTGGGTGGTGGCCGAGCCCATCCCCCCAAACCGCAGGACTGGTCCTATCGGCCCCCGCGGCGGGTACGCATCGGTGCACTGACGAGCGCTCTCAGCATGCTGCTCAAGGAAGGGCGGCTCACTGTCGTGGACACGCTCGAGCTGAGCGAGATCAAGACAAAGGCCCTGCTCGGGGTTCTCGCCGACCTTCAGGCCAGCTCGAAGACGCTCGTCGTCGACGACAAGGCCAACGAGAACCTGAGGCTGTCGATCCGCAACGTGGCCCGATCGCAGTTTCTACCACCAGAGGGCGTGAACGTGTACGACCTCCTGCGCCACGACCACCTGGTGCTGTCGCAAAACGCGGTGAAGGCTCTCGAAGCTCGCTGCCTGGAGCGGAAGTCATGAAGTTGGAAGACGTCATCAAGCGCCCCATCGCTTTGACCGAGAAGGCTGCACGCCTGAAGGAAGACAACAAGGTCGTCTTCGAGGTCGCTCTTGGGGCTAACAAGGCCCAAATCCGCGACTCTGTCGAGCAGCTGTTCGACGTCAAGGTGAAGGACGTGACGACCCTCGTTCAACGGGGCAAGGTCAAGCGCATGGGCCGCGGTTACACAAAGAAGGCTAACTGGAAGAAGGCCGTCGTCACGTTACGTGAGGGCGACGACATCCAGTTCTTCGACGAGTCGGAGGAATAGGAGCCATGGGCATTCGAGTATTCAGGCCGACTTCGGCGGGGCGGCGTGCTTATAGCTGCAGCGATTTCTCCGAGGTCACAGCGAAAACCCCTGAGAAGACGCTGCTGGACGTCAAGCAGAAGACTGGCGGACGCAACAACTACGGTCGCATCACAAGTCGGTTCCGCGGCGGCGGGCACAAGCAGCGCTACCGCATCATCGACTTCAAGCGCAACAAGGTAGGCATCCCCGCAAAGGTTGCCGAGATTGAGTACGATCCGAACCGGACAGCGCGCCTCGCATTGCTGCACTACAGTGACGGCGAGAAGGCCTACATTCTCGCTCCTGACGGCCTTCAGCAGGGGGACCAGGTACTTGCTAGTCGCAACGCGGACATACGCCCGGGCAACTGCATGCCGCTCCTCTACATACCTGCGGGCACCATGGTCCACAACATCGAGCTGAAGCGGGGCAAGGGTGGACAGCTCGTCCGCGCTGCCGGCACCGCAGCCCAGCTGATGGCCAAGGACGGCGATTACTGTCAGATCAAGCTGCCCAGCGGCGAGGTGCGCAAGGTCCACGTGCTCTGTCGCGCCACGATTGGCCAAGTCTCGAACATCGAACAAAAGAATATCAGTCTTGGGAAGGCGGGGCGCTCCCGGTGGCTCGGCCGCCGTCCGCACAATCGCGGCGTCACGATGAACCCGGTTGATCACCCGATGGGTGGTGGCGAGGGACGGAGCAGTGGTGGCCGGCACCCCTGTTCACCATGGGGCAAGCTCAGCAAGGGCTTGAAGACTCGCAAGAACAAGCGGACCGACTCGATGATCGTCAAGCACCGGAAGGCAAAGGGCTAAGGCATGGCGCGTAGTATTGCGAAGGGGCCGTTCATCGACGGCCACCTGATGAACAAGATCCAGGCCGCTCAGGCCGAGAACTCAAAGAAGGTGATAAAGACGTGGTCGCGCCGCTCCACGATCTTTCCGGAAGCGGTCGGGCTGACCTTCGCGGTCCATAACGGGCGGAAGTTCGTGCCCGTGTTCGTGACGGAGGACATGGTCGGCCATAAGCTCGGCGAGTTCGCTCCGACCCGGACATTTCACGGGCACGCGGGCGATAAGAAGGGCAAGGGCAAGGGGCGCTAGCTCACCAATGGTGAGGTCTGCAGGGTTGACGCAGACCTGACGAGCGCCCGGGGGCAGCCTGCTTCTGGGCGCTTTTTCGTGAATCTGAGCGGGAGCTGCGTCGCTCTGTGCCGTTCCGACAGGGGAGGGAGCGGCTCCGTCGGGGATCCATGGGAGCGCCAATGAAGCTCGCGCGTCCGCCGTGAGGAGCACCCAGGTATCGCTTGGTGGCCGGGTGGTGGGCCCGGGTGTGGGCACAATCCCCGGATTGAGGCTTGCGGCGGGTTTGCCTCGGGACCTATCTGTGTTGATGGCAAGTCAGGCCAGCAGCTGCTTGCGAGGAAGGATTCCGTGGAGCGTAAGGGTATCATCTTGGCAGGAGGCGCTGGCACGCGCCTGCATCCTTTGACGATTGGGATCAGCAAGCAGTTGATGCCGGTCTACGACAAGCCACTCGTCTACTATCCGCTAGCGACACTGATGCTCGCGGGAATACGGGACACGCTCATCATCACGACGCCGGAGGATGCGCCCCTCTTTCAACGGCTCTTGGGCGACGGTGCACAGTGGGGCATCTCTCTATCGTACGCGGTGCAGCCGAAGCCCGAGGGGTTGGCGCAGGCATTCCTCATCGGCGAGGAGTTCCTCGCGGGTGCGCCGGCCGCGCTCGCGTTGGGGGACAACATCTTCTTTGGGCACGGTCTCGCCGATCTCCTACAGCGTGCGAGCAAGCGCGAGGAGGGCGCCACGGTTTTCGGTTACTACGTCAAAGACCCCGAGCGCTACGGTGTCGTCACCTTCGATGGCGCGGGCAGCGTCACCGATATTGAGGAGAAGCCGCAGCGACCGCGCTCGAACTACGCCGTGACTGGCCTGTACTTCTACGGAAACGACATCGTCGAAGTGGCGAGATCCGTGAAGCCCTCCGCGCGTGGGGAACTCGAGATCACCGATGTGAACCGCATCTACCTGCAACGGGGGGATTTACACGTGGAGCTCATGGGCCGTGGTTTTGCGTGGCTCGACACGGGGACGCATCGCGCACTGCTGGACGCCGCGAACTTCGTTAGCGTAGTCGAGGAAAGGCAGGGACTGAAGGTCCTGTGCCCCGAAGAGGTAGCCTTCCGCATGGGGTATATCGATGCAGCTCAAGTCAGGGCGGCCGCGGAGCGGCTCTCGAAGAGCGGCTACGGTGATTACCTGGCGGAGATGCTCAGCAGCGGCGCGCGCTAGCCAGCAGCTGGATGGGAGATGCGATGAAGCTCGAGCGGACAAGATTGCCCGACGTCGCGCGACTGGTTCCCCAGGTTTTCGGGGACCAGCGCGGGTTCTTCATGGAGACCTGGAATACGCAAAAGCTCGCCGAAGCGGGCCTCAGTGTTCGGTTCGTTCAGGAGAACATGAGTCGATCCTCGAAGGGTGTCCTCCGGGGGCTCCACTACCAGATAGAGAACGCTCAAGGAAAGCTTGTGCGAGCTCTGCGTGGGCGCATCTTCGACGTGGCCGTAGATCTGCGGCGGAGCTCACCAACCTTCGGCAAATGGGTGGGCGAGTGGCTCGACGACGAGGCAAAGCGAGCGCTCTGGGTACCCCCTGGTTTTGCGCACGGATTCTACGTCGCTGAAGACGCCGACGTGATGTACGCCTGCACCGAGTTCTATGCGCCTGCGCACGAGCGCTCCCTCGCCTACGACGATCCGACGATCGGCATCGAATGGCCCCTCGAGCGCGGCGCGACGCCGAGTCTATCCGGCAAGGATGCCTCTGCGCCTACCCTGTCAGCCGCAGAGGTGTACCCGTGAGGGCAGGAGCAGTTTGCGTATGAGGGTAGCCATCCTGGGCAGCGGTGGTCAGCTGGGTACGGAGCTTCGGAAGACAGCGCCGCCGGGCATCGAGGTGATCGCGCTCGACTATCCTGATATCGACCTGGAACGTAGCGGTGAGCTTTCCGTGCGTCTGAAGGAGCTGAAGCCAACCGCCATCATCAATGCTGCGGCCTACACGGCCGTCGACGCGGCCGAGCAGGACGAAGCGAAGGCATTTACGATCAACGCCGAGGCGCCGCAGCGCCTTGCCGAGCTCGCGACAAAGCTCAGCGCTCGGCTATTGCACGTATCGACGGACTTCGTCTTCGACGGAACGAAGGCGCGCCCCTATGAGCCAAGCGATGCACCAAACCCGCTCTCGGCGTATGGGCGCACGAAGCTGGCTGGAGAGCGAGCAGTCATCGAGACAGCGGGCCATCGCGCGCTCGTGCTGCGGACTTCCTGGCTCTACTCTGCCCATGCCAAGAATTTCGCCTTGACCATGCTGCGTCTCTTCCGCGAGCGTGGCTCGGTTCAAGTGGTTGCCGATCAGGTGGGGTGCCCCACGTGGGCAAAGGGACTTGCTCGCGTCCTGTGGGCACTGGCGGAGAAGCCCGAGCTCTCAGGCGTTTGGCACTTCAGCGATGCAGGGGTGGCAAGTTGGTATGATTTCGCCCACGCCATCGGCCAAGAGGCTACCCAGCTGGGACTCCTCTCGACGAGTCCCGTGGTGAGCCCCATCTCGACACAGCAATACCCGACGCCCGCGCGGCGACCTGCGTTCAGCGTGCTCGACTCGAGCGCGACCCGTGTTGCCCTCGCCCTGGTGGCGACTCATTGGCGCGAACAACTCTCACTCATGCTTCGCGAGCTCCCGCGCCCATGAGGGCGCTTGGCATGGGGGGCCTGGAGGAACGATGAACGGTTCATGGAAAGCGGAAACGGCTCGATGAATGCCTCTCGCTTGTTGGTGACGGGCGGCGCTGGGTTCATTGGAGCCAACTTCGTGCACTATTGGCTCCGGAAGCACCCGGAGAGTCACCTCGTGGTGCTCGATGCGCTGACCTACGCGGGTAATCGGGCGAGTCTGGCGGAAGTCGAAGGGCGCCCCGAGTTTGCGTTCGTCCGCGGCGATATTCGCGACACCGATCTCGTCGAGAGCGTGATGGTCGCGCATCGCATCGACACGGTCGTCCATTTTGCGGCCGAGTCTCACGTCGACCGCTCGATCTCCGGGCCAGACGCGTTCGTCGACACCAACATCATCGGGACGCACGCGCTGCTGAAGGCTGCCCGGAAGCTCTGGCTCTCGAATGGGAGTCAGCCTCGGGGTGTGCGCTTCCACAACGTCTCGACGGACGAAGTGTACGGCTCGCTTGGTCCTGCAGATCCGGCCTTCCGTGAGTCAACCGCCTACGCTCCCAACAGCCCGTACTCCGCAAGCAAGGCAGCTGCCGACCACCTGACACGCGCCTACTACCACACCTTCGGGCTGCCCGTCACGACGAGCAACTGTTCCAACAACTATGGGCCATACCAGTTCCCGGAGAAGCTCATCCCGTTGATGATCACCAATACGCTCTTCGGAGTTCGACTCCCCGTCTACGGTGATGGTAAGAACGTTCGCGACTGGCTGTACGTCGAGGATCACTGCCGCGGTATCGAGCTGGTCTTGTCCCGTGGGCGATGCGGGGAGACCTACAACATTGGCGGCCGCAACGAGCGCCACAATATCGACATAGTGAGACTCGTCTGCGGGCTTCTGGATCAAGAATTCTCGCGAGATCCGGGCCTTGCGGAGCGGTTCCCCGAGTGTCCGGCGGCCAACGGGCGTGCGCGGTGCGAGGAACTGATTACCTACGTGACCGATCGGCTCGGTCACGATCGCCGCTATGCGATTGATGCGAGTAAGAGCGAGCAGGATCTGGGCTACTCGCACGAGGTGATGTTCGACGAGGGCATCCGGAAGACCATTAGATGGTACCTCGACAACGAAGCCTGGTGGCGCCCGCTGCGGAACCAATGAAGACAAGCGGCGTTCCCAGCCCGCCCGGCGCCGAAGCACGGTAACGCACGGCGCGAATGCCGCCAGATTGGGGGCATTCTGTCGGGCCGTTCTGGCACATGCCCCTTCTGGGTTCGGCGAGTGGAGCGGGGCGATACACCGTGGCTCGTCCTGCCGGCCAGGGTTTTTTTGCGGTCTAGCATGCAGCAGCGGCATCTGTCATAGACCCTCGACCATGGCGTTCCGCCTCCGTCCGTACCAGAAGGCCGCGGTGAGCGCGATCGTCACCCGGTTCCGGGAACAACGGGAGCGTCGCATGCTCCTCTACTTGCCCACTGGTGCGGGCAAAACCGTGATCGCCACGTTCATCATCAAGGCCCTCTCCGAGGTTTGCGGCGTGCGGAGAGTTCTCTTCGTAGCCCATCGCAGGGAGATCCTTGACCAGACAGCCCGCACGTTGAAACAGCATCTGCCGAGTCGCCGAGTCGCCGTGGAGCAGGGGGAGCGCTCGGTGACAGGCAAGCCGGACATCATCGTGGCTTCGGTGCAGTCGCTGGTGCATCGCAAGGAGCGCTACGACCCAGCCGCCTTCGATCTCATCATCTGCGATGAATGCCATCGAGCCCTGGCGCCGAGCTGGGAGGAGGTCATCGACTACTTCTGGAGGCGTGTCGGGGGAGAAAGGCTCCTCCTGGGGATGACGGCGACTCCGCGCCGCAGCGACGGCAAGTCGGCATCGAACGTCTTCGGCGAGCCTGCCTTCGAGATCTCCCGTACGGATCTGGTGGATCTCGGCTACCTCGTTCCACTGCAGTACTTCACCGTGAAAAGCCGGCTCGATCTCGACAAGATCAAGCTCTCGGCAGGCGACTTCCAGGTCGGTGCCCTCGCCAAACGGATGGACACGCCAGCGCAACGGGCTCTCGCCGTCAAGGCCTGGCTCGAGCAAGGGGCCTCACAGCGGACGATAGCCTTCTGTGCCGGGGTTGAGCACGCCCGACACCTCGCAGAGGATTTCGCGGCGCTCGGCGTCCGGTCAGAGACCATCGACGGCAGGATGAAGGCCCGCGATGAGGTGCTCCAGCGCTTCCGTGACGGAGAGGTGCAGGTCCTCACAAACTATGGTGTCCTGACTGAGGGTTTTGACGATCCTGGCGTCGCGTGCATCCTTATGGCCAGGCCGACCACCTCGCCATTGGTATACACCCAGTGCATTGGACGTGGTCTCCGGACCGCTACGGGCAAGCATGCCTGCGTCGTCATCGACATCGTTGACCGGAGCACGCATCAGCTTCAATACGGAGCCAACGAGATGGCAGGTTTGCCGTCGAAGTGGCGTTGCCGCGGCGCAGATCCGTTTCGCCAGGCGCGCTCCTTGAGCGGTGTCAAGGTGACTTGCCCGGATGCCTTTCTTCGCATTAGGAATGCGGTCTCCCTCGATGAGGTGCAGGAAATCCTGATGAGCCTGCCTCCCGAGGTCGTCGTGGCGGGACTCGATGGCGAGCGAGTACTCCGTTATGAGCCCAGCCGCGAGCGCCCGAACGAGGAGCAGGCGCAGAGCGAGGTCCGGCGCCTGCTCCGGCAAGCGCGCGCTCTAGGTGCCAAAGCTCAAATAGCGGAAGACGTGGTCGAGATCCGCTTCCGTAGCCCCGAGACGGAGAACGAACGCTTCGCCTACCTCAAATGGCACCTCACCCGTGTCACAGCGCGCCGCGTCGAGTTCATGGAGCCAGCGCGCCGCAGCCGCCCGTCGAACCCCCGCACGGTGCTCCGCTCCATGTTGCCGGAGCGTTGTCGCATCACGAACTTCGCTGCGGCCGCGACCGGGGACGGGGTTACCGCTAACATCGCCGGCCTCACCGCGGCGGAGGTCTCCGACGTCGCCCAGGAGTTCTTCCAGGAGTGCGGAATGCCGCTGGAGGTCAAGGGGCAGATGTCCCTGTTTTGAGGCGAAGGGCGGGCGAGCCTGTCAGGGAACCGACCGGTTGGGCTCGTGGCCGGCCTGGCTACCTGTCAGTGGCTGCTGTTTCCCCTCGCTGATTACGTTCCACCGGAGCCCGGAACAATGAATGGGCGTATCCTACTACGAGAGCTCAACAGGTCACGCCATTCTGAGGCTCTCGCGTCGACCTGCGCTCACAGGAGGAAGAAGTCCATGAGATCTCTAAGGTGGTTCATGCTACCGGCGGTCCTCCTGCTGGTTCTTATCAGCGGTGCCCAGGCGCAGCGCCTTATTGGCTCGCAGGCAGCTGTTGCCGGGGTCCCCGACGCGGCGTTCGACGTTGACTCTGGCAGTTCGCCGGACATCGTCACTGCCGAGGCGCTTTTTCGAGAGGGTGTGCGGCTCTCCAAAGAAGGTCGCTACGCTGAGGCGTGCGCGAAGCTGGAGGAGAGCCTACGGATCGATCGCGCCCTGGGCACGTTGCTATACCTGGCAGCGTGCTACCAGGATAGCGGGAAGACAGCGAGCGCTTGGGCGACCTTCGAGCTCGCCGCATCTGAAGCACGGAAGACCAATCAGCTCCAGCGCGAGCGACTCGCCCGAGAGCGGGCCCGTCTGCTGGAGGAGCGACTGTCTACGCTCACCGTTCTCGCGCCCAGCGCAGCTGACGTCCAGGGGCTTCGGGTCACTCGGGACGGTACCGAGATACGAGCTGCTAGCTTCGGTGTCGCCATACCCGTCGACCCGGGAGAACACTGGATCCGAGCCACGGCTCCAGGAAGAAAACCGTGGTCGCACCGGGTCCTCGTGGAAGCTCCGCTGGAGCGAGTCGTCGTCCAGGTCGCCGTTCTCGAGCCAGCCCAGGTGCCTCAGGCTACCATCACACAGGATACTTCGACAGAGACGCAGAACTCGTCTGGCCGTCCTCACAGTGCACGCGATACCAACCAGCAACTGGAAACGGTGGCTCCGACGCCGATGACCCTGGTGATCGGCAGCATCGGGCTCGTCGGCATAGGTGTCGGCACCTGGTTGTTCATTGAGTCCGAGTCGAAGGAAATGGACTCCAAAACGGACTGCGACGCACCCGATTACAGGTACTGCGGCGAGGAAGGGCGACGCCTGATTGAGCGCGCCAAGCGACTCAATACCATGGGCTACGTGGTAGGTGGGCTTGGAGCTGCAGCGCTCGCTGGTGGCGTAGTTCTCCACCTTTTTGCCATGGCGGCCCGCGAGTCAAATTCGCCCCTCAATGCACGACTGACGCCTACGATTGGCTCTCGCGTGGCTGGAGTGCACCTCGACGGTATCTTCTGAGGACGGACGAGGCGCTTGTCGTGAACAGGACAATCCGCATGGTGCTGCTACTCGTCAGCATTCCTTTGCTGTCGTGCTCCGTACGAGACGTATATCCAAGGTTCGAGGGCGCTGCTGGCGAAGCCGGACAAGGGGGCGCGTCGGGCGCAAGCGCGGGCGGTGGCGGTGGCGGGGGCGAGGCAACGGCAGGAAAGGCGGGATATACGGCTGATGAAGGAATGGAAGGCCGCGCTGGCCAAGGGGGTACTGCTCGAGTTGCATTCCCAAGTGGCGCAGGTGGTGACGCCGGTCGGAGTGGAGGCGCCTCGTCCAAAGGGGGCAATGGTGGAGCTGGTGGCGATAATTGGGAGTCAGGGGCACCAGTGGCGGGCTACGGCGCCCACGGTGGTTTCGCCGGTAGTCCAAGTATCCTCGCCGGTGCAGGTTCCGTCGCGGCGGGTTCATCGGGTACTGATGCCGCAACCGGGGGTGCAGAATCCTGCGAGAACACCGGCAACTCTTGCGGGAGCGGTAGCATTTGCGTCGCCTGTGTGGGGGGCAAAGTGTGTTCTGAAGGACGGTGCGAGTGCCCCTCGGGAACAACGGAGTGTAGCGGCGCCTGCTACGACACCCGCATCGACAGCGACCACTGCGGCGCGGATTGCGAGCGATGCGGCTCGGGCCAAGTGTGTACGAATGGTCGGTGTGAATGCGCGGCAGGCATCTTCGCGTGCGGCGGGTGCCTGGCGTGGGACTTCGAGTGGGGCGGCGCGTCCCCGTCCCCTTGGCTTGTCGACCTGGACCCCGCTTGGCCAGGTGAGAACGGGGCCAAGAATGCCCTGCTTAGCCATTCCGAGTACCAGAGCGCGAACACGTCGTTGGCGGTCCCGATTCTCGTCGACCTCGCGAATAGCTTCACCGCGGGGATTGCCGTTTCGCTATGTCCGACGGAAGACCTGATCAACTTGGCAGGTTATAGGATTTCTGTATGGGTGCTGCTCGTCGGTCCGGAGCTCTCGAATCCGTACGACGCTTTGCAGCTCGACACTTGGGGACCATCTGGAGAGGGCGACTTCATTGTCTTGCTGTGGGGTAGCGGTCCCATCCCGACCGGTACATGGTTCCCGATTACGTACACGTTCTCGAGCGGCGCCCCCGTGGACCGCATCGGTCTTCGGCTCACTCCGAGCAGCAACTGGTCCGGGGCAATGTATATTGACGACGTGGTGATCAGTCCATCCCTCTAGCCTCGGGAGCCCTCCCGGTTCCAGCGGGCAGGTAGGATCTCAGCCTTGCCGAGTCGCGGTGTAAAAACGTGGCTCTGATGCCTGTTCGGGAAGAATACGGCGCAGCGCGAGCGTGTCGTCGAGGTATGGCATCATTCGTGCTCAGCTGCCGGAGGGCTATGACATGCAGTAGCGCCGCCACGCGGTGCGGTACGCGGCCTCGACGTGCCGTGCGTAGCGGGGCGCGTTTCCGAGCGGCGACACTTCCAGGCGCGAGCGCAGTCCTGCGCGAAGGCTGCTGACGCGATCGAGATCCCGGGCCAGCGCAACGGCCTTCTCGACGAACACCTGTTCGGAGTACGCGACGAGCTCGGGGAGGCCGAGGTTCATCGCGATAGAAAACCCAGCCCGCTGCAACGACGAGGCACCGCTGAGCGTAACGACCGGGACACCCATCCACGCTGCGTCGAGAGTTGTCGTTGCGCCATTGAAGGGGAATGTATCGAGCCCAATGTCGATGCGCTGATACCGTCGGAGGTACTCGACTCGGGAAACTCGCCCTCCAAATTCGATGCGAGCCGGCTCAACCCCTTCGCGAGCGAATGCCTGACGCAGCCGCTCGCGAGTACGCTCCTCCGCGTAAAGGAACAGTCGAGACCCCGCGACTGCGCGCAGTACTTGTCCCCATAGAGCGACGACACCGTCGTGCAGCTTACGATCTGTGCTCTGGCAGCCGAATGTTACATGATTTGTGCACAGTGCCGGCAGGGCTCCCACTTCCAGCTCGGAATTGAGGGGAGCGTAGCACCACAGTGTCTCGGGCAAGTGCAAGCAAGTCTCCGCATAGACACCAGTATCGGTCCCAGGTGGGTCGACGAACGGGTCGGTAATGCGATAGTCGATGACGTCGAGACCCGTGGTTCCCATGTAACCGAGCCAGCTGACTTGCACAGGTGCTGGTCGACAGGCAAAAACCCGTAGTCGCCCGCCGCTGCTATGCAGAGCGAGATCGACGAGAATATCTATACCATCGCTGCGCACGAGCTTGGCGGCCCGGACGTCATCCACGTGTCGGATATCACGGAAATGGTCGCCCGCGAAGTCTCGATACCATTGAGTCTCGAGGTCCGGGCGGTCCACGGAGGAGTACAGGAACACATCGAACGCCGCTTTGTCGTGTTGCTCGAACAGTGGCACCAAGAACTGCTGTACGGCATGTGCGCGATAGTCTGGAGAGACGTAGCCGATGCGCAGACGGCGCTCGGGGTCCTTGTCGTTCGTGAGGGGGCGTATTTCCCCACGCAGTGGTTGCGCATGGAGCTTTGCCCAGGCACGAGCCTCGGCAGAGTGCTGCTTCGCGCCGTGCTCAGGACTCGCCAGCATCGCGACGATGAGTTCGCTGTGCGTCCTGTGATCACAGGGATCCAACTCAACTGCGCGGTGATAGCTTGCGATGGCTTCCGCCTTGTCGCCGCGAGCGTCCAACGCCTCGCCTAGCTGTCGGTGAGCTGATGGGTCGCTTGGTGCCAGCTCGACGGCACGCCTGGCATGAGCCACAGACTCCTCTGCTCGATGCAAGCTCAAGTGGCATCTGGATAGGGCGGAGTAGAGGCGCGAACTGCCAGGACCAAGTTGGGCTGCTTCCTCGAGCAGCGGGAGCGCATGAGCCTGGGCACCAGCATCCATGAGAACGGTGGCGAGGTTCAGGCGGGTGTCAGGATAGTCGGGATCGATCTCGAGAATGCGCCCGAACGATTCCGCAGCCATGTCCAGCCTGCCCGCGAGTCGGTAGGCCACGCCGAGGTTTGTGAGGTACGCTGGGCTCGGACTGACGGCGACGGCTCGCTCGATGTACCCGATCGCCTCCTCGACGCGACCGGCCTCGCAGAGAAGCACGCCCAGTGAGCTCAACGCTCGGTGGTGCTGGGCATTGCTGAAAACAAGCTTGCGATAGAGCTTCTCCGCCTCCTTCGTGCGGCCTTCACGGTGTAGGCGCTGGGCTCGTTCCAGAAGCTCTTGTCTCGATACACCCATCGGCGTAGAGCTGGTGGTATCATGGAGGGCCGGGATGGCAAGGGGGGAGCTAGCCCTGCAGCATCCCGGCGCTCACGGTGCGCACTGTAGGGGTGCCCCGCGGGCACCCGGGTTGGGCGCGGCTTTCCGCCTACTCGCAGGTTCCAGGCTCGGGATCGTAGGGGTAAGGAGTAACGCTGATAACCGGCACGTCGGGCAGAGCGCATTCCTCGAACTGCTCGCCGCAGGTGAGGTCCTCCGCAACCACCTGGCAGGCATAGCAGTCGTAAATCTGAGCGCGTCCTTCCTCATTGAAGGCACTGAAAGTGGCGTCGCAGGCGGCGATCGCCTCTTCGGTAGTGCCATCGGGGACGATGTCCGAACAACCTTCATAGGGGTTCTCGACGGAAGCCGGATCCGGATCCCCCGCCACCAGCCACTCGCAAGTCGTGTCGGGATAGTCCGGGTAGATGAGGACGTCTCTGCAAGCACCGCTCATCGCCATCCAAACGCAGTCGTCAGCGGCATTCTCCGCATCCTCGGAGCAGACATCCCCCTCGATATCCTGCAAGCAACCGTAAAGGGCTTCGAAGACGCCAGGACGAGCGTTCTGCGCGAAGTAGATGCAGCGCTGCATCGCGAGGGAGCCGCCATAGTCCCCGGTGGGGCACGGCGTTGCCGCGTAGGGCAGCTGGGCGCAGAGCGTCGCTGGCAGCTCCGTCAACGTCGTCTCGTCGCCAAAACAAGCCGTCCCTTGGCCGCCGGCGCCCGCACCGACGCCCGCGGTGCCGCCCTCGGCGCCCGCAGTGCCGCCCTCGGCGCCCGC
>JAEWRL010000014.1 GCA_023398955.1 Pseudomonadota bacterium
CGGCGACAACATCACGATGGAAGTGGAGCTGATCACGACGGTGGCACTCGAAGAGCAGATGCGTTTCGCCATTCGTGAGGGTGGCAAGACCGTCGGCGCTGGCGTCATCACCAAGATCATCGAGTAGCCGGTACAGGAAGAAGAGGGTGACGGTGACCCAGCGCAGGCGAGTCGAAGGAAGCTCGCGCGGTCGTCTGACCGTTGCCCTCAGTTGTTCGGCGTGTGGCGCCCGCAACTACAAGACCACCAGGCCCCGTCGCGATGGCGCTAAACCGCTCGAGCTCAAGAAATTCTGCAATAGCTGCAATGTACACACGCTGCACGTGGAGAGTAGATAGCGAGTTGGAACAGTGGGATCAGACTGGCCCACGATTCCGCGACCAGAGATTTAGGGGTGTAGCTCAGTTGGTAGAGCAGCGGATTCCAAATCCGCAGGTCGGGAGTTCGAGCCTCTCCGCCCCTGCCCAAACGCGGCGTCCACGCCGACGAGCCGAATCAGCATGGTAACGAAGGACGAAGACAAGAAGGCCCAAGAAGGCGCAGCGCCGAGCGGCGATGAGCTCGGGTCTGACCTGCTCCGCCGGGAGGATCAGCTACAGCTGCGTTCGGAGGACGAGCTCGCTGTCGAGCAGGATGCTCAGCCGGCCGATCTTGGCACCCAGAAGTACGTGCATGCGGCCTTCTTCGGGGCCGGTATGTTGCTCGCCTATCTGAGCGGCAAACTGTTGGCTCTGGCCTGGAATCTGTTGGCCGAGTGGCCTATGGCGGCGCGGGCAGTTCCCCAGCTACTCCTCTACGGTGAAGAAGAGCGCGGCTCGATCATGCTAAGCGTCGGTGCGCTCATCGGCCTCATCGCAGTGATCCAGGCCTACCGCAAGCCACACGTCCGTCAGTGGGCAACCGACGTCGCGACCGAGCTTTCGAAAGTAACCTGGCCGGAGAAGAGCATGGTCACGAACGGCACGATGGTGGTCGTGGTGACGAGCGTGGTGGCTGCAGTCTATATTGCCCTGCTGGACCGTCTGTGGGGATTTCTGACGACGCTGGTGTACGGCGCTTAGCGGGGAAATAGCTCAGGATGTCCGACAAGAAGTGGTTCGTCGTCACGACCTATTCTAGCTACGAGAACAAGGTCAAAGCTGCTCTGCAGGAGCGTATCCGCCAGTTCAAGATGGAGGATAAGTTCGGCGAGATCTTGATTCCATCGGAGACGGTGACCGAGCACACGAAAGACGGCAAGGCGCGCGTCAAGACAAAGACCAGTTTTCCCGGCTACATTTTCGTCGAAATGGAGATGGGGGAGTACGCCTGGCACGTCGTCAAGGACACGCCAAAGGTTACTGGCTTCGTAGGAAACCAGAAGCCGCAGGAAGTGAAGCCTCCCCACATCGAAGGCATTCGCAAAGGCATCACCGAAGGTGCCGTGAAGCCGAAGCCGCGTCAGCAGTTCCAGGAGGGCGACGAGGTACGTGTCGTCGTCGGCGCTTTCGCCAACTTCTCCGGGACCGTGCAGGAAGTGAAGCCTGACAAGCAGAAGCTCAAGGTCATGGTCAGCATCTTTGGGCGCCCCACGCCAGTTGAACTCGATTTTTCGCACGTAGAGAAGCGGTGAAGCGATGGCTGCTACCAAGAAGAAGATAACCGGATACATCAAACTGCAGCTGCCGGCTGGCAAGGCGAACCCGTCGCCTCCCGTTGGCCCCGCGCTTGGCCAGCACGGCGTCAACATCATGCAGTTCTGCAAGGATTTCAACAGCCGGAGTGCCCCGCTCGGCGACACCGTCGTCCCAGTGATCATCACTGTGTACGCGGACCGCTCGTACACCTTCGTGATGAAGAGCGCGCCCGCGAGCATTCTCATCAAGAAGGCTTGTGGGCTGCCGGCCTCAGGTAAGCCGGGCAGCGGCTCGAAGGAGCCGAATAAGCAGAAGGTTGGCAAGGTTACCTGGGATCAGCTGCGTGAGATCGCCGAGGTCAAGCTAAAGGACCTGAACACGACGAGCATCGACGCAGCGGCTCGCAGCATCGCCGGCACCGCCCGCAGCATGGGCGTCGACGTCGAGTGAGTGGCGGACGCGAAGAACAAGTTACTGGTGCGGTGACTCGGGCCGGGCTCTTCCGGCGGAGTTTGCCGTCTCCCAGGAGTCGAAAGACGAATCAATGCCCAAAGTAGCCAAGAAGAAGCGAGAGGCGGAGGCGACATTCGACCGCGCCAAGCGCCATTCTGTCGAGGAGGCCGTTGCTGTGGTCAAGCAAACGGCCTACGCGAAGTTCGACGAAAGCGTCGATATCGCGGTGCGCCTCGGCGTAAACCCCCGGCACGCAGACCAGATGGTGCGAGGTGCAGTCGTTCTGCCCAATGGCACCGGCAAAACAGTGCGCGTGCTAGTCTTCGCCAAGGGCGACAAGGAGAAGGAAGCACTCGACGCAGGGGCCGACCTTGCAGGTGCTGACGATCTGGTCGCTCAAGTCCAAGGTGGAATGCTCGACTTCGACCGCTGTATCGCCACGCCCGACATGATGGGGCTCGTGGGCCGTTTAGGTCGAATCCTGGGTCCCCGCGGCCTCATGCCAAACCCGAAGGTCGGCAGCGTTACCTTCGAGGTGGGCCGTGCAGTGAAGGAGGCCAAGGCAGGCAAGGTGGAGTACCGCGTCGACAAGGCTGGTGTGGTGCACTGCCGAATGGGGCGAGTCTCGTTCGAGCCCCAGCAGCTCGTCGAGAACGCTCAGACCGTCATTCGCGAACTGATTGCGCGCAAGCCAGCTACGGCCAAGGGTGTGTATCTACGCAGCATTACGCTCTCTAGCACGATGGGGCCCGGCGTCAGGGTCGACCCGAACGTGGCGAGCGCAAGTTCCGAGGAGGCTCACTGATGCTGAGATCGCAAAAGGTCGAGGTGATCGACCAAGTCAAAGACCTCTTCGGGCGCATGAGCTCCGCAGTCTTCGTCGACTACACCGGATTGACGGTCGAACAAGTCACCCAGCTCCGTGATCAGTTCCGTGAGAAGGGCGTGGAGTATAAGGTTGTCAAGAACACGCTGGTGAAGCGTGCCCTTGGCGATTCGTCCTTCGTGACGCAGCTCGAGCCCGCGCTCCGCGGAATGACCGGCATTGCTTGGAGCTTCGAGGAGCCCAGCGCGGCGGCGCGGGTTGCCAAGGATTTCGCGAAGACGAACGAGAAGCTGAAGATCAAGGCTGGACTGATGGATGGGCAGGTTCTTGACGCTCGCGGCGTCGAGAGCCAGCTGGCCAACCTCCCCAGCAAGGACGAAGCGCGCGCACAGCTCCTGGCGACGTTCATGGCGCCTGCGCAGAGCCTCGTCCGGCTCCTCAGTGCACCCGCCCAGCAGATGGTCGGAGTCCTCGCGGCCAAACAACGCCAGGCCGAAGGCGGTTGACGGGTCAACGCCCGCAACGCTTACCAATTATCCAGGCTCGCTCTTCATGTCGAATCGGAGCGGGCACCCCAATCATTACTCAGCAGAAGACTAGAAAACGTTAGCCCAAGCCTAACCGGCATAAGGAGCAGTGAGACATGGCCGACATTTCCCGTGAGCAGGTTGTCGATTACCTTTCCAACCTTCCCGTCATTCAAATCGCAGAGCTGGTCAAGGAACTCGAAGGCAAGTGGGGCGTCAGCGCCGCACCCGTAGCGGTGGCTGGCGTGGCTGGCCCGGCCGCTGCGGTCGAGGAGAAGGAAGAGAAGACGGAGTTCGACGTCGTGCTGGCAGACGCTGGCGCCAACAAGATCAACGTCATCAAGGCCGTGCGCGAGATCACCGCGCTTGGGCTGAAGGAAGCAAAGGACTTGGTGGAGAGTGCACCCAAGGCCATCAAAGAGGGCGTCAGCAAGGAAGAAGCGGACGACGTGAAGAAGAAGCTCGAAGCTGCTGGTGCCAAGGTCGAGGTCAAGTAAGGACCTCGTGCTGGCTGTTCAATTCCGAACGTCAAACCTCGCCCGTGCCCTATGGCGCGGGCGATCTACGAATGAATGTGGGGGAAAATGCCTCGCGGGGCGGCCTTGTGCGCCGTGCCCGCTAGGTGCGTCTGGAGGAACGGCATATGGCGTCTAAGGTCCAATCGAACTTCCGACACCGTAAGAATCTCGGGCGTGTCGCACCGATCGTCGACATCCCGAACCTGATCGACATTCAAAAGAGCAGCTACGACAAGTTCCTCCAGGCGACGACCGCGCCGCGCGAACGGAAGGAAATCGGGCTGGAGGCCGTGTTCCGGAGTGTCTTTCCTATCAAGGACTTCGACGGCACCAGCGAGCTCGTCTACGTCTCGTACAACCTCGAGAAGCCGAAGTACGACGTCGACGAGTGCCGCCAGCGGGGGATGACCTTCGCTGCACCCATCAAGGTGACCACCCAGCTCATGGTGTATGACACCCATGATGGTGGCGAACGCATCGTTCGTGACATCAAGGAGCAGGAGGTCTACTTCGGCGAAATCCCGCTGATGACGGATACGGGAACGTTCATCATCAACGGTACCGAGCGTGTCGTCGTTTCCCAGCTGCATCGCAGCCCGGGAGTCTTCTTCGACCACGATAAGGGCAAGACCCACTCCAGTGGGAAGCTGCTCTATTCTGCGCGGGTGATCCCCTATAGCGGATCATGGCTCGATTTCGAGTTCGATCACAAGGACGTCATCTACGTTCGCATCGACCGCCGGCGTAAGATGCACGCCACCGTGCTGCTGCGCGCGCTCGGCTACAGCACCCAGGACCTGCTCAACTACTTCTACTCGACCGAGACCGTGTACTTGGAGAAGGGCGGCAAGTTCTCCAAGAGCATCGAGTTCGAGCTGCTCCCAGGTCAGCGCGCCACCCGTGACATCAAGGTGGGTGGTTCCACCCTCGTCAAGAAGAACACGAAGTTCACGCGGGCGGCCATTCGCAAGCTCAAGGAGTCCGAGATTGATCGGCTGCCCATCGAGCTCGTCGACCTCATTGGCAAGGTCAGCGCTGAGGACGTCATCGACAAGGAAACGGGTGAGATCCTCCTCGAGTGCAACGAGGAGGTTACGGAGGTTACCCTCGATCGCTTGCGGGAGGCAGGCGCCGCGCAGATTCGGGTGCTCTTCATCGATGGCTTGAACGTCGGTCCCTACCTGCGCGACACCCTGCTCGCCGACAAGGTGCGGACGATGGAAGATTCCATCATGGAGATCTACCGACGCCTACGGCCGGGAGATCCGCCGACCCTCGAGACGGCGAAGCAACTCTTTAACAACCTGTTCTTCAACCCCGAGCGGTACGATCTGTCTGCGGTGGGGCGGCTGAAGCTGAACTACAAGTTCTACCGGGACCTGCCGGAGGACCAGAAGCCGCAGCTCGATTCCACGACGCTGACGTCACAGGACATCCTGGAGACGGTGCGTCATCTCATCGAGCTCAAGAATGGGCGCGGTTCCGTGGACGACATCGACCACCTCGGCAATCGCCGCGTGCGCGCCGTGGGCGAGTTGATGGAGAACCAGTACCGCATCGGATTGGTTCGCATGGCCCGCGCGATCAAGGAGCGCATGAGCGTCTCGCAGGAGATCGACACGCTGATGCCGCACGACCTGATCAACGCGAAACCGGTTGGAGCCGTCGTCAAAGAGTACTTCGGCAGCTCCCAGCTGTCGCAGTTCATGGACCAGACGAACCCCCTGAGTGAGGTTACTCACAAGCGTCGTTTGAGCGCTCTGGGTCCGGGTGGTCTGACGCGGGAGCGTGCCGGCTTCGAAGTGCGCGACGTCCACGCAACCCACTACGGGCGCATCTGTCCCATCGAGACTCCGGAAGGCCCGAATATCGGCCTGATCGCGTCGCTCTCCACGTTCGCCCGCGTGAACGAGTACGGCTTCGTCGAGACCCCCTATCGTTGGGTGGAGGAGGGTCGGGTCAAGAAGGAGGTCGAGTGGTTCAGTGCCCTTCAGGAGGAGGGCAAGTACATCGCTCAAGCGAGCGCTCCCAAGGACGATGACGGGCGCTTCACAAACACACTCGTGAGCGCGCGCCTGAATGGCGACTTCCGCATGGCGTCCAAGGAGCAGATCCAGCTCATGGACGTGGCACCGAACCAGATGGTGAGCGTGGCCGCGGCGCTCGTGCCCTTCCTGGAGCACGATGACGCGAACCGCGCCTTGATGGGTGCCAACATGCAGCGTCAGGCGGTCCCCTGCCTGCGCAGCGAAGCTCCGTTCGTGGGCACCGGCATGGAGCTCCGCGTTGCAACGGATTCGGGCGTCTGCGTGACGGCGAAGCGTGACGGCGTCGTCATGAGCGTCGACGCGGAGCGCATCGTCGTGCGGGCAACGTCCGGCGAAGGCGATGAGGTTCCCGACATCTACCAGCTCACCAAGTACCAGCGCTCGAACCAGAGCACCTGCTACAATCAGAAGCCCATCGTTCGTCCGGGCGAAGTCGTGAAGGCTGGCGCCGTGCTAGCTGACGGCCCCGCCATCAATATGGGTGAGCTGGCGCTAGGTCAGAACGTTCTCGTCGCGTTCATGCCTTGGCAGGGATACAACTTCGAGGACTCCATCCTTGTCAGCGAACGGATGGTCAAGGATGACGTATATACGTCGGTGCACATTGAGGAGTTCGAGTGCATTGCCCGTGACACGAAGCTCGGCAAGGAGGAGATAACGAAGGACATCCCCAACGTCGGTGAGGAGGCCTTGAAGGACCTCGACGACGCTGGCGTCGTCCGGATTGGCGCCGAGGTGAAGCCTGGCGACATCCTCGTGGGTAAGATTACTCCGAAGGGTGAGAGTCAGCTGAGCCCTGAAGAGAAGCTCTTGCGGGCCATCTTTGGCGAGAAGGCCGGGGATGTGCGGGACAGCTCTCTCAAGGTTCCTCCGGGGGTGGGCGGTATCGTCATCAACGCGCGTATCTTCTCCCGCAAGGGGACGGATAAGGACGAACGCGCGAAGGCTATCGAAGACCAGGAGCGAGCGAAGCTCGAGCGGACCCGCGACGAAGAGGTGAAGATCCTGCGTGACTCCTTCTACCGCAAGATCCGCGGCGTTCTCTTCGCTCAGACGACGACTGGCAAGCTCGTCGATGACAAGGGTGCCACCCTGATCGAAAAGGGTGTGGAACTCGATGACGCAGCGCTGGATGCGACGCCTCGCAAGTACTGGGGAGAAATCCCAGTTGCCGACGGGGCGGACCAGGTGGCGCAGCTCCTCCACGATCTCGAGGAAATGGTCCGAGCGCGGGAGGAGCACTTCCGCGACAAGATCGATCGCCTCAGCCGCGGCGATGAGCTGCCCCCAGGCGTCATCAAGATGGTGAAGGTCTACGTCGCCATCAAGCGCAAGCTCCAGATCGGCGACAAGATGGCAGGTCGCCACGGGAACAAGGGTGTGGTCAGCCGCATCCTTCCCGAGGAGGACATGCCGTACCTGTCGGATGGGTCGCCTGTCGATATCGTGCTCAATCCGCTTGGCGTGCCGAGTCGCATGAACGTCGGGCAGATTCTCGAGACGCATCTCGGTTGGGGTGCGCGGGCTCTCGGCTTGCAGATCGAGCAGATGATCGAACGTGCCTACGGCGCCGAGAAGATTCGCGAGAAGCTGATCGAGGTTTACGACGGCGACGGCGATTTCGTGAGCTTCATCCGCGGCCTCGGCGACGAGGAAGTGAAGAGCATGGCCATGAAGCTGCGGCGCGGCGTCTTCTTCGGCACCCCGGTGTTCGACGGCGCTTCCGAGGAGCAGATCAAGGGCACGCTCGTCAACGCGGGGCTGCCGACCTCTGGGCAAGCCATCCTCTTCGACGGAAGAACCGGTGAACCCTTCGAACAGGACGTGACCGTCGGCATCATGTACATGCTGAAGCTCCATCACCTCGTCGACGACAAGATCCACGCGCGCTCGATCGGTCCCTACTCGCTCGTTACCCAACAGCCGCTCGGCGGAAAGGCGCAGTTCGGCGGGCAGAGGCTCGGCGAAATGGAGGTGTGGGCCATGGAAGCCTACGGCGCCGCTTATGCGCTGCAGGAGTTCCTCACGGTCAAGAGCGACGACGTCCAGGGTAGGACCCGCATGTACGAATCGATCGTCAAGGGAGAGTACGCACTGGAAGCGGGACTCCCGGAGAGCTTCAACGTTCTGATCAAAGAGCTTCAGTCCCTCTGCCTCAACGTGGAGCTCGTCGAAACTCCTGGGGCTGGAGCCGTCGCCGCGGAGGATTGACGCCGATGCCGATCGATTTCACTCGTGCGAATCAGATAGGGCCCGCCTTGGCGGGGTGGGCCCGGGGGCGGCCTTCGCGCCTTGCCAGCCGCCGACCGCCTTTCCAGCTTTTTTTCTCTGCATCGAGCGTCCGTAAAGGAGTGAACAGCCATGCGTGACATCTTCTCCTTCTTCGAGAAGCCCAAGGATCCGCTCTCCTTCTCTGCCATGCGGATCTCGCTGGCGAGCCCCGAGAAGATTCGTGAGTGGTCGCACGGCGAAGTCAAAAAGCCGGAGACGATCAACTACCGCACCTTCAAGCCGGAGCGCGATGGTCTCTTCTGCGCCAAGATCTTCGGCCCCGTAAAGGACTACGAGTGCATCTGCGGCAAGTACAAGCGCATGAAGCATCGTGGGATTGTCTGCGAGAAGTGCGGCGTCGAGGTCATCCAATCGAAGGTGCGACGGGAGCGCCTGGGGCACATCAACCTCGCGACACCCGTTGCTCACATCTGGTTCCTCAAGAGCTTGCCGTCGCGGATCGGGAACATCCTCGATATCACTCTCAAGGACCTGGAGAAGGTCCTGTACTGCGAGGCATACATCGTCATTGATCCTCGGGATACGGAGCTTCAGCAGGGCGAGTTGCTCACCGAAGACCGCTACGCACAGTTGGCGGACGAGTACGGCGATGACCGCTTCGATGCCGGTATGGGCGGTGAGGCCGTCCTCGAGATGCTCAAGCGTGTGGATGTACACACTCTGAGCGAGCAGCTTCGCCAGGAGATGCGCACCACCACCAGCGAGGCAAAGCGCAAGAAGTTCGCCAAGCGTCTCAAGGTCGTGGAGGCCTTCCGTGGCAGCGGAAATCGGCCGGAATGGATGATGCTGAACGTCATTCCTGTGTTGCCCCCCGATCTGCGGCCTCTCGTGCCCCTCGATGGTGGTCGTTTCGCGACGAGTGATCTCAACGACCTGTACCGTCGCGTCATCAACCGCAATAACCGCCTCAAGCGTCTGCTCGAGCTCAACGCGCCCGAGATCATCATCCGCAACGAGCGCCGTATGCTCCAAGAGGCGGTTGACGCACTCTTCGACAATGGCCGTCGGGGCAAGACCATCACCGGACCGAACAAGCGCCCGCTGAAGAGCCTCAGCGATATGCTGAAGGGCAAGCAAGGCCGGTTCCGCCAGAACCTTCTCGGCAAGCGGGTCGACTACTCGGGACGTTCCGTGATCGTAGTCGGGCCATCACTGAAGCTGCACCAGTGCGGCCTTCCGAAGAAGATGGCGCTCGAGCTGTTCAAGCCCTTCATCTACAACAAGCTGGAGGAGCGCGGCTACGTCAATACGATCAAGAGCGCCAAGAAGATGGTTGAGAAGGAGCGTCCCGAGGTGTGGGACATCCTGGACGAGGTAATCGGGGAACACCCGGTGCTTCTCAACCGCGCGCCGACCCTCCACCGGCTCGGGATTCAGGCGTTCGAGCCGGTGCTGATCGAGGGCAAGGCCATCCGGTTGCATCCCCTCGTCTGCGCGGCGTTCAATGCCGACTTCGACGGTGACCAGATGGCAGTCCACGTGCCGCTCTCGATTGAGGCACAGATGGAAGCCCGCGTGCTGATGATGAGCACGAACAACATCCTCTCCCCGGCGAGTGGTCGCCCCATCATCAACCCGACCCAGGACATCGTCCTCGGCCTCTACTATGCCACGCGCATGCGCCGCTTCGGACGCGGCAGCTGGCGTCGCGACGCCCTGAGCTACGACGATGGCGCGGGGCGGCTCTCGGGGCACCTGCGCGGGGTCTACGCATCGCCCGAAGAGGTGCGCATGGCGTATGACAATGGCGAGGTCGACTTGCATTCGGGGATCCTCGTCAGGATCAGCGATGTCGACGAGGGCGGCACGCCTCGGACTCAGCTCGTCGAAACGACGGCGGGCCGGATCCTCATCTCCGAGATTCTACCCCCCGAAGTGCCGTTCGAGTACGTGAACAAGGTCCTCAACAAGAAGGCTTTGAGCGCGCTCATCGACGTCTGCTACCGCAAGCACAAGAACAAGGAAACCGTGCTGCTGGCCGACAGGCTGCGTACACTCGGGTTCACCTATGCAACGCGCGCAGGCGTGTCCATCTGCATGGATGACATGGTCATCCCGGACAAGAAGAAGGAGCTCATCGACGCAGCCCAGCGCGAGCTGGAGCGCGTGGTCGACCAGTACCAGGAAGGGCTCATCACCGACGGTGAGCGCTACAACAAGGTCGTCGACATCTGGGCGGGCGTGGCCGATCGCGTCACCGAAGAGATGATGAGCGGTATCAGCAAGCAGACCGTCCAGGATTCGGAGACCGGCGAAACCGCCGAGGAAAGCAGCTTCAACCCCGTCTACATCATGGCGGACTCCGGCGCTCGCGGATCGACGCAGCAGATGCGGCAGCTCGCGGCGATGCGCGGTCTCATGGCCAAGCCTTCCGGCGAGATCATCGAAACTCCAATCACCGCCAACTTCCGCGAAGGCCTCAGCGTGCTGCAGTACTTCGTCTCGACGCACGGTGCGCGCAAGGGATTGGCCGACACCGCCCTCAAGACGGCGAACTCCGGCTATCTCACGAGACGCCTCGTGGACGTGGCACAGGACGCCGTCGTCGCAGAGTTCGATTGCGGGACCCTGGACGGGATTCGGGTGACCAAGCTCGAGGAAGCCGGGGAGGTGATTCAGCCTCTCGGCGACCGCATCCTGGGGCGCGTGGCCCTGGAAGACGTGGTGGATCCGCTCACTGGGGAGGTGATTGCACCGGCCAACTCCGAGCTCGACGAGGCGCTGGTGCGTCGGATCGAGGA
Source organism: Pseudomonadota bacterium (assembly GCA_023398955.1). Taxonomy (GTDB): domain Bacteria; phylum Myxococcota_A; class Polyangia; order Polyangiales; family Polyangiaceae; genus JAEWRL01. The sequence goes on from JAEWRL010000014.1 coordinate 11,022, forward strand.
GGCGGGCATCGAGGAGGTAGTGATCCGGTCGGTGCTGACCTGCCAGACTCGGCGGGGCGTCTGCTCCATGTGTTATGGGCGCGACCTCGCACGAGGCTACCGTGTCAATATCGGCGAAGCGATCGGCATCATCGCGGCCCAGTCCATTGGCGAGCCGGGCACGCAGCTCACGATGCGGACCTTCCACATCGGTGGTGCGGCAGCCCGTGGCAAGATCGAGCAGAACGCTCTCGAAACGCGCACCGAGGGCATCATCCGTCTCCGCAACGCTCAGCTTGCCACCAAGGAGGACGGCACCGTCGTCGTAATGAACCGCCACGGTGAGCTCATCATCATGGATGACACCGGGCGCGAGCGTGAGCACCACCGGCTGCTGTATGGCGCCCAGCTCAAGTGTCGAGAGGGAGATCGCGTTGCTGCGGGAACCACCGTCGCGGAGTGGGATCCCTTCGCGGCTCCGATCCTGACGGAGGTGGGCGGCATCGTCAACTTCGGCGACCTGGTGGAAGGTGTCACCGTCATCGAGAAGGTTGACGAAGTAACGGGTCTGTCCCGCAAGATCGTCATTGAGTCGCGTGCGGCGGAGCTGCGCCCCCGCATTACGATCACGGATCCGGAGACGGGCGAGCCCGTCAAGATTCCCGGCACGGAGCTCGATGCTCGCTACCTCCTCCCCGTGGGCGCCAACATCGTGGCGCAGGACGGCGGACGGATCGCCCCGGGCGATCCAATCGCGAGGATTCCGCGTGACACGACCAAGGTCCAGGACATCACGGGCGGTCTGCCGCGCGTCGCGGAGCTCTTCGAAGCGCGCAAGCCCAAGGACCACGCGATCATCACCGAGATCGATGGCATCGTCAGCTTTGGGAAGGACACCAAAGGCAAGCGGAAGGTCGTCATCACTCCCTACGGGATCGACGGGACGCCCCTCGAGGACCAGGCCAGAGAGTACCTCATCCCGAAGGGCAAGCACATCCAGGTGCAGCCCGGGGACGCGGTCCGTGCTGGCGATCCGCTGCAGGATGGTCCGGCGAACCCCCACGACATCCTTCGCGTGAAGGGCGAGAAGGAGCTGGCGGCGTGGCTCGTCAACGAAATCCAGCAGGTGTATCGGCTCCAGGGCGTCGGGATCAACGACAAGCACATCGAAGGCATCGTGCGGCAGATGCTCCGCCGGGTACGCATCAAGGAAGTGGGTGACACCAGCTTCCTTGTCGACGAACAGGTCGAGAAGTACGTCTTCGAGCGCGAGAATCAGCGAGTCATCGAGCGTTCCGGACAGCCAGCGGTGGCGGAACCGATGTTGCTGGGCATCACCAAGGCATCCCTCTCGACGGAATCCTTCATCAGCGCGTCATCCTTCCAGGAGACGACGAAGGTGCTCACTGAGGCTGCCATTTGCGGCAAGACAGACGACCTCCGGGGCATCAAAGAGAACGTCATCATGGGACGGCTCATCCCGGCGGGCACTGGCCTCCCGGCGTACAAGCGGCTCCGCGTCATCACTGATCCAGGCAGTGAGTACTCCTCGGCGGCGGCCACCTACGTGCCGGCAGCGGGCGGAGTGATTCCGGCAGTGGGCAACCGGTAGGGTTACAGGCTGTCCTTCAGGGGGCGGTAGCGTCGACGCCGGGTCAATGTGGCCCGGCGTGGCGCATCCCCGAGCCAGCTCGTATATCGCTCGACCCACTTGCGGAGGTAGCCTGGCGTGAGGTTCTGGAGAGGGGCGCCCATTTCCTCAGCGACTAGTCCCGGGGCGCGCGTGCTCTTGCGCGCCTGGGCTGCAGAGGGGGGTGTGTTGCTCGGGATGCTACGGCGCCCCCACGAGTTCATTCGCGCAGCGTTAGCTAGAGAAACCCTCGCGGACGTCGCGCTGCGAAATGCAACGCTCAGACCCGGCGGGCTGGCTCTTCAATGCAGCGAGCGGCGCTGGTCCCACGTGATGCTGGCGGAGCGTTTCGGCGGCCTCGCGACGCGGCTGAAACGGCTAGGGGTGCAACCAGGGCAGCCCGTGCCAGTGGTTGCGGGAGAGCCATTGGAGGCTGTTGCCGCACTCCTTGCCGTGCAGTGGATAGGGGCGGTGCCGGTGCTGCTCGACGCGCGCCGCGGTCCGGCTGGGGTGGCCGAAGCACTCGATGCCGTGGGCGCCACGGTGAGGTTGCTGGCCGGCGAGGACGATCCGGCGATCGTGACGGAAGTAGGGCGCGGCGCGAAGGGCGTGCTGGTGACCGAAAGCGTGCCCCAGCACCTCGGCGGGGAGCCCCCTCGTTCGCAATGGTTTCAGGCACCGCCACGCGCCGAGCCGCACGAGGATGCGGCTTGGCTGCAGACCTCCGGTACCACCGGACAGCCGAAGCTCAGCCGCGTGCGTCAAACACGCGTTCTCTTCGGGGGCGTGGCCTTCGCGCGCCTCGTGTACCGCTTTCGGCGGGGTGACAAACTCCTCAGCAGCATGAATCCATGCCACGCTGCGGGTTTGACAGTTGGCCTCGCGCCCGCGCTGATGAGCGCGACGCCTCTCGCGTTCACAGGGCAGTTCAGCGCTCGTCGGTTCTGGGCCGAGGCCAAGGAAGCGAACGCCACCGTGTGGCTCGGCATCGGGGAGATGTGTCGGTGGCTCTTGCATCAGCCTACATCCGCCGCCGAGCGAGATCACCGAGTCCGCCTCCTGGTGAGCATGGGTCTCGACGCCGAGGTGGAGGTGGAGTGCCGACGCCGATTCGCCATCCCTGCGATTACGGAGTTCTATGGGGCGAGCGACGGGCCCCTGGCGCTCGTGCGCTTCGGAGGACCTGCGGGGACCGTAGGACGTATACCGCGCCTGGCAGAGCGGCACTTGGTACTTGCGCGGTACGATGCGGACAAGGAAGATCTGGCTATGAACGAGGTTGGATTCGCCCAGAAGGCTGCCCCTGGCGAACTCGGCGAGCTGCTGATCCGACAGCCTCTCGTGCCGGGGCTCGGCCTCGGGAGCTTCGAGGGGTACGCCGGATGTGACGGCAGCCATGGGGAACGCATCCGGCGATCCGTCTTCACGGCTGGGGACGTCTACTATCGTTCGTTCGATCTCATGCTCAAGGACTCGCAGGGCTTCCTTTCCATCGTGGGGCGCGCGGGCGAGTGCATCCGCTATCGAGGCCTGAATCTCGCTGCGCCACGCGTGGCCGCGACGCTCATGATCCCAGGTGTCGTACGCGACTGTGTCCTCTATGGGGTGCGCGTGCCAGCCATCGATGGGACCCCCCCATCCCTCGCAGTCGTCTGGGAGGGCGAGGCGAATATGGAAGCGCTCGTCGCTCGGATGGCGCGCCTGCGCCCCGGCGACCGGCCATGCTTTCTACGTTTCGTTGCCGGCATCGAGCGTACCCTTACCTTGCGTCCCCGGAGGATGCAGCTACAGCGCGACGGGGTGGATCCCACCGTGATCTCCGACCCTCTCTTCATTTGGCGGGGTTGTGGGTACGTGCCGCTCGATAGCGCACTCTATCAGGCCGTGACTCGCGGCGAGGTGCGGTTGTGAGAACGCAGCCGCGGGCTTGGGTGCTCGCCGTCCCCCTCATCGCAGCGGCGCTGACTCTCTTGGCGAGCTGCGAGCGTCGCAGCGACGAAGATCAGCCCCGCGCAACCGAGCGCGCGACGAAGCTGCCCCCGCTTCACGCGCAAAGCTGGCTCGTTTCGCTCACGGTGCCTGGGCATGCGCCAGCGAGCGTCGCCGTGCCGCTCGGCGCGACGAGCCCGCGCCCCGTCCTCGTCGCGCTACACGGCGCCGCTGATCGCCCCGAGTGGCAATGTGGCACCTGGCGCGGGGTGACTGCCGTGCCGTTCATCGTCTGTCCGCGGGGAGTCCCGGCCGATGCCGTTGGAGCCCCGCAGCGCTTCACCTACGCCAACGCCGAGCAGCTTCGCCGGGAACTCCGAGCTGTGCTGCAGGCCTTGAAGGACCGCTTCGGCGAGCACGTCGCTTCGGGCCCCATCGTCATCGGCGCGTTCGGGAGAGGAGCGGAGCTAGCCCTTCCCGTCTTGCGCGAGGAGCCGGCTTTCTTCTCGAAGGTAGCGTTCATCGAAGGAGGCGTTGAGCGCTGGTCCTCTAGCCATGCTGCCCTGTTCGCCGAGGGTGGAGGCGAGCGGGCCCTGTTCGTCTGCGGCCGTCCTTCCTGCGGCGCCGTGGCCGCGCGCGCCGCCGAGTGGACGAAGCGGGCTGGCGCCGACGCCCACCTCGTCTATGTCGGCCCCGCGAGCGCGGCTTGGGAGCCGAAGCAGGCGAGGCAGGTTCGGGCGGTCTGGGATTGGTTGGTTGGAGACGACCCGCGCTGGATCCTTCCCGAGGGGCGCGCCAAAGCTCGCGGGCGCGCTGCCGACAACTGAATGCATAATCAGTTGAATCCAATGCTGTTTCAAGTACATAGCTCGGCTCGAGAGAACCTCTGGACAGCTCTCGAGTTCGCAGCCCACACCCCCTAAAATCCGACTTGACAGAAGGGGCCACGCGGCTAACCTCCCGTTCCCCCGATTCCGGGCAATGGACCCCTTGTATCCCGATGCCGACTATACAGCAGCTCATCCGCAACGGTCGCCAGGCGATCAAGGCTAAAACGGCCTCGCCAGCGCTGCGTTCGTGCCCCCAGAAGCGTGGGGTGTGCGTGCGTGTCTACACCACTACGCCGAAGAAGCCGAACTCCGCGCTCAGGAAGGTGTGTCGCGTCAGGCTCACGAACGGCATCGAGGTGACGAGCTATATCCCTGGTGAGGGGCACAACCTCCAAGAGCACAGCGTCGTGCTCATCCGTGGCGGTCGTGTGAAGGACCTCCCGGGCGTGCGTTACCACGTCGTCCGTGGGACGTTGGATGCGTCTGGCGCCTCAGGGCCCAGCAGCACGAACAAGGCCAATCGAAACCGCAAGCGCTCGAAGTACGGCGTTAAGCGACCGAAGCAGTAGGAGCCTTCGTCATGCCTCGTAGACGTGAAGTACCGAAGCGCAAGATCATTCCGGATCCCAAGTACAAGGACAAGCTCGTGGCGAAGTTCACGAACTCCTTGATGCTTGGGGGTAAGAAGTCGACGGCAGAGGGTATCCTCTATGGATCGTTCGACATAATCCAGAGCCGTTTCAAAGAAGACCCTGTCGAGATCTTCCGCAAGGCTCTCGACAACGTGAAGCCGAAGCTGGAAGTGAAGAGCCGCCGGGTCGGTGGCGCGACCTACCAGGTGCCCGTCGAAGTGCGGCCCGAGCGTCGGGTTGCCTTGGCGATGCGCTGGCTCGTCCAGTACGCGCGGGGTCGTGGCGAGAAGACGATGCGCGAGCGGCTCGCCGCAGAATTCGTCGACGCCGCCCAGCTGCGTGGCAATTCGGTGAAGAAGAAGGACGACACCCACAAGATGGCAGAGGCCAATAAGGCATTTGCCCACTACCGGTGGTAAGCATGCTGGCTGGCCGCATGGCGGCCCGGCTCGCTCCCGACCTCAGAGAACGGACGAAGGAGTGCTAGCGAACGAATGACTGAGCACACATAACATCGGATTCGCGCCAGGCGCTCCCCACGCGAGGACGCCCCGCCAGACCGGCGGCAGCAGCGACTCCGAACCCCTTCCGGCACATTGGGCAGTCTCCGAGGGAGAGACGCCGTAGCAGGAGGGGGTTTCGTCCGTTCAAAGCCCAATACGATTCTTTGGCGAAACCAGACCTAGCGACAACATGGCCCGCGAGATTGCAATAGAGCGAACCCGCAACATCGGCATCATGGCCCACATTGATGCGGGAAAGACCACGGTTTCCGAGCGTATCCTGTACTACACGGGCATCAGCCATCGCATTGGCGAGGTCCATGAGGGCACCGCCACCATGGACTGGATGGAGCAGGAACAGGAGCGCGGGATCACGATTACGAGCGCGGCCACCAACTGCTTTTGGACGACGGACAACGGCCCCTTCGCGGACCAGAAGCACCGCATCAACATCATCGACACGCCGGGTCACGTCGACTTCACCATCGAGGTGGAGCGCAGTCTGCGGGTGCTCGACGGTGCCGTCGCCGTCTTCGATGGCGGGAATGGGGTTGAGCCCCAGAGCGAAACAGTCTGGCGGCAGGCGGACCGCTACAGAGTGCCGCGTATCGCCTTCGTCAACAAGCTGGACAAGCTGGGCGCCGACTTCCAGATGAACCTCGACTCCCTGCGGGACCGCCTTGGCGTGCGTCCAGTGCCGATGCAGTGGCCTGTCGGGCAAGAGGATTCGCTGCGCGGCATGGTCGACCTCGTGCGCATGGAGGCTACCATCTTCAACGACGAGTCGCTCGGCGCGAAGTACGACTGGGAGCCCATCCCGGAAGAGCTGCGGGAGAAGTGCGAGGCGCTTCGGGAGGACTTGATCGAGGCCTGCGCTGACGTCGACGAATCGATCATGGAGCGGTTTCTGGAAGGCAAGAGCGCTGACGTCACAGAGGCAGCCATCCAGGCAGCGGTGCGAAAGGCAACGCTGAGCTTCGCTTTCGTCCCCGTGTTCTGTGGATCCGCCTTCAAGAACAAGGGCGTCCAACTGTTGCTCGATGCGGTGGTCAACTACCTGCCCTCGCCGCTCGATGTTCCCCCCATGGAAGGGGTGGACATCGAGGACGAGCAGAAGAAGCTGGTTCGGAAAGCCGACGATCAGGAGCCGTTCGCGGCGCTGGCATTCAAGATTGCCAATGATCCCTACGTCGGCAACCTTACGTTCTTCCGGGTCTACTCTGGCACCCTGACGAGCGGTACGGCCGTGCTCAACGCCAACCGTGGCAAGCGCGAGCGTATCGGGCGCATCCTGCGCATGCACGCCAACAAGCGGGAGGAGCTCAAGGATTGCTGCGCCGGCAATATCTACGCGGCCGTCGGACTACGCGATACGCGCACTGGTGACACCCTGTGCTCGGATAAGGCTCCGATCGTGCTGGAGAAGATGACGTTTCCGGATACCGTCATCTCGATCGCAATCGAACCCCGCACCCAGGCCGATCTCGACAAGCTGGGCATCAGTCTGCAGAAGCTAGCCTACGAGGACCCGAGCTTCCGCACCTTCACCAATGAAGAAACCGGGCAAACAATCATCGCCGGCATGGGTGAGCTTCACCTCGAGATCATCGTCGATCGCCTGCGGCGTGAGTTCAAGGTGGAGGCGAACGTCGGCAAGCCCGAGGTCGCCTACCGGGAAGCCATCACGAAGAAGGTGGCGTGCGAAGGACGCTTCGTGCGGCAGAGCGGTGGCCATGGTCAGTACGGGCACGTGAAGCTCGAAATTGAGCCTTCGGACCGCGGTGCCGGCTTCATCTTCGAGAATGGGATCGTGGGTGGAACCATCCCGAAGGAGTTCATTCCTTCGATCGAGAAGGGCGCTCGAGATGCCATGGGACGCGGCATCCTGGCGAGCTATCCAATGACCGACGTCAAGGTGCGCCTCTTCGATGGAAGCTTCCACGAGGTCGACTCATCAGGGCCGGCCTTCGAGGTCGCTGCGTCGATGGCCTTCCAGGACGGGGCGCGCCGCGCTGGTCCGCAGGTCCTCGAGCCTGTCATGGCGGTCGAAGTGGTGACGCCCGAGGAGCACATGGGGGATGTAATCGGAGACCTGAACTCCCGTCGCGGTAAGGTGCTCGGAATGGGCTCCCGCGGCAGCAAGACTCAGGTGATCACCGCGGAGGTACCGCTCGCAACCATGTTCGGCTATTCGACGGATCTTCGCAGCAAGACGCAGGGGCGCGCGACTTACACCATGCAGTTCGCGCACTATGAGCCCGTGCCGAATTCAGTCCAAGAAGAAATCGTCGCCAAGGTGCGCGGAAACTGATCGAGAACGAGGGAAGCGATGGCCAAAGAGAAATTCGTACGAACCAAACCTCACGTCAACGTCGGCACGATTGGTCACATCGACCATGGCAAGACGACGCTCACAGCGGCGATCGTGAAGGTGCAGAGCACCAAGGGCCTGGCGAAGGCAATCTCGTATGGCGATATCGCGA
>JAEWRL010000026.1 GCA_023398955.1 Pseudomonadota bacterium
GGAGCAACACCAGGCAGGTAAGGAGATGGTCGTGCGCATTGTTTCGATGCTCATCAAGCTCGCGCAGAGCTGCGAGATGTGAGCACGTCTCACAACCGCAACCACAGAAGCACGCAGCCGATGGCAACGACCGCGGGTGCTGCTCGGAAGGCTCCCGAGTCATACGCCTTGTCGGCAAGCAGGCAGCGCGAAAGAGCTCGTGCAACGAGCGCCTTCGCAGGACAAATGTCGTGGCGTTGGCCCTCGGTGAGCTCGAAGGTGAGCGGCAGGCCGAGCGCATCGACAACAAGGTGAACTTTCGTGGAAAGGCCGCCCCGCGAACGACCTGGTACCCCCGTGCGGCGCCACCACAGAACCGCTTCGATGAAGTTTCTATCATCCTTCGCCCGGCGCCCCGCTCCGCGCTGGCCTTCCAGCACAAGAGCCAACTTTGACTACTGACCGTCGTTCAGTTGAAGTCGAAGCATGCTGCGCTCCCTGGAGCATGCCTCAAGCACCATGGAAAAGTTTTCGGCGTACAACGCCGGGCACGGGCACGCATTCAGGGACAGGCCCTAGCGCTCCGGAGTAGCCTCGACTCGCATCATGTAATAACGCGCAATGTGACGCGTCGGATGATTCCAGTGCAGCGATTCATCCTTCAAGCAGAGTCCCGCGCGATCCACCAGTTCCCTGTATTCCGCCTGCCGCCGCACGAAACGCCCGCGGTCGAACGCAGCGAGTACGTTGCTGAGCCAGTGCGATGTACCAGGGAGGTACACGACGTCCAGAGTGCCCAGGCGCGAGAAGTGGGCGGACCCCGCCACCGACCGCAGGAGGCTCACCGAGTGTTCATCGCTGAGGTGATGCAGCACCCCGCACATGACAACGATCGACGGTTTGATGCGAGCGACATCCGCCTCGGTGCAGGGGGCGCAGGCAAACTCGACGTGCTGACCTGCCGGGACAGTGCGTTTCTTGGCTGAGTCGATGGCCACCGGATCGGTGTCGAAGCCCCAGTAGCTCCGGAACCGTTGGAGGTAGTCGAGGGCGTTCCCGGTGCCGCACCCGACGTCCAGAACGATGTCATCCTCCGTCACGCCGAGCGCGTCGTAAAAGGCCGACACGTCGAGGCCACCCAGCAGAAACGGCCGAATGCGGTCATAGACGAAGGGGTGCCCCATCACCCGCTGGTATGCCTTGGAAAGCATCCTGTCCCGTGTATCCCCTCTTGACGGCGGGGGCAAGTCGCACTGGAGGCAAGACCCGGGATGGGTGACGTCCCGCAGGTTCCGAGCTCCTGACGCGCCACACGGGGAGAACGAGACTGCAACTCATAGCGGTTCTCTCGTCGCAGCCGGGCCGGCCCGTTGCCCTACATTCGATCGCGCTTGAGGGGGTCGGCGGCGGGCCCGCCGCTGTCCACCATCGTTCGATGCCGGCGGACCCGCTTTCGCTTGGAGCGAGCGGGGATAACTGCGCGCGCTGGGCATGGGGGAGGCTTGGAAGGTGCCGCTTCCGGCGCTTCGCCGCCTCCGTGCGCAGCTTACCAACGTGGTTAGCGATACCGTGTAGACGACCCCGAGAGACGTCACATCTCTTGCGTTCACCAAGGTATGAGCCGCCTTCCTCTCGCGATTGCACACCATTAAGAACGTTAAGAGCGTTAAGAACGTTAAGAGCGTTAGGAACGTTAAGAGCGTTAGGAACGTTAAGCTCTCTTGTTACCGAAACCACATTGACAGGTCGCCCCAGCTGCCAGTATTCGTTCATGCAGTACGCCTCGTCACGTGGGAGACGGACAGAATCCGGAAGAGGACTAGAACCATGCATCCTTGGCACCGTTCATGTGCCAAGGAACTGTCATTTCCAGGCGACGGGCTTCCGTGATTTCGGATGACAGGACCCCTCTACAAAGGAATTAAAATGAAACCAATTTGCACCAGCTCCTTGCTCCATACCCATCTTGCCATTCTTAGTACCTGCTCTGCCCTTCTCGGATGCGCTGACGGCGCGGGGGACGAAAACTGGAACGACCTAGCATCTACGCAGGATGAGTTGCGGCTAACGACGTACGCTTGTGGGGATAGCGTCTGCAGCTCCACGTGGTCGTCCACGGATAAGAGAGACTTATCTTTCTGCGTTTCACCCACTGGCTGGCCAAGCACGACATTCCGAGCATTCATTACTAGCACATACAACTCAGCCGCCACTTCCTGGAACCAAGCCGCCGATGTAAACATCTATAATGTTTCCGCATCACCTTGCGACAACACGAACAGCTCCGTCAAGTTCAACATCAGGTACGACGGGACGCTGTCCGCTGGAAGCGCCGTGAGCTTTCGGCCGCATTTCCCACGGGCGCAACGGGAAATCAGGATCGGACCACAAAAGTCCGGCAATGACTACTACTGGTATCAAGCTCGCCATGAACTTGGACACGCGCTCGGGTTTGCAAATGAAACAGATACGCATCCCGTCGCCATACTCAATGGTCCGGATCCAGATTCTGCTATGCAACCGAGTGGCACCGAGACCGCCCTTAGCGAGCTTGATCGTCAGGGCGCACAGTCAGTATATGGCATCCGTTGGTTGAACCTCGGCGGGGAAATCGCTGGGAGCCCGACTGCCGCATCCTGGGGCAGTGGCCGCCTGGACATCTTCGCTCGTGGATTGGGCTCGCCGGACCGCATCCATCAGCGGTGGTTCGATGGCGCATGGCACCCGTGGAGCAATCTCGGCGCGCCCTCAGTCGGGCTCGGCGGCTCACCCAATGCGGTTGGACGAGCCGTCGGTAAACTTGATGTCTTCGTTCGTGGATCGGATACCGCGCTCTGGCGGCGAACCTATGACAACGCTTGGGGGCCGTGGGTAAGCGAAGGCGGCAGCATCGCCGGACGCCCGGGAGTCGCGTCCTGGGCAGCGAATCGCTGGGACGTGCTGGTGGTCGGCGGCGGGTCTCTCCATCACAAATGGTACGACGGCAGTTCGCACCCCTTCCAGAACTGGGGACACCCAACCGAGACCACGCTTCATGGAGATGTCTCTGCAGTAAGTTGGGGAGCCAATCGACTGGACGCACTAGTACGCGGAACAAACTTAAGACTATTTCACTTTGCATATGATGGCGGCACGATCACCTGGACATCCGTACCACATCCCCCGGCTACTCTGGACGGAGCCCCTACCCTGGTAAAGACCGGAGTGGGACAACTTGAAGCTTTTGCCCTCGCAGCCGCGGGGCGCCTGTACATGAGCTCCTATCGCAACGGTGCTTGGTCCGCGTGGTCCTACAAGGGCAACCTTCAGGCGGACAAGGTAGGAGCCGTGAGCTGGGGCCCAGGCAGGATCGATGTGTTCTCGAGGAGATCCTACAGCTCCGCCCTACATCAAGCGTACTCGGTAAACGGAAGCTGGTACTGAAGCAGTGTATAGCTAACTGTACCCGGCGCCGTCTATCGAGGGTTAACTATGAGCGCCCGCTGGGTGTGAGAACGAGAAACCTTCGGGCACACGCCACTCCGAGCAGCCTGGGCGGGCCACTCGTCCCGGGCTGTTCGGTAGCCTTCGCCGAATTGCTCAGATTCGGACCGACCCAAGCGTCACCTCCTGTTCGGGGAAGGAGAGGATCGGCGTACCCCTAGCTCGCGATAGAGCGCGGCCTTTTCAGTACTGGTGCTTGGCGATTCGTGGTCGCGCTTCCAAAGCGTAAACGGCCCAGAGCGGGCCACAAAGCCATACGGATGCTGCTCCATAACCACCTGAATGTTAGTTCTAGTGCGCCCTAGATGGAATGACGACTTTCCCCATAACAGATACTCACCGGCTGCCTGTGACTGGCCAATGGCATAGATATCGGACCGATTGGACAAATGGGGCGTCTCGAAGTCGGTGGTCGTCACTGATGCATCCCGCGGAATCATGGCAATGAGCGACTCCAGCTGCTTGAGCCGCAACGCCTCCTCCGGCGTCATCTCGTATCTGACCGGCTGTATCCCGCCGACGAAAGAGCTGGGTTTGATGACCAAGCCAAATACAGTGGAATGGCACACCGTAGCAAACAGAACCGCGCCGGCCCCAGCCCATACTCGCGCCTGACGCACGGAAGTAGCCACAAAGGCGGTACCCCAATGATTCTTGAGCGAGGCTAGATAGAGAGTCGCAGCCGCAAATACATATGGTGTAAAGTGAGAGGAATAGTGATACTTAATGGATATTGTGGCTGGCCAGTTAGTTACCAACGTGAAGAACATTCCCGGGATCAAGAGGACCGCGAGGGTGGCGCGCCGAAGTGGGAGAAACGCCAGGGGCGCTAGAATGTGCAACATGTACTCGAACTTGGGTGCCGTGATGAGATGCCGTGCCACGAAGAGCGGGTTGGACGCCAAGGTCTTCATCACTGAGGCGTACCCATGCTCCCCGGGGACCATTAAGTCGCGGTACAGATCAGCAAAGAACCACGTGCCGCAGTGGGGCATGATTACGCCCTTGACCAGAGCAAACCAAGCTGCCGCTGAGAGCGCCAACCAGATTCCTAGTTTGGGACGAGCGCCCGTTAGTACCAGCAGAATCCCGACGATCATCGTGCCGGGAGCCATATCCTCACGCATGAGGAATAGCACCACCGTAGCCGGAATGATGATTCGCTTCCTCTGTACGGCAATTCCATAAAATAGCAAGAACTGGAATGGGATGGATATGGGCAGCCAGTGGAAGTCATAGTACTGGGCGCCGTGCAGAGGAGCATACAGGAGGTAGCTGATAGAAATCAGGACAGAGAGCCACCTCGTCAAGTGAGTCGCCGCAAACAAGTAGAGCAGAATCGCGGCACCGCCCAACGCCGTGGCCTGAATGACGAGGAGCATCTCAGCGCTCGGGTGGAGTGCGTAGATGGGCACGAAAAGAACCATGGCGAACTCGGCATGGCTCGCTAGGGAGTTTCCTGGGCCATCACCGTACATGACCGTCGAGCGGAATGGCTCTCCATGCATCGCGTTCCACATGAGGTTGTCGAAGATCCCCAAGTCATAGGCACCCGTACCGAACCTATAGTGATCAAGGATAGTCAAGTAGCTCGTGAGGATGACATAGGCCAGACTCGCAACACAGACGACAGCGAAGGGTAACTTCTCGGATTTGCGAAACCATCCAAACCAGTTAGCTGTTCTCTTCCGTCGGCGGATCCTCGCGAGTACCTCGCTGAAGAATCCGAAAAGGCTCACCTCACAGGCGAGCGCGGAGGCCCCCAGCACTACGAGGTATTCGAGCTGGTGGCGGAACCAGAACTCAGTTTCCAACAGGTAGGGCGCTAGGCCTAAGGGAATGAGCACAGCGCCCGCTTTCGCCCACCTAAGGAGGCGGAACGAGCCAAAACGAGCAAACGCGATGAACCCCGCCACGAGAACCGTCAGACCGACGCTCCCGAGTACCAACATCAGTTGCTGCCGACTCTCGTCGGGGAACTCGTTGCGCGCGAGGACTTCGGTGAGACTGCTTCCGAGCGCGAGGCCCACCACACCGAAGACGACGGACGCCGCCTCCAATTCGAACAAGGCAAGGGCGCGGACGAGACGGGTTAAGGAAGAACGACCGGAAAGCGCGGTGCGGAACATCGGTGGGGAGAGCCTATCTCAGTGCTGCGCAAAGACAATCGACTGCGACAGGTCTCCCGCCGACCGTAGGCACCATCCCACTCGTAGTAAATGGCCGAGCGATGCTTGATCGAGGCACGAACAGTGAACCGATTCATTCGAGTACATGGACTCTGGGTTGCCGGGCATCGGGTGAACTGGCGTGCCGCCTGGCAGTGGATTGGTGGACCCACCCTTTCTGCTGACCATAGGCCACGTAGCCGACGCTTGGTGCCGGTAGTGGAGGAGCAAAGGGAGAGGACCACGGAGACGCTGGACCGCAGATGCCTGCTTCTGCCGTAGGTCTCGGATCCAAGTACTCCCACAGAGCTACGGAGACCCGAGTGCAACGCGCAGTTACAAATCAAGCACGCTTCGGCTCGGCGGCTTCGCGCGCCCGACCAGTAGCCATGCTGTTGGGCGGGTCCGAAACTGGAAGCGCATCCACCAGATTGATGCGCTCGGCAACCGTGTAGAGAGGGCGCTTCTTCACCTCTTCATAGACCCGGCCAACATACTCACCCAGGACCCCCGTGACGAGTAGCTGTGCCGAAGAGCAAAAGGCAACGAGCATCATCACCGTGGTCCAACCAATGACCACTGGGGCGCCGCGAAGCTTCTGGAAAAGCGCCCAGCCGCCGATCCCGACAGCGAGGAGCCCAGTAACGATCCCGAGTATCGTCGCGAGCCGCACGGGTACGATCGAGAACGACGTGATTCCGTCAATGGCGAAGCGAAGCATCTTCGCGAAGGGATACTTCGTCTCGCCAGCGAAGCGAGCGGGGCGTTCATAGAGGACACGGGTCTGCCGAAAGCCTACCCACGCCACCATACCGCGAACGAAGCGGTGGCGTTCCCGGAGCGACCGTAGTGTGAGCACGACTTGCCGCGACATGAGCCTGAAGTCCCCAGCGTCCACGGGGACTTCGAATCCCAGCATACTGCGAAGCATCCGGTAGAAGAGCGCTGCAGTGAGGCGCTTGAAGAGCGTCTCGCCGTAGCGGCGGCTGCGAACGCCGTACACCACGTCATAGCCCTCGTGATGCTTCTCCAGCATCTCCTTGACGACCTCGGGTGGATCCTGGAGGTCGGCGTCCATGACGAGGACGGCGTCACCGTCCGCGACGTCGAGCCCCGCCGTGATCGCGATCTGGTGGCCGAAGTTCCGCGCGAAGCTGAGGATTTTGAAGCGCGGCTCCCCTTCAGCCATGTGCCGGAGCATCGTGAGGGACCTATCCGTCGAGCCATCGTCGACGAAGATGACCTCCCAGCTCTCGCTCATCGAGTCGAGGAGCGCCGTGAGCCTCCGATGGAGTTCTGGTATTGTCTCTTCCTCGTTGAAGACGGGAAGCACGAGCGAGAGAGCGGGCCGTTCGGACACGGGCCCTTTATAAACGATCTCGCGCGACAGCGGACTGCCTCCGAGCGCCACCCGAGCGCAAGCCCGACACCTGCCGGCGTCCACAAGGCAAGCACAAACCTGCCGCCCGGACTAGCCCGAGAGATGCGCGCTGCCCGGGATGTGGCGTCAGAGCGAGGGCTAGCCAACCGACCAACCAGGCACCATCGCCGCGTTCTGTGGGTAGCAAGGCGGACGGGGTTTGGCATCCCCGATGCACGCGAGCGGCGCAGGAGTCCAGCCAATGAAGAACACGGAAGTCGCAAGGCAGCCCCATTGCGAACCGGCCTTGCGAGGCGGGAGGTCCCGATCGTGAGTGCCTTCACGTCCGTTTTCGCCACAGCCGTGGCTGTATTCCTCACCTGGGTGTTCGTCGCTTGGCTCGGACGTCCGCGTCAGCCCACCGAGCGACCTTGGACCGCGACATTACCCGTCCTCGGCGGCAGTGAACCGTCCACGCACGCTTGGAGCCGATTCCACGTGCGCTATTACCCCATGGCACTTCTCTTCCTCGCGTTCGAGATGGAGATGATGTTCATGTACCCGTGGGCAGTCGTCTTCGTCCGCGAGGGGATGAAGGCCCTCGCGGAGATGGGCATGTTCCTGGCCATCCTTGCCGTCGGTGTCGTCTATGCCTGGCGGGAGGGAGCTTTCCGCTGGCAGTGAGGGGAGGGTCGTTGGCACCAAGTTATTTGGCCAAGCTGGCGGGATATGCCCGCGTCCCTACCTTCTGTCTCTGTGGCGCGGGAGAGCGCGAGCGCGCTCGCAGTCTGGCGTACTCGCCCGCGCTCCGCATGGTTTCCTCTCCGCGGCACGCGGCTGTGCTCGTCGCCGTCGGTGCCTTTCCGCCCGAGCTCCAGGCTCCTGCGCGGCGCGTGCACGATCAGCTGCCGACGCCCAGCGGCGTGGTTCACTGGGCACCGAGCGGCGAGCCGCCGTTTCCGGAAGCAGAGCGCGTCGCCGCGGCCAAGGACCCGACGAGTGCCATCGTGGCCGCCTTCCGACGCGCTCTTGCGGGAGAGCAACAGGCGCCCGTGTTTGGTCCGGCGAAGAACCCCGTCGACTGGCAAGGCAAAGGACCGCACGGGCAAGGCGGTAAGGGCATGATGGGCGGGACGCCGTACGGGCGGTCCATGGCGATGACCGGTGACGACCTCCGCGACGGGCTGGCACTCGACCGCCTTTCGCTAGAGCTCGGGCCATTTCTCCCCTGGCTGCCGCCCGGCACGCGGCTCTCGGTGACGGTACAGGGAGACCTCATCGAGTCGCTCGAGCTGAGGGTCCCCGGGCTGGTCAAGCCGGACCTCGCCGAGGTCTTCCTCGAAGGCTCCCGGCACCCAGTACGTATAGCAGATGTCGAGGTAGCACGCGCCAAGCACCACCTCGCGGCCACAGCGGATCTGCTGCACTTCCTCGGGCTCTTCGACCTCGCAGCGCGAGCCTACCGCCTTGCCATCAGCAATGCACCGACCGCCGCAACGGAGGTGCACGCCCTGGGCCGTCGCCTGCGACGTTCCCTCGGCCTCCGGCTGGCGACGCGGGGCGTTGGAGTGCTCCCTCGCGAAGCGCTGGTCGCCACCGGCAGCGTGGCGCGCGCTGCGGGTCGTCGAGATGACGTCCGATTGGCGGATCCAGCATACAAGAGGCTCGGTTTCGAGCCGCTCCTGCGTGAAGCGGGCGACGTCGAGGCCCGTTGGCAGCTCCGAATTGCCGAGGCGGCGCAGGCGCTCGAGCTCGCTCAGAGCGCTGGTGACGAGCAGCACGACCCCGCATACCCACTGGAAGGGCCCCGGGGCGCTCTTGGCTCGACGGCAAGAAGCCCCCTGGGAGACGCGCTCGTCCACTTCGCTCCTGGTTCGGTCTGGGACGAGTTCGTGACGACGCTCGTCAGCCTCGACCTGGACCCGGCGACGCTCAGTCCCACAGAAGAAGAAGAGAGCAGCGATGACTCCGACACGACCGCGCACGGTGGGCACGAATCCCACGCCGACGACGGAGGCGACAGCAGCAAGCACGACCATCCCGGGAGGAGGGCTCCTGATTGATGTCTGACGTCAGCTCCCTTTCGCCCCTCGTGAGCATGGCCGTCGCCTGGACCCTGCTCGTCGGCGGCGCGTACTTGGCGGCGGTTCTGGGCATCGCGCTGCGCCCTTCGCTCCCGGACGTGTCCCGGACCTCGCCATTCCTCGAGCCTCTCCGAACCGCCGCGGCTCTACTCACGCAGCAACCCTCCATCACGGAACGCCCTGACATGCTGCTGTGGCTCATCGCACCTGCCAGCTACGCCGCGCTGGCGGGCGTCGCGTTGACCGTGGTTCCCTTGGACGAGGCCCTCGCCATCGCTGATGTGCAGACTGGAATCGTGCTGTTTGGCGCGGCCGAGGCGCTGGCGATCGTCGCCGTCTTTCTCCGCGGGTGGTCGCCGAACTCGCACTTCGCGCTGCAGGGTGGGTTCCGTTTCGTCGCGGTTGGTCTTTCGTACGAGCTGCTCAGCATGTTCGTGCTCATCGCGGCTGCCCTGCCGGCAGAATCGCTGCAAGTGTCCGCGATCGTCGAGGCACAGGCAGGGCTGTGGAACGTCATACGCCAACCTCTCGGGCTCCCTCTTTGGGTGCTGGTCACTCTGGGTGTGACCTTCACCGGTCCCTTTGATCTCGCAGAGGGGAGCGATCTGACCGGTGGCGTCTCGATCGAGTCCTCGGGTCGGGACCTCTTGCTCTGGCAAGCGGCGCGGGGCGGCATGCTCGCCGTCTTCTCCGCGATGGGAGCCGCCGTATTCCTGGGTGGCTGGTTCGGCCCTTGGTTACCAGGGTGGATCTGGATGGGACTCAAGACCCTGGCGCTCATGACGCTCACCACCTGGGTGGGGCAGCGGGCAGCGCGCCTCCCCGTTCAGCGTACTGTCACCCTGTTATGGACCATCGGCTTGCCAGCGGGCTTTGCACACCTGCTCGTGGCGGGCTTGGAGGCCTTGCGATGAGCGCCAGCGGCGTGGATGTGGCGTTCTGGGTATTTGGCGTCGCCGCCGTCTGGTTCGGATGGCGAGTTTTCCGCACTGATTCCATGGTGCGCGCCTCTTTCGCGTTGCTGGCGTCGTTCCTGAACGTGGGAGCCATCATGGTGCTACTGCTCGCTGAGTACCTCGGGATCGCCCTGCTGTTCATGATGGCTGTCGAAATGACAGTGATGGCCCTCTTCATGGTGGCGTTCATGATGAACCCAGCCGGACTGAACCCTATGAACATGGTTCACCAGCACCGCACGGCGATGGTCATCGGGGTGTCCGGAGGGGCCGCCGTGGCCGTGGTAGCCATCTACGGAGACCTGCCGTCCCGCCCCATCGTAGAAAGCACGGACAGGATAGCCGCGCTCGGAACGGAGCTCCTTGGGAAATCGATGCTGACCTTTGAATCCGCCGGGCTAGCTCTCCTGGCGACGATGATCGGGACTGTCGTGCTCTCCGCGCGCTCGAGCCGTTACCACGAGAACGCGGATAGCGGCTCGAAACCACCGCCCATCGACCCGAATGACCCTTCGACAGTCCCGGACACCCAACCCAACAAGGGACACGGGCACCACGGAGGACACGGATGACGTTGGCGACGGTACTGCTGGTGGCCGCAGTTCTTTGGGGAATAGGGCTCTACGGCGCCCTCTCTCAACAGTCCTTCGTGATGCTCATGATGGGGCTCGAGCTCATGATCAACGCCGCGCTCCTCGCTGGCGCGGGCGTGTGGCACTTCGCGGCGGGCGCTGGCGCCGAGGGACAGGTGCTCCTGATCGTCGGCATGGCCGTCATGGCCATCGAGATGGCCATCGGGTTCGGCGTGGTGGTGAACGTTTACCGGGTCAGGCAAGCGGACGTCACCGAGAGCATCGAGGACCTCGAGGGATGATGCTCTGGTCCTTGTCGCTCGTCCCGCTCATCGCTGGGCTTGTACTCTGGATAGTCGGAGAGGCGCTCTCGCGGAGCCGGCACGCACTGAGTCGCAGAGGGGCCGGTGGTGTAGCCCTCGTCGTGCTCGGGATCGAGCTCGCCCTAGGCATCTGGGCCGCCAAGTTCGCTCCCGCGACATCCTTTCGCTGGGGAGGAGGCCTATTTCTTTCTCTGGGGGTGACGCCGGCCGTTGGCGTGGCCACCCTGCTCGTCAGCACGGTGGCGCTTCCGGTCATCGCGTGGGCGGCGGCACATGAACCCATCGAGGGGCTGTCGAGGCTGGTGGGGCAGCTCGTCGCTTTCACGGGCGCGATGCAGCTTCTCGTTCTCGCCGCTGATTGGCTGACGCTGGTCTTCGCCTGGGAGCTGGTGGGCGCCCTCTCCTTCGCCCTCATCGCCCATCGTTGGCGCGATCCGACAGCGACGAGTGCCGCTTGCTACGCCTACAACGTGACCCGTTTGGGAGGGCTCGGGCTCTGGGTTGCCGCGGGGGCGAGCTTGTCCGAAGTCGGGAGCCTCGACTTCGCGGCGCTCCCGCGGGTATCGGCCACCGCTGCTGGGCACTGGATCGCGGCGGGTGTGCTCGTTGCAGCGAGCGCCAAGTCCGCGCAAGGACCCTTCGCGCCCTGGCTGTTTCGCGCGATGGAGGGGCCCTCTTCCGCCTCGGCCCTGCTGCACTCCTCGACCATGGTCGCGGCGGGTGCGTGGCTGCTCATTCGTCTCCACGAGCCCCTGACCGGGATCGGCTGGTTCGGGCCAGCCACGATCAGCATCGGCCTGGTCACCGCGCTAGCGGGTGGCGTCGTGGCGAGCCTCCAACCACACGTGAAGCGCCTGCTCGCTGCCTCGACGTCCGCCCAGTACGGGCTGATGTTCGCGGCCGTCGGCGCTGGGTATGCGGGAGCCGCCCTCGCCCACCTGGTGGCGCATGCCGCTTTCAAGGCGCTGCTCTTCCTGGCTGCAGGCACGGTGATCGCGATAGTTAGCAGCGGACACATTGCGGCAATGCGGCTCGGCAAGCAGCTGCCAGTCGTCGCTGGCACGAGCGCGATAGGGGCCTTGGCCCTCGCCGCCGTTCCGCCGCTTGGGGCTGCGTGGTCTAAGGAGCAGGTCGTCGCCGCACTGGGCGCTCGCTCGCCATGGCTCGCTGCCTTGGTCGTGTTGGCTGGGGCTTTGAGCACCTGG
Organism: Pseudomonadota bacterium; assembly: GCA_023398955.1. GTDB lineage: Bacteria > Myxococcota_A > Polyangia > Polyangiales > Polyangiaceae > JAEWRL01. The sequence goes on from JAEWRL010000026.1 coordinate 12,131, forward strand.
TATGCCATGCGGTTTCAGCTGCTGGCATTCGGTCGGGGGCGGACGCAGGTGCGGCCGGAGAAGCCCGGCACCGTCGAGCGAGCAGCCCATGGCTTCCTTGCCGCCCTGACCCTCCTGCTCGGGCTTTTGTGGCTGCCATTCGTATCGGCGAGCTTTGCCGACATGGCAGACATGGAGCTGCCCCCTGTGCATACCGGGGAGGCCCTGCTGTCCCTCGCGACGACGCTGGTGGTGCTTGGTGCTGCGTGGACAGCGCACAGCCGCGGTTTGTTGGCGCACCAACTCCGCTCGGGCAGCCTGCAGGCCACGGGCGCGGATTGGCTCGGACTCCCGCGACTGCTCACGGCTGCCTTCGTGCTTCCCACTGTGACGCTAGCGCGGGGCTGTGCCCGCTTCGATGCGAAGGTCGTCGACGCGGGGATCGGCGCTGCCGCCGCTGCCGGGCAAGCACTCTCGAGGCTGTCGTCCCGCGTCGTCGAGGTGCGGCTGGACCAGCTGGTGCACGGAATAGCCCTCGGAAGCTCGTGGACGGCGCGAGCGTCGCGCCGGACCGATGAAGGCGGGATCGACCGCGCCGTGCGGGTCCTCGGCACTGGCGTCGGGGCGGCAGGGCGCTGGGGGCGCAGCCTGCAGACGGGCGCGCTGCCCGTCTACTACTCCTTGGCCACGGGGGGCCTGCTCTTGCTTCTCATCGCTCTGATAGCTGGAAAGTAACTCTCTCATGCTGAGTTTTGCCATCATCATTCCCTTGGGAGCAGCCTTGCTGCTCACCGCCTGGAAGGGTTGGCCGGAGACGGCCGCGAGGGTAGTCGCGAGCACGACGGCCGCCGTGCCACTGCTGCTCTTCGGCTTCGCGTGGCTCGACTTCGACGCGGAGGGTGCCCGGTTCCAGAGCGTCGTCGATCTGCCCTGGATCCCTGCCGTCGGGGCGGGGTTTCGCCTGGGCGTCGACGGCATCGCGCTAGCCGTCGCCGCCATGAGCGCATTGCTCTTCACTGTGTGCGCGGCATACCCCGTCGACTACCGGGGCAAGTGGCGGCAGTACCTGGCTTGGCTGCTCTTCCTCGAAGCAGTCAGCCTGGGGCTCTTCCTCGCCCTCGATCTCCTCCTGTTCTACGTCTTTTTCGACCTATCCCTTGTCGGCATGTACTTCCTCATCGCGATTTGGGGGCACGAAGACGCCGAGCGTGCCGCGATCAAATTCGTGCTCTTCACCTTCGCCGGCTCGTTGGTGATGCTGCTCGGCATCTTGAGCCTTGTCCTTGCCACGGATCCGATGACCTTTGACATGCGGGTTCTCATCGAGGACCAGGTGCTCGCTGGCACCGGTGTTCGCGCCAGCCTGACCCTGTTGGCGCTCCTCTTCGGATTGGCAGTGAAGACACCGCTCGTGCCGGTTCATACCTGGCTTCCGGCCGCGCACGTGCAGGCCCCCGGCCCCGTGTCAGCGCTGCTGGCGGGAGTTCTTCTGAAGATGGGAGCCTACGGCATGATTCGCGTTGCCTATGGCATGTTGACGGATGATTTCCGCGCTTGGGCGCTGTGGCTCGGCATCTTGGCCGTGGTGAGCATCGTTTACGGCGCGCTCGTTGCTCTCGGCCAACGTCACATCAAGGCACGCATCGCTTACACGTCAGTGACGCACATGGGCTACACCATCCTCGGGATCGCGGCGGCCACATCGACGAGCACGGCGAGCGAGACCGCGCGACAAACGGCCCTCACTGGCGCCACGCTGGAGATGGTGGCGCACGGGCTCATCACCGGGGCCCTCTTCCTGCTCGCGGGCTCCCTCTGGGAACGTACGCGCACCTACGACATGGATGCGCACGGGGGCGTGGCAGCGAGAGCTCCTCGATTGACCGCGTTCGCGGCGGTAGCCATGTTCGCGAGCCTCGGGTTGCCCGGCCTGGCTGGGTTCGTCGCGGAGTTCCAGATCTTTGCTGGCGCCCTCGCCATAGAACCATGGCTGGCCGTGGTCGCACTCGTGGGCGTGGTCCTCACCGCTGCCCTCTTCCTCCAGCTGCTGCAGCGGGTCTTCTTCGGCAGAGCGGGGCACGCCGTCGGGGACGTCACGGATGTGGGGCGTGTCGAGACGGCCGCCCTAGCGCTGCTTCTCGCGCTCACCCTCGTCATTGGGGTGGCGCCGGCCTTCCTCATCGATACGATTGCTGGAGCTAGCGCCGATACTCTGGGGCAGCCCTGATGCCTATCGAGCACCTCCTGCCGGAGCTGGTACTCGCGCTCGGCGCCGTCGCGGTCATTCTCGTGGCGGCCTTCGTTGGGCAGCCGCGACAGTGGCTCTGTGCCCCGCTGGCTTTCGCGGTTGTCGCTACCTCGAGCGCCGCCGCGCTTTGGCTTCACGGGCGCAGCGGCATACCCGTCCTCACGGCGCACGGCACGTGGGCCATCGACGCCATCATGGGATGGTCCAGAGCCGTTATCCTGTTGACCGGAGCGGTCGTCATCCTCCTGTCGCCGAGGTGGTTCGTGAGTGATCGCCGGCACGGCGAATGGTACGGTCTGCTGCTGCTGTCGACCCTGGGTGCCACGCTGCTCGCAGGGGCGAGCGACCTCTCCCTCCTCATGGTGGCCGTGCTGCTGTCGTCCGTGACTGGGTACACAATGGCCAGCTATCACCGCGCCTCCCGGATCTGCGCGGAGGCCGGCGCGAAGTTCTACTTCCTGGGCGCTATCGCCAACCCGGTGTTGTTTCTCGGGCTCGTGTTCGTTTACGGCGTCGCGGGAACGACCGGCTACGGCGCCATTGCCGGGGAGCTCGTTTCGAGAGACTTGGGTGGGGTGGCCTTGAGCGCAGGCTTCGGGATGATACTGGTGGGGCTCACTTTCAAACTGGGCGCTGTGCCGGTCCACGCTTGGGTACCCGACGTCGCTCAAGGGAGCCCCGCTCCTGCCGCTGCGTTCATTACGGTGGCACCGAAGGTGGGAGCGCTCCTGGCGCTGGCGCGCATTGCCTCTTTGCTCCCCGACGCAGCGGTGGCATGGCGCGCCGCCATCGCCGTCATTGCGTTGGCGACCATGACCCTGGGAAACCTCGCGGCCCTTTGGCAGCAGGACGTAAGGAGGCTCATTGGCTGGTCCTCGGTGTCGCAAGTCGGCTATGGTCTCCTTGCTGTAGTCGCGCTCGGCAGGAGCCCGCTCGCGCTGTCGTCACTCGCGTTGTTCATGGCCGCTTACGCTCTCGCCAATCTTACGGCCTTCGCTGTCGTCGTGTCCCTCCGTGGGCGCACCAAGCTGGACGACTACAAGGGATTGGGGCGGGTGCGTCCCGCCCACGCAGCAGCACTGACGGTAGCATTCCTCTCACTCGCCGGGGTTCCGCCGTTGGTCGGATTCACGGCGAAGCTAGCGCTCTTCGCGGCTGTCATGGAGTCGGGGTACACCTGGCTGGCGCTGGCAGCGGTCGCGAACACTGTCATCTCACTCTTCTATTACCTACGCGTCATCGGCGCTATGTTCCTGGTGGCCCCCCTTGGGAACGCGGCGCTCCTCGGGAGGGAAGCACTGGGGGTGTGCGTCATCGGAGCCATGACCTTGGTCTTGGTGGGAATAATGACCCAGAGCGTCATAGCCGCCCTCGAGGGGTCTCCTCTCCTTCCGTGAGCGAGAGCGCGCCAGCAGCGCTTGTCAGTCGGCGCCGACGACACCGCCGTCATCGAAGGTTCGCGTAAAGACTGCCGAGCACCTCGTAGGCGGGCCGTGGATTGCGCTCGATGTCGACGATTCCCCCGCCAACCGTCCGCCCACTCGAAGAGTGCCGCCGGCACAACCGCCAGAGGCCGTGAGCCCCGAGGCGTTTTCCAGTATCTCTCGGGAGCGCGCGTCCGTCAGGGGCCGACGCTCAGGTCGACCCCTGGCACCGCGCCTGCGTGGGCTCCCGATCCCCGCGAACGGCGGCTGCGAGCTAGGAATCGTCTTCCGAAGACTCACAAGCGATCTGAATGCACGCACCTCCCGGCGGTGTGCAAATGCCGCAGCTCGCGTTACAGCATGTCTGTCCGACGGGGCAGGTCGTCGCTCCGCAGGTTTCCCCTGGCGCGCTCTGCGGGACGCAGACAGCGTCACCATCGACGACTTCGCAGACCCGACCGGGCTCGCACCGAACCGTGGCACAGGGATCCGCCGGGTCGTGCTCGACACACTCGGCGACACCATCGACGACCTCGCAGTGAGTTCCCTCGAGGCACAGCACGGCCGCGCAGGGGTTCGTGAGGCCACCTTCGACGCACGAGCAGACCTCTGGTGAGCCGTCCCAGGTCCATCCCTCGGCGCACACCCCGATGACGTCACATTGGCAGACGCCACCACAATCGGCGCCTCCCGCCTCGGGGTCGCAGCTATCACGCGGGTCATCCAGGCAAGTGCCGCTCCCCGGACACGCAATGCCGGCAATGCCGCCACAGGGCGGACCGTCGAGATCCCCATCCTGCGGCAAGCAGCCTGCGAGCAATGCACCAATGAACCCCAGCTTTACGTGACGCAAATCCATGACTACTCCTTGTCCTTTCTCGCCGGCCCACCTCGACCCGACGACAGGGCAGGCATGGAGCGAGCGCTCGCCTCCTGCAAGCGGCTCTCCATGGATTGGACGCTACGTTCACCTGCCACTCCCGAGGGGGCCCGGATTGACCGAGCGGTCTCGACACACAGGCGCCAGAGGGAGCCTCCCCTTAACATTGGGCTACCCCATCGATTCTGGACACAGCGACCCGTTCTGCCTCCGCAAGTGGACCGAATAGCCCGCGACACCGTAGCCTGCGTAGTAGTCGTGCTCCCTTGTGAAGCACCGACTCAGACGCATCATCGCAGGCCGCTCGAGCGTTCGCCCTCGCGCTACGAGCACTGCATCGGCCTGCTGCAGGAGCACCGCCAGATCCGCTTCCTTCGTCAGTGCGAGGTCCGGCGCGGGGTACGGCTGGCACTCCGGGCTCACGTCCTCGATCACCCCCATCTTGTCTATTGCGTACAAGCCATCCCCATAGCCGTGCAAGCCCAGGGCGAGAACACGAACTGGCTCCCTCTCCGGCGGTGGCTCGCTCGGCATCGCCCACAACAGGAAGTTTCGAGGCGCCGGAACCGCCACTGCATAGCGTCGAGTGAACAGGAAGAAGAGCACGTCTTCCTGCTTGGATGACGGGAAATCGTAACGATTCCAGACCATGTGCGTCACCCCCACTCGGCGATACCGCTCGAAGACGTCACGCGGAGTACGCATGGCTCTGTAGTCGATGAGGTACTGCCAACCCGCCCAATCCTGGAGCACGGTGCGGTCGATTCCGAGGTGTAGGTGAGCCGTATGAAGCAGAACGACTGCATCCTTGGGAAGCGCTTCACCGAGCTCCCTGTAGGGCCTCCGGAAGGAGTCGTAGGGATCTCCCTCCGCTCGAGACAGGCTGCGCTTCACGTGATCCATGAAGGATTTGATCCGCTCACCTCCGCCACCAACAAGGAAAGGAGTCCCCCACGCGACCTGCGTCAGCAGGAGCAGCGACACACCTACCCGCGCCAACCTTCCTGTTCGCCAAGAAAGGATTGTGGCACTCGCCGTCACGACGACGAGCCATGGCAGCAGCAGCTGTAGATTGCGGTCGACCCGGTAGACGAGCGCCCACAGGAACACCGAACCTTGCGCGAGCAATAGCGCGGTCAGCATTCTCCGGTTCTTCGCGTGAATCAGGGCGATCGGTATCATCAGCGAAAACAAGAAGCCGAATGACGGTAGCCCAGCTCCAAATGTATACTGCGGCTCGAACGCGAAGGTGAACATCAGACGCAAAGCGCTCACCAGCTGGGTGAGGAAGTCTCCCTTTGCGGTGGCTTGCGCCATGGGGTCGTAGGGCCAGTCGGATAGGAGCGGCGCGCTTCCACGGAATGTGTCGAGCAGCAGCGGGTAGACAGGGTTGCGATAGAAGAGCCAGTTCTTGAGCAGGTGAGGTCCAAAGCTCAGGAGGGTTGCGCAGCCAAACGCAGCCAGCATTGCCGTGGCAGGGACGGCATGGCCGCTGAGCACCGTCCCAAGCCGAGCCCCTTGCTCGCCCGTCGCTCCGCCCAAGCTCTGTTTCAGGCGGCGCCACAAGAAACCAGGAGTGAATACGCGGATCGTGAAGAGCACCACGATGGGCCCGACGAGATACGCACATTGGTACTTCGTGTGGAGAGCCGCCCCAGCGAACAGTCCCGCGAGCACCCCGAGCCGGGGAGATAGGCCCTGACTGGCACGAACAGCCGCGAGGAGCAGCGGTAGGGCGAAGAAGGCCGCAACGTGGTCTGACCCAGCTCCGAGATTCGAGTCGTAGACGAAGAAGCCGGGGAACAGGAAGAATGCGGCCCAGGCACCTCGGCTCCGTTCGCCGCCAAGCACCCATCCAACCGTCGCGCTGACGCCCACCAGGGTCCACAGGAACAGCAGCAGCTCCGTATGTTGCGCCATCATCCAATGCAACGCTGGATGAGAGAAACCAGGCACCAGGAAGGCCCAAGTGTAGAGAATGCTCGAGAGGTGTGGAAGATTCTTCGGCGTCGAGGCAGGAAAGGAGACTATCCGTCCTTCGCGTGCGTAGCTCTCGGCGATAGTGAGGTGGCTCCAGGCAGCATCGTAGCTGATGGAATCTGGCGTGGCGGTTTGCAGGTAGAGCAGCGTCAAGGCTGCGAGGCCAAACGCAACGGCGACCCTGCCGGCCCACGACGGCCGGGAGGGGAGCGCACGCCACTGCGCCCGAGCACCCCGGAGGGCCTTCAGGGTGGTCGGCGCCCCGATCGCCGTCATCAGCAATGGCAACGCGACCGCGAAGAGCGAGCTGTAGAGGGCGAAGGCTCCAGCCAAGTACATGGCCAGAACGAATACGACGACGCCCAACGCCATACTCATCACCCAATGCTCGACCATGGGGAATGAAAGGCGCAACACATGCGCCAGCAGCACCTGGCCGGTGCTCACGCAGCCTACGCAAAACAGGGCCTGCCAGCCCCCAATGCGCCCATAATCTCCAATGAGCCAGTCTTGTAAGGGGAGGCGCTCCCTCAAAGTCAAGAGCACAATACCCACAGCCGCGACGGCGACGACCAATGTTAAGGGCGACTTCCAGCCCACCACTGTTCTTGCGGGCGCTGACGCAACCCGCCCAAGCTCGAGACGACGCAGCGCTGGCCCGTTCGGGCGAGGGGATTTCCCGTTCTGTGGGGTAAGGTTGCTACTGGACACGCGCGCTGAAACTAGGAGAGGAAGTTGCCACCTGCAAGGGTTATCATTTGACGCATCACGGAGAAGCAGGCATGATAGGGGTCCTTATGAACAACAGGGGCTCTGAGCTTGGGTTCAAGGACTTTCGACGGTATTTCCCGCATACTCCGGCTGCGCTGTGCATCAAGGAGTGCGCACGCTTGACGGCGCTGCGCAAACACGGGTGCACGAGCCCCGTACTCGACGTTGGCTGCGGCGATGGCCTCTTTGCCAGCATCGCCTTTGAGGGCATCGAGGCCTGGGGAATCGACATCGACGCGGGAGACGGGCGTTGGGCGGCCGCCTCCAAGGCGTATTCGCAAGTCGTGCTGGGTGATGTGACGAAGGCGCAGCTGCCCCAGTCCTTCTTTGAGACCTGTGTCGCCAACTGCTCTCTGGAGCACGTTCCGCGTATCGATCTGGCGCTCCAGAACATCTGGCGTTCGCTCAAGCCCGGCGGGCGCGTGCTGATGTTCGTCCCAAACCGCGAGTGGGCCGAGCACCTGCTGAGTTATCGGCTTCTGGAAGCGCTCGGCGCGACGAGCCTGGCCACCACGCTGCGCGACGCGGTCGACACGGTGTTCCAGCACCACCATTTGTACGATGACGCTGGGTGGCACCAAGTCGTCACGGACGCCGGCTTCGAGGTGGATGGCGTGGAGCCCGTGCTGTCGACGGCGACTACGGTGGCCTTCGAGGTCTTCCTCCTCCCCTCGTTGGCGGGCTGGGTCAACAAGCACCTCACCACTCGTTGGACCAACTTCCCCGGTGCGCGGCGCGCGTTTGCGTTGCCCGTGTACGCTTTGGCGAAGCTCCTCGTCGACGCCGGTGATCCGTCGCCGACGGCAGAGTTCCTCGTTACCGCCCACCGTCCGCACCCCTGAGTCGAGTCTATCGTGAGCACTGGCCCGGACTATTTCTCGAACCACGCGCTCAAGCTTCGCTTCCCGTGGCGCCTCTATCACGCACCCATCGTGGCTGGCCTTCAGCGTGCCGTGGTCCTGAGCCAAGGCCCAGAGGTACTGAACCTCGGATCGGGACCCTTCCTTGAGTTCGGTTCGTTGGACCGCCTGGACCGTCGCTTTACGGTCTGCGACATCGATCCACGCGCGATTCAGTTGGCGAAGGCGCATTGGGGCGGGTTGCTGGCTGGCGCCGACGTCGTGCGCGCCGACACCAAGCTTCCGTATGGTGACGCGGCCTTTGATCTCGTCGTCTCCATGGACGTCATCGAACACGTTCCCGACGCGACTCGCTGGGCGGCCGAAGCCTTGCGCGTGCTGAAGCCAGGGGGCTTGCTCTATCTCACGACGCCGAACTACGCATCTCGGTCGCTTCGCGTCATCGAAGCCACGGTCCTGGAAGCGGTCGCGCGCTACCAGGGCTTCAGCCGCCGCGACATCCATCCAACAAAGATGACCCCCGACCGGCTTCGGTCCGTCCTCGGTGATGCGGGCGCTACACGAGTTCACATCGAGCCAGCTGCCTTCGGCTGGGTCCTCACCGCCTATGCTCACAAGCGCGAGGGGACTCCAAGGTCCGCGGACTAGTCGCCCTCGCTTCATGAACGCCTCAATCCTCGCCCGCACCAGTCCGACCCCGTGCTGGGACGGGCAACGCGTGACGCGCCGCGGTGCGGTGGAGGCTCCGAGGACGAACCGACAAGCGCCCCTGCCTGGGCGCCTCCCCCTCCGGGGTCGTTGGCATCGGAGCCCAGATCAGCTTGCGGCTCAGCCAGTAGTTCCAACTCGCAACCGTCAGAATGGCAATGCCGTTGGCAAGATAGCGATCGAGTCCCCCGATATTGAAGAGCATGTTGAGCAGTACGACGGCCGCGAGCAGGCCGATGGAGCAGACCACATAGAAGCTGAGCCAACGACGGCGAGCATGGATCCCATACCCCTCGGAACGCGCCAGCTCGCCAAACGTCCACCTGTCGTGTAGCAGGAAGTTCCAGAGCAGCGCTGGTTGCGCCGCCAAGAGTTTGCTCCGAGTGAGCCCCCAATCCATCGCTCCAGGATCACTCAGGGCAAAGAGGAGCGACATGTCGATGACGACTCCGCCCACGCCAACGACCCCATAGCGGAACGCCACAGAGTTAGGCAGAGTCGCCCAACGGAGCCTGAGCAGATGCGCGAGGTACTGCGCGTAGAGGTGCCAGGTAACCTTAGATTCGCCTTCGGTGCGCTCGCGAAAGACGTAGGGGGTTTCTGCTATCCAGCGCACCCGACAACGGGCCACGACCTCAATCAGGATCTTGTAGCCGAGCGGATCCAGCAAGACCTTCTCCAGCGCGGTACGACGCACCATGAAGTAACCGCTCATGGGGTCGGAAAGCCTTCCTAGCACGGACGGCAAGAGCGCGAGTCCGAGAAGCTGCGCACCCCGGGAAAGAACGCGCCGAGCAGCACTCCAGTCGCTGACACCACCGCCAACGACGTTCCGGCTGGCAGCGGCCAGATCGGCTCCCCTCGAGATCTCCTGGAGCAGCACGAGGTTCACCTCCGGGGGGTGCTGTAGGTCCCCATCCATCACGCCAAGCACCTCGCCGCGCGCCACCTGCCAGCCGCGGACGACCGCCGTTCCGAGCCCCCGCTCGGCTTGACGGCGTACGACCCGCAACGCCGGATAGCGCTCGGCAAGCGAGAGAGCGAGCTCCCAGGTTCGGTCGGGACTGTCGTCGTCCACTACGATGAGCTCGAAGCTGTCCCCTAACGCTGGTCGCAAGAGCTCATCGAGACGACAAAGCAGCGCAGCGAGGTTCTTCGCCTCGTTGTACGTCGGGATGACCAAGGATAGGCGGACGCCGCAGGGCTCCCGAGCGGGCACCACGAGTGGCCCCGCAGGATAATCAGTGAGTGCATCCCGCATCAGAACGGCCTGCATGGTCACATACCTCTCGGCCCCAGACGAGTCCCTGCTGCTGTTCCAGGTGGCCGTCTTCCAGGCAGGTGGAGCAAATATCGGGGCTCCGATGTGCCGTTCCATTTCATGATTTCTGACGCTCCGCTCCCGGATCGTGAGCACGAGCCGCGAGGCCGTTGCAGCCGGCGTGGCCCTTGCGGGCGGCAGTGGCTTAGCAAGCAGCAGGCCATGCTCGCACCGATGAGAATCCCGGCAATTTCCCGAATCAGCAGGCAACGCAGTAGTCACCCGTGACGGCTCCTCCGTTGACTAGTGTCAGCCTGTGTCAGCCTGTGCCACTCGATTCGATGGGGGGCGAGGGGGAAGCCGCGCGCGGAGCCCGGGTCGCGACGTAGAGCGCAACAAGGATGAGGACTGCGCCCACGGCGGCAGCGGGCCCCGGCACCTCGCGCCACACGACGAGCCCGATGAGCACGGCCATTGTCGGCTCCATCAGGCTCAGTACGGTCGCGCGGCTCGCCTCCACGCGGCTGAGCCCCCAATAGTAGAGCCAGCCAGCGGTCACTCCGCCTATCGAGGCGGCTGCCCCGAGCAAGCAGTAAACGGCCCAGGGGAGCGCGAAGCCGCCCTCTGGGACGAAAAGAAGCAGGACTCCGATGGCGGAGGGAAGGCGCCAGGCAAGCAGCTCGCGAGGCGAGACGAACCCTCCTGCCAACTTGGACAACAACACGTTGATGGCAAAGAAGACCGCGCTCGCGCTCCCGAAGGCCGCGCCGACCAGCGACGCGGCGCTCGCCGCGCGCCACGGCTCGACGAGCAGCACGAGCCCCGCCAGGGCTGCTGCGAAGGCGAGCCCCGCAGAGCGGGTCGTGCGTTCCCCGAGCACCAGCGGCGCTGCAATGGCCACGAGCGGGAGAGCCAAGTAGTGCGTCAAGACGGCTACCGCGAGACTGGTTCGCTGCATCGCCATGAAGAAGAAAAGGACGTTGAGCGCATCGACGGCGCCCAAGCCAACGATGAGCAACCAGACTCGCCGGGGCCGGCTGGTGCCGCGACGGTCACGCCAGGCGAGCGGCGCCATGACTGCAAAAACCACCCCAAAGACGACGACCGATTGAACTGCCGGAGCCACGGGCGCGATGCGCTCCGCGGGGCGAAAGAAGAGACTCCAGGTGCCCCACAAGGTGGCCGCCAAAGCGACAGCGGCATATCCCGAACGGGAGTGGCGTGGGCTCCGCCGAGGTTCGCGCTGGAGCGCTGCTTCGCTCGCCACAGGCGGGCAGAAAGCACGGCAGAAACGAGCCGTCAATCACCCCCCTGGGGCCCACGGGTCGGCCGGCGCCTATCGCTGTCGCTGGACAGGCCACGGGCCGACAGCTAAGGACCTCGAGCCATGCTTGAAACACCTTGGTTCCTCTTCCGTTCGCGGGTCGCGGCTGCCGCTGCGGCCACGATGGCGGCCACTTGTGCGTGTGATGGCGGCGTAGAGCAATCAACCGGAGCCGATGGCACGGGATCGGGAGGCATGCTCACCGGCCCAACGGGGCCCACGAACGAGTCCTACCCCGTCGTAGAGATTGGCACCGGCCAGATGTCGGGCACGGGAACGACGTCCGCGCAGTACGCCAGCGCGGACGTCACCCGAGACGGAGTCAGCTACCGGTTCATGGCCAACGGTTGGGGCCCGAATTTCGAGTCACACACAGTATCGTGGAACGGAACCTCGTTCACCGTCGAAAATATGCAGGGCACGGAGGGTAACAACTACGAGCCCGCTTCCTACCCGACTGTCTTCTGCGGAGAGTACTCGAGCGACAGGTCAGGCGAATGCGGCCTACCCGCTGCAATCAGTTCGATTACTAGCTTGAAGACGGGCTGGAGCTGGCGCCCCAACGAGAACACCGGAGAGTATAACGCCGCTTATGACATCTGGGTCGGTAATGGGCCCAGCATTGGATCCTTCAGTGGTTACCTCATGGTTTGGTTCCGCGACCCTCCAGGCCAACAGCCCGCGGGCACGCGCGTCGAGCAGGGCATCACCGTCGCCAATGTCGAGGGGCAGTGGGACCTGTGGACCGGCACCGTGAACAACCGCCCCATCATCAACTGGACCCGGAGCGTCGGGCGCGACACCCTGCAGATGGAATTCGACGTCATGGACTTCGTGCGGGATGCCCAGAGCCGAGGCCTCGAAATCCCCGGCACCCATATCCTCAGCGTCGCCGTCGGGTTCGAGATCTGGAACGGCCCGGTCACCAACCTGGAGAGCGTCGACTTCTTCGTCGACGTCAACTAGGGCCTGTCCCTGAATGCGGTTGGCTCTTCCGTAAACGTGCCCGTGCCCGTGCCCGAAAAAGCTAGCAACGCGGGGCCAGTGCTGGCCGATAGCTGAGCATGGAACTGGGTCATGAAAAGCTCGACGTTTACCAACTTTCTCTCGATTTCGTCGTTCTGGCCAATGACGTCGTCGAGGGTCTTCCGCGAGGGAGGGGGCATCTGGCCGCCCAGCTCGCGCGGGCATCAACATCGGAGGTGCTGAATCTGGCGGAGGGCGCAGGCAAGCACTCCAAGCCGGACAAGCGGCGGTTCTACTTGACGGCACGAGGCTCGGCGACAGAATCCGCCGTACTACTCGACGTGTGCCTGCGCCTGAACTTGCTCAAACCGGAGCAACACCAGGCAGGTAAGGAGATGGTCGTGCGCATTGTTTCGATGCTCATCAAGCTCGCGCAGAGCTGCGAGATGTGAGCACGTCTCACAACCGCAACCACAGAAGCGCGCAGCCGATGGCAACGACCGCGGCGTAGTTGCGCACCGTCTTCTCGTATCGGTGGCGAAGCGTCGCGCCTGCTTGAGAAGGTTGAATGTGCACTCGACTTCCGACCGCGCCTTGTACAGCTCCTTGTCAAACGGCAACTTCTGCGCACGGGAGCCGTTCGACGGGATCACCGCGACACCACTTGCAACGCCGCGAAGGTTTCCCGTTTTCGACCAGCGATCGAAGCGATTGAAGACCGTCTTCCACGGTCCAAACTCTCCCGGTAGATCACGCCATGGTACCCCCGTGCGGCGCCACCACAGAACCGCTTCGATGAAGTTTCTATCATCCTTCGCCCGGCGCCCCGCTCCGCGCTGGCCTTCCAGCACAAGAGCCAACTTTGGCCACTGACCGTCGTTCAGTTGAAGTCGAAGCATGCTGCGCTCCCTGGAGCATGCCTCAAGCACCATGGAAAAGTTCTCGGCGTACAGCGCCGGGCACGGGCACGGGCACGCATTCAGGGACAGGCCCTAATCCTAATGCCGCGTCGACCGTTGCCAGATAGGCGATGGCCCACCCGACGCACCAGAGATTAGTTCCGTCCTGCTCCCCGTCACTCGACGCGCCTACGACGGCTGACGGGGAGAGGTTGATGGCGGCTCAGCGCCCACCCGGGCCCCAGGCTCGCCCGCTGATCAGCGGACGCAGCCTGCGACGTGAACTCGTGACCCTGCCGGTCGTCGCCATCCTGGCCATCGGCTTCGCCGCCGCTGCAGCCCTCTACTTCGTGATGCGTAGCTACAGCCTACGTCAGGCCGAAGCCTATCGCAGCGAGCAGCTGGTCGAGCGTCGGCAGGGGCTCAAAGACATGGTTGATACCGCTTTCGCTGCCCTCCAGACTCAGTACGAATCAGCTCGGGAGTCCGCGACGCTCGAGAAGCAGTTCGGTCCCCAGCTGATGAGCGTGATCGATGCAGCAGAATCCATCGTGCGCCGCCATTTGCGTCCCGGCCTCACTGGGGCGCGTCTGGAGGAGGCGCAGGCGCAAGCGCTAGCCGGTCTGAACCAGCTGCGATACGGGGCGAGGGACGGGGCTGGCCTTCGGACTGGGTATGTCTGGGTCAACGACATGAGCGAACCCACACCGCGCATGGTCATGCACCCGATGCAGCCGAGCCTGGATGGTGAGATTCTTGATTCACCCTCCTTCCACTGCGCCCTCGGCAACAGCAAGACCAACCTTTTTGTCGCGTTTCGCGAGGTGTGCAAGGAGCACGGGGAGGGCTTCGTCGACTACCTGTGGCCCAAGCCACGGCAGAGCGTGCCACAACCGAAGCTCTCTTACGTGCGGTTGATCCCCGAGTGGGGCTGGGTCCTCGGTACTGGGGTGTATGTCGACGACGCTCTCCAGCAAGCAAAGGCGCAAGCCCTCGAACAGATGAGCGGCATGCGCTACGGAGCGCCAGAGTCAGACGAGGGGGCGCGGCCCGGCTATTTCTGGGTCAACGACGTCGGCCGTCCCTACCCCACCATGGTGATGCACCCCGTCAAACCAGAACTGGACGGTAAAGAGCTCTCCTTCAAGGAGTTCAACGTCGTGCGCGGGACCGGAGAGAACCTATTTCGCGCCTTCGTCGACGCGGTACATAAGGACCGAGATGGTGACGGCCGGGCCGAGGGTGATGGCTACGTGGAGTACCTCTGGCCGAAACCGGGCCGAGACGCGCCACAGCCCAAGCTCTCCTACGTGCGCCTCTACGAGCCGCTCGGTTGGGTTGTCGGCACGGGGCTCTACATCGACGACATCGACGAAGCGGTCGCTGTCAAGCAGGCTAGTCTGGACCGGCAGATCCACGCCCTGCTGCTCTGGTTCGTGCCCCTGCTCCTTGCCGGCTGCGGCGCCCTAGCTGCTCTGATACGGTGGCGCGCCAAGACACGCATGGTCGCGCCGCTGCAGTGCCTGGTGACAGCCATCGACAAGCTGGCTCAAGGGGATGCTGCCGGGGCGCGAGCGCTCTCAGAGGGGTGTGGGAGCCAGCGGACTGTCGACACGCTGAAGCAAGTGCACTTCGCGATGGCGCGCATGGCACGCGGCCTCGAGTCTCGCTCCGCCACGCTGATCGAAGTTGGCCAAGGCAACCTCGATCAACGGGTAGAGCTGGCTTCGACCAGTGATACCCTAGGCATGGGTGTGCGGCGCGTCGTCGAGGACTTGGGTGACGTCGTCAGGCTCATCAAGGGTAACTCCGACACGGTGGGTCGATCCGCCCAGGGCCTCGAGCAGATCTCCGCGCGGATGACCGAGGAGACGCACACCATGACGAAACAATCTGGCGCCCTCGCGGGCATCAGCGACGAAGTGTCGGAGGAGCTCACCGCCGTCGCCGCCAATGCGCAACAGATGTCCGCCACTGTGGCCAGCGTCGCCTCGGCCATCGAGCAGCTGGCCGCCTCGGTGGCTGAAACCGGACACCGGGCGCGGCGCGGTGAGGAGATTTCGGGCGAAGCGGTCGCCACGGCACGGACCGCCGGCGAGCGTATTCAGGCGCTGGGCGCGGGCGCGAGCGAGATAGGTCAGGTTACCGAGGTCATCAAGGGTATCGCACGCCAGACGAACTTGCTCGCGCTCAACGCCACCATCGAAGCTGCCTCCGCGGGCGAGGCTGGTCGCGCCTTCGCTGTCGTTGCGAAGGAGATCAAGGATCTCGCCTCCCGCTCTGCGAAGGCGGCGCAGCAGATTGGCACTAGGATCGGCAACGTTCAGACCCACACGGAAGAGGCCATTCGGTTCATCGCGGACGTCTCTGCGATCATCGACAAGTTGACCGAATCCATGACCGAGATTGCAACGGCGGTCGACCATCAGAAGCGCACCGCGGCCGATATCGCGCACAACGTGCAGGCGTTGGATGTCGGCGCCGGCCAGGTTGCCGTCAGTATGTCGCGCGCGGCACAGCGCGGCTCGGAGATGTCTAGCAGCGTTGGCGACGTCGACCATGCCGTCTCCGCGACGCGACGCGGCGTGGATCAGATCCACGACAGCGCGAGCCAGCTCTCGCGGGTCGCCACCGAACTAGCCCGCGCCGTCGATCGTTTTCGCCTGCGTGGCGAGGAGGACCCGGTGAGGTCGTCAGCCAAACCCGCCGGGTTGCGTCTGGATGGACCGTTGCCGCGATTGCCATCGAGGGGCAAGACACAGCCCCGAACCAAACCCTCAATGACAGGTTGATGAGTACTACTGTCCCTAGTACTTAGAACTGCAAAGGCGCACGACGCGGCTAGGGGGCTCTCCATTTCTGGTTTGCATAGGTCGACAAAGACCTGATACTGCGAGGTTGCTGACGGAAAGGTGGTCCAGAGGGCCACGGTCAGCCAGGTTGAGTAAAGCGCAAGCTACCGTCTCGACGAGAAGGGCAGCAAAACAGTTGACGTCGAGCCCGACTCATAGTCGGGCTCCGGGCACCTCCGTGCCCTGGGTTCGGACTCGAATCCCTCCTTTGAAGACGACTCCGTAGTCTGTGACCATCATGACCCCCACGGTCTGCGCGCGGTCCTCTCGTCCACCAGCGGCTCCGCTCCGCTCCGCTCCGCGGCCGGCCTGGCACGGTTCACGCCGGGTGGAGCCGGTGCTCGCTTCGGTCTCAGCGGCTCCTTCGACCGGCTGGAAACGGCGCTCGAGCGCCAGTTCGACCCAGCTCATGTGCTCTCGTGCGCCACTAGTGGAATTATTAATGCCGCAGGTGTGGTGAACCCGCCTGAAAGATGGCTGCTTTCATGGAACAATAGGACCCCGCAAGGGAATGAGAGGACGATGGAAACGCGCTCCGGGCTTTGGTGTGGGTTGGTGCTGGCGATTAGCGGCGGTTTGGCGGCGTGCGGATCGGATGGAGATCCAACGGGCGACTCGTCAGGTGGCTCGGGTTCTCCGACCAATGCCGTCGGCGGGAGCGCCACGGGCGGTGCGACGAGCACCGGCGGGACGGCGGCGAATCTCGGCGGTGCGGTGCCGAGTGCCGGCGGCGCGCAGCCGAATACCGGTGGCTCGCTGCCTGCCACGGGCGGTGCCGGAGGCACGGGGACGAACGCTGGCGGGACGGCGGCGAACACGGGCGGTGTTAGCGGCACCCCGATGAACACCGGCGGCGCCCCGATGAGTACGGGCGGCGCCCAAGCGCTCGGCGGAGCCGGGGGAGCGGCCTTCGGCGGCTCGGTATCGACAGGCGGCGGTACACAGGCTGGAGCGGGCGGGAGCGAGGCAGGGAACGGTGGTTCGGGCCCCGGCATGGCCGGCAGTGACGCGGGCGCCGCTGGTATGGACGCTGGCGCAGGCGGCGCGGCTCTCGGCGGCGGCGGCGCGAGCGCTGGTGCGGCGGGTACCGACACGCAGGAAGACCCCGTGTGTCCCTATAATGGGGGGGCGCAGCCGCAGGGCCAGAACTGGGTCAGCGGGGAGATGCTAGAGTTCAACGACGATGGGGGCTGGTGTTGGTATCAGGATGAGCGAGTCATCGTCGATCAAGAAGCCGGGAAGCTCATCATTGCGTCGGTCGCCAGCAATGGCAGCCGCAGCAAGCGCGTCGAAGTCACGCATTGGGATCTCGCAACGCGGAGGGGGGAGCGTCACCACCTGGCCACGATGGGCTACACGGACGACCACGACGTCGCGGCGCTCGTGAAGCGGCCTGAGGGCGGATACGCAGCCATGTGGGCTGGTCACAATGACGACTGCAACAGCTACTACAGCGTCTACGATGGTAACGCCTGGTCGAGCTCCAGGTCCTTTGCTTGGCCGGAGTGCCCAACGTCCAGCGGCAAGAAGATCACCTATGCCAATATGTGGTATCTAGGTGATACGATATATAGCTACGTTCGCTCCATCGACACGAGTCCTCACTACCTCTTCTCTCGAGACGGTGGCAACTCCTGGAGCTTGGGGGGGCGGCTGACCTCCACGCCCCAAGTTGGGTACGTGGCGGGTTACTACAAGTACTGGGGCAACAACGTCGACAGGATCGATTTCTTCGGTACGGAAGCGCACCCGCGTGACAACGACAACAGCCTCTACCACGGCTATATCCAAGACGGCAAAATCTACAGGTCCGATGGTGGTCAAGCAGTCGACAACGACTTCTCCGACAGATCGGCGCAGCAAGTCAGCTCGTACACGAAGGTCTTTGCGACAGGTACAACGATCAATGGAGTTCGTTTGGAGCATATGTGGAACGCCGATCTCGTGCGCTACGATGACGGCACGATCGCAGCCATTGGTACTGGTCGCGTTTCCGGCACCGGCTCCGACGACCCAGACAAGCGCCTGCTCTACTTCCGCTTCGACGGTTCGACGTGGGCCACCACCTACTTGGCGAAGGCGGGAACGAAGCTCTACAGCAGCGAGCAGGACTACACGGGGCTTGGAGCGCTGCATCCGGACAATCCGCACGTCATCTACATCTCGACACCCTATGACCCGCGCACCGATGAGGGCGCGTTCGGAGGCAAGAAGGAAATCTGGAAGGGCGTAACCTGTGATGATGGCGCTACCTTCGATTGGGAGCCGGTTACCGCGAACTCGCAGGTCGACAACCTGCGGCCGGTCGTTCCCAAGTGGGATGCGGACCACACGGCGCTCTTGTGGCTGCGCGGCACATATACGTCGGCCCAGGCGTACAATTTCAAGGTGGTTGGGCTGATCGAAGAACGCTAAGAGTCATCCTTCCGGACACACTCATCTGAAGAGAGGTTCATTGACCATGGGATCTGGGAACACCGCCTGTCGAACAATCAACCGGAAGCGGCTCGGCAGCTTCGCTCGCCACGTCTTCATGCTGAGCGTCGTGGGCTATCCCTTGGCTTGTACCTCCGATGGCAACGGTGACTCGGGTGCCGTTGGCGGCGCCTCAGGATTCACGAACCAGCCAGGTGCCGGAGGGGGCTCGCAAAGCGGTAGCGGCGGCGGTAGCGCCGTTGGCGTCGGCGGTGCGAGCGGAGGAGCCGTTGGTGCAGGCGGTGCCGCACCTGGAGTGGGCGGTGCAAGCGTCGGATCTGGCGGCGTAGGTCCAGGGTTTGGCGGAAGCGTGGGCTTCGGCGGGGGAATTCCGGGAACTGGCGGCGCAAGCGGAGGAGCTGTGGGTACTGGAGGCACCGTGCCTGGCGTGGGCGGCGCGAGCGGCGGAACGCCTGCCACGGGCGGTTCAGAGCTCGGTGGCACGAGCGGCGGAACCAGCGGGTCCGACGGTGGAGTCCCTGGTCTAGGTGGCTCGAGCGGTGGAACGGCAGGAACACCAGCGGGCGGCAGCGATTTGTCAGCGGGTGGAGCCGGCGCCGGCGGGGCCGTCGGCGAGCCGTGCGCAGATGAGTGCTTGGACCAGTGTCTCGAGTGGGGAGGAACGGAGCGCGACGGTAGCTGCGAAGGGGCGCGAGTTTGCTGCGAAGGGGCCACCGTCCCTGCCGTCAATCCCTTGGCACACCTCGTCTCTTCCGCTGAAGAAGTGGGGCTCTTACTCGCCGAACGCTTCAATCGGCAGGCGCTTGCCTTCAACTCCGTGGCAAATCTGCCCGGCGATGGCTACAAGACGGCCTGCGAGTGGTACGGGGCGCTCGCTGTCGCGAACCTGACGGGTCGTCAAGACCTCCTGAACTCGCTCGTCACCAAGTTCGACCCCCTCAAAGCCAACTTCGTCAACGCCATGACGGGCGGAGAAGCGCATGTCGACCGCTACATCTTCGGGATGGTGCCGCTCGAGATCTACCTCCAAACTGGCGATGAAAGCTATCTGTCACTGGGGACGGAGGTCGCTGACAGGCAGCAGGTTACGAACCAGACTCGTGACGCAATCGATGACATGTTCATGATGACGGGTCTGCAGCTGGAGGCGTATCGCGCGACGGGTGATGACAAGTACATCGAATTCATGGCCCAGACGATGGTCGATTACCTCGGTGCGCAGCAATCGAACGGGCTCTTCTATCATAATGTGACTCAGGCACCTGTGCATTGGGGTCGCGGCAACGGTTGGTTCGCCGCGGGAATGGCCGAGATTATGAGGGATCTCGAGCCGGGCTCCTATCCAGCCATCGAGGAGGGGTACGAGCGCATGATGGAAGGTTTGCTTGCCTATCAAGGGGTGAATGGACTCTGGTATCAGGTCCTGGATATGCCTGAACACGCCAGCAACTGGGAGGAGAGCTCTGGTTCGGCCATGTTCACCTACGCGATGGTGGCTGGGGTCAGGCGCGGTGTACTCGATGCGGAGACGTACGTTCCGGTGATCGAGGCCGCATGGGCAGGACTGCAGAGCAAGATCTCGGGTCAGGGCGACGTCAGGGATATCTGTGTAGGTACCTGGTACAAGAACAACGCTCAAGAATACATGGCCCTGACGCGACTCACGGGGGATGGTCACGGTCAGGCCCCCGTTCTCTGGATAGCGGCGGAGTTGCTCCGCTAGCGGGGGTAGGTTTCGTGCCGCGCGATGATGATGCAGCGCGGCGTGTAATCCTTGGGAGCTCGCCGTCACGAGCACGGGTTGGGTTCCAGTAGGAACGAAGCGGGAGCGCGCTCCACGGGGTACCCCGCCGACGGGGGCCGTACCAAGAAAGTACCTGCTGCTGTGAATTGCGAGCGCGCCGGCTTGCCTTCATGAGGACCACCGCATTGGTGGGCGTGTGAAAAAAACCAGCGCTGAGGAGCGCGCGGGGAGGCTCCGGGTCCGCTGATGGCGGCTGGGGGTTTACCTCTCCGTTAAGGCCTGCTACCGTACCCGATAACTCGGAGCCGGGAGCGGTCTTCGAGCATGCAATGTGGCTATGCCGCGCATGGGGAGTGTCGTTGATATGGCAGATGTACGGCGGCGGTCTGGGATCGCGGTGCTGGCAGTCGTCGCGATTGCCTGCGGGGGAGAGGACTTCACCAGCATTGAGGCGGCGGGCACGGCTGGTCTTGCAGGGGCGAGAGCCGCCTCGTTGGCGGGCGGCGCGGGGACCGCGTCGGGCGGCGCCCCACACATTTCGGGCGGAACGGCCAACGGGGGGGCACCGGCTGACGGTGGTACTGGAGAGGCGGGGTCGGGATTGCAGGGAGGGCTCGATCGCCCGCCGGGAGGCGGAGCGGGGATCGTTGACTCCAACGGTGGAGCCTCGGGCGGTGCGTCGAGCGGCGGAGCCCTAATTGGAGGAGCACCGAGCGGCGGAGCGCCAAGCGGCGTGACATCGGACGGCGGGACATCGGACGGCGGGACATCGGACGGCGGGGTTTCGAACGGCGGGGTTTCGAACGGCGGGACGTCGAGTGGCGGAACGTCGAGTGGCGGAACGTCGAGTGGTGGAACCTCGAGCGGTGGAACCTCGAGCGGTGGAACCTCGAGCGGCGGAACCTCGAGCGGTGGCGCCGTCGACCCGAGTTGCGAGGCTGGCCCGCTCCTGGATTGCCCCTGCACGACGAGCGGCGCGCTCGCTTGCAACGGATCCAATCAGAAAGTGCAGTTGATCTGTAGGGGCGGCGTCTGGGAATTCAGTGACAGCTGCTCGTCCACCGAGAACTGCGATCAACGGACGGGCGCCTGCGAGGCCATTGTTGCTGGTTGTGCGAACCTGGCGCCCGGTGCCACATTCTGCGAAGCGCCCGATATCCGTCACACCTGCGGCGAAGACCGTACCGACACCACTACCGAGACTTGCGGGGGGATCTGCCAGAATGGCGCCTGCCGGGTCGCCGTTTGTGGTGACGGAAAGGTGAGTGCCGGCGAAGAGTGTGACGATGGCAACGACGCCATCGCGGACGGTTGCGAGCCCGGCACCTGCAGGATCTCCCGCGTTGTCCAGTTGGCGCTCGGTACCTCCCACACCTGCGCGCTACTGACAGGAGGGCACGTCCGCTGCTGGGGTGACAACGCGTACAATCAGCTGGGCCTCGGCCACACCAACTCGCGTGGGGACTACCTGCCCTACGAGATGGGACCCGTGGATCTCGGGGGCAGCGGTATTGCCGTCAAGGTTGTGGCGGCGGGCAACACGACCTGCGCCCTCCTGAGCGATGCCACGTTGCGCTGCTGGGGTGAGAACACTTACGGTCAACTCGGTCGAGGGAACAAGGAGAGCTACTTCGGGAGTACCCCGAACACCCTCGGCGCAGTTCCGGTAGGGGGGCGCGCCGGCGGCGCCGAGCTCGACGTCGTCGACGTGGCAACTGGCGGCGGGTCGACGTGCGCCTTGCTCGAAGGCGGCATCGTGAAATGCTGGGGTGGGAACCACTACGGGCAGCTCGGCGCGGGCGAGGATACTGACTTCAGCGCCACGACGGTTCCCGAAGACATTCCCGACGTGGATGTCGGCGGGACGGCGATTGGGATTGGCGTGGGTGGTGCTCACGCCTGTGCCCTTCTCAGTACCGGGCGCCTGCGCTGCTGGGGCGAGAACTACTACGGGCAGCTCGGGGGAATCGTTGACAAGAACTCTTTGGTTGGTGATGACGAGAAGCCGAGCGAGGTTTCCCTCATCCCGACCGACCCGTCTACGACTGTCTCGTCGTTCACGACTGGTGGTAACCACACTTGCGCGCTCTTGGCCAACGGGCACCTCGAGTGCTGGGGGCGCAACAGTGTTGGGCAGCTGGGCATCGGAAACACGACGGATATCGGTGACACGATGAGCGAGTCGCCCCTGGATGGTGAGGTGTTTCTGGACGGTGCCGAGGTGCGGAGCGTGACGGCGACGAGTAATCACACCTGCATGACCTTCGTGTCGAACGGCGGGGTGCGCTGCTGGGGAAACAACACTGCGGCGCAGCTCGGCTATCCCCACACGGCGCACCAAGGCGGCACCGACTCGACGATCCCCATCAATCTCCCGGACATTGCTTTCGGAGAAGGTGTCACGGCGACGGCAGTGTTCCCGGGTGAGCTTCATACCTGCGCCATACTCAGTACCCACGCCGTCAAGTGCTGGGGCCGTAACGACAAAGGACAAATAGGTTTCGGATTCGTTACTACCGGCTCGCCCACGTACATCGGCGGGTCCGGTCAGACGCCGAATCTGCTGGAGCCGATACGGGTCTTTTAGGTTGGTATAGGTCTTCTGGTCGGCTTGGCCGCTGCCGTCGTCCAGGGCGACGGGAGCCCCCTGAGCGCTCCATTCTTGCCACTTCTGGCACGGTGTTCTTCAGTGTTTTGATGCTATCGGCGGGCAGGAGTCAGCCATCAGCCGCCAAACCACCATTCGCCTGATTGCTGATTGCTGATTGCTGATTGCTGATTGCTGATTGCCAGCATCCCCTTTTGTCACCGCTCCGTCGCGTTAGGAGCGTGAGATTGCCGCGCCTGCCGTTCCGCTCCTGGGCGGTTGCGCGCCGCTCCAGTGGTAATGGATGCGGTTGTCGCTATGTCGGCTGCCATCCCTTCCGAGTGGTTGAGTCGAGAGGGTAAAGGTAATGCGCTCGCGTGGACTGTTTGATAATAATACTGGTGAAGTCGTTCATTGATGGGTATTATAGTTTCTCGTGCGCCCAGATGGGAGCGCGGGTGTGAAGGTGCCCCGGTGCTCGCCAGCGTGGGTGCCAAACGGAATGCTCGTGGTACTGCCGGTGCGGTGAGACGCGTGCATGAACGGAGGGAAAGGAATGAAAATGAGAATGACAAATAGGACCATCGTTGGATTGCTCGCCGGAGCGGGCGCGCTCGGATTGGTGTCCGCGGCGAGTGCCCAGCAGGCCGAGGAGTACTCGTACTTCCTGTTGGATCAGACGGGGAGCATGACGCTCTCTGGGCGCTCCGGCACCAGGTGGGATGACGCCGTCAACGCCGCTTTGTCGAACATCGACGACGATATGGAGGCCACTGAAACAGGCGATAATCCGCGCCGTCAGGCCGTGTCGATCTGGACCTTCAGAGACGACGGCACCCAGGTCGGCGCGGAGCGAATCTGGCCGACGGCGACGGACTCCGTGGGCTGCGAAGCGCCTGCCGTCGTGGAGGCGGCCACGGGTTTCTGCCTGCTCCCCGCCAGCGCTCGTGATGCTGCGCGGGTCTGGGCCAACATCGCCGAGAAGGTAGAGGCAATCCGCACCGAGCACCGCGCCGTAGTCGGGCCACGAACGCCCCTCGCGGATTCGCTCTGCGAGTCGCTGGAGTTCATGAGGCTCAACACGGCAGGGGCGTACAAGACGATCACCCTCGAGTCGGACGGGGACGAGAACCCGGGGGCTCCTCGCACGTTCTGCTCAGGGCCGAACTCGGTGAGCTCAGTCGAGGCGCCGAGCTTTGCGGAAGGTGGTTACGATTGGGGCTACGACGAAGGAAGCTGGCAGGCAAGAGTGCTGCGCCGCGCGGTTCGCTTCACGGTTCCCGACGAGGAGGAGGCGGTCGAAGGGCTCGGGCCCCTCGGTGACGAGGACTGGCCGATCTCGAATCTCCGCTGGCGCGTCGCTGCCCTTTATAACCTGGTCCCCCAGCCCACCACGGCCTCGGCCCGCTTCGCCTTCGCGCTGGCAGCGCCCGACCCGGCCGAGGATCACGCTGGCACCAGCCTAATGACTCCGCTGTTCGCTGCGATGGCGGCTCCGGCTGATGGCTATATCCCGTCCATGCCCTTGGCGGATCTGTCCCTCTTCCGAGCGCTGGGTACTTCCACGCCGGATTCCAGCTTCGAGGAGATCGTCCGGGTTCCTGGGGCCGTCTACGGGGTCGACCATGCGCTGCCCGCGGATGTGGACGACAGCGGTTGCACAGACATTGCTGACTACCGGATCATGACGCAAGAGGACGTTTGGATGCAGGAGGCTGCCCCACCGCATGAGATCCGCATGCGAGCCGACATCACGCGTGACTCCTACGTCAACCTGCTCGACCTCGACATGCTCTTCGATCACTGGGGAGAGGGTTGTCTCAACGCAGTCGGCGCTCCACCGCGGCCCGAAACGTGCTTCAACGGTATCCAGAGCGGCACGGAGACGGACGTGGATTGCGGCGGGGTTTGCGCTCCTTGTGTCGAGAACGAGATGTGCGGGGATGCGACCGACTGTGCGAGTCAGGTCTGCGTCGATGGCCTTTGCCAGGCGCCCTCTTGCAGTGACGGCCGCATGAATGGCGACGAAGTCGATGTGGACTGTGGCGGCAGCGAGTGTGAGCCGTGTGACGCGGGGCTGAGCGCTGTCATCTCCGTTTTCACAGACTGGGGTAGCGGCTTCTGCGCCAATATCGTGGTCACTAACCCGGGTTCCGAGCCGATCACCGGCTGGGTCATCGAGGCAGAGACTCATGGCACGCGCCTAGGGAACGTGTGGGGTGGCACGACGAGTGCTCCGGCGGGGCTCATTTCCATCGTGCCAGCTGGCTACAATGCGAGCATCGAGCCTGGTTCGACGAACCGAGGCGTTGGCTTCTGCGCGGACAGGCCGGGCGGCGGTAGCGCGATTCCTGAGATCCTGGACGTTCTCGCCGACTTCTGAGCGGCGCGAGGCCGGCAGTACGGCGCGGCCTCCTCACTCCGAGGGGGGCGCGCCGCATTGCGGCCTGGGCGAGCGGTTCTCCTATGATACACCTGAGCATGGCCGCAGCGAGGGACGGTGCCTGGTGAAGGGACGGCGGGAGGAAAGGGGAGCGGCAAGGGGAGCGTCACGGTGGTTTGGGGTGAGCGCGCTCGCGTGTCGTGCCGTTGTAATGGTCCTCGGCACCAGCGTGGGACTGGGCTGCGGTGATGGCGGAGGAGGCGGTTCGGCCGCCACGAGTGGCAGTTCCGGGGCTGCGGGCGCTCCTGGTAGCGCTGGGCTGAACAGCGACGGTGGGATGGTATCGCCTGGGGGGAATACGTTCCCGGGAGGGGGAGAAGCGGAAGTCCGGGCCGGGGCCGCGGGGGACGTCGCGAGCGGCGGACAGGACGTTACCCTCGCAGGGGCACCGAATGCCGGTGGCTCTGGAGGCGGAGGCGCAGGTGTGGATGACGGTGCAGGCAATGCCGGGGGAGGTGTCGCCGGGGCTCCCACGTTGCTTGGCGGAGCAACGGGAGCAGGTGGTGGCGCCGCAGGAGATCGCGGCCTAGGGGGAGCCACCAATCCGGGTGGTGGTGACGGAGGCGGGGGTGTCCACGGCGGAGCGAGCTCTGGAGGTGCTGCGGGCTCGATGGGAGGCGCTAACGCGGGCGGCGCCGGGAACACTGCGGGCGGCTCCTCAGGGATCGGGGGAGCTGGTGGCGTCGAGGGAGGCTCTGCTGGGTCGGCCTGGGAAGTCTGTGGTCTGTCGGGCGTTGGCGGAGCCTTCGGCCACCCTGGAGGCGCCGCGGGGGATGGTCCCGCTTGCGTGGACGTCAACGAGCCCACGAGCTCGGCTGGTGCGGCGCCCGTGCTCCTCGGGCAGCCCTGCACCAGCTCTGGTGCGTTGGCGTGTAACGGCGCCGACCAGGTGCAGGCCCTGATATGCAGAAGCGGTGCGTGGACTTTGCGAGCGACCTGTGCGGCCGACGACGAGCGATGCGATTCGACCTCCGGCGTGTGTGCGACAATCGTCTCGGAATGCGCGTCGCGTCAACCGAGCGAAGCCTTCTGCGAGGGCCAGGTCTGGAAGCAATGCGGTCCGGATAGGGTGACCGTTGATGAGGCGCGCTGTTGCGGCGGGTGCTCCACAGTTGGCTGTGCGCCGCCGGAATGCGGGGATGGGTACACCCAAGTCGGCGAGGACTGTGATGATGGCAACACTGTCGGCGGGGACGGCTGTGAGGCAGATTGTACGCGGTCTAGCATCGTTGCCCTCGCTGCCGGCGAGGCGCACACCTGCGGCCTCACGGCGAGCGGGACCGTGCGCTGCTGGGGTAGGAACGGTCTTGGTCAGCTCGGGTTGGGACATCGAGAGGACGCCACCCACCGGCATCCCTATGAGCTGGGTGCGGTGCAGCTCGGCGGAGGCGCGATCGCCCTGGCTGCGGGAGACGACCATACCTGTGCGCTGATGGCGAGCGGTACGGTCCAGTGCTGGGGAGGCAACGACGACGGTCAACTCGGGTTGGGGCACACGGAGCCCATCGGGGACGACGAACCCCCCAGCGCGGCTTTCTCGACCGTGGCCCTCGACTTGCCAGCTGCTGCCATCGCCGCCAAGGGCAGTGTGAGCTGCGCGTTGCTGGAGGACGAGAGCGTTCGTTGCTGGGGCAGGAACGAGTACGGGCAGTTGGGGCTCGGTCACACCGAGAGCGTCGGGGATGACGAATCACCGATCGCGGCCGTCGCGGCGGTGGCGCTCGGAGAAGGGGCGATCGCGATCGCGACCTCTGGGTTGCACGGTTGCGCCATCCTGGCGAGCCATCGCATCCGTTGCTGGGGCAACAACGAGCTGAGTCAGCTCGGGTTGGGCACCACGGAGAACGTTGGAGACGACGAGCTCCCTGTCGACGTACCTCCCATCGAGTACGTGGGTACCGCTCAGGCCTACGCTATCCAAGCCAGCCACTTCCGTACCTGTTCCCTCCGGGACGACGGATACGTGCGGTGTTTCGGCTACAACGGCGATGGTGGCATGGGTCACGGCTTCGTCTCCGATGATCGGACCTGGGACGCTTCCGTGTGGGGCGCACTCCACTTCGACTGGCCCGCAGTCGCCCTGGCCATGGGCGGCGCTCATACGTGCGTCCAGCTCCAGAATGTGGAAACTCGTTGCTGGGGGATCAACACATGGGGCCAGCTCGGACTCGGGACGACGACCACCGTGGGTGACGACGAGGAGTTCAGTCTCGTACCAGCCATCGACTTTGGAACGGACGCACTCGGTCACACCATTCACGCGACGGTGCTGGCCACGGGGAGCGCGCATACTTGTGCGTTCCTCAGCACGGGCGAGCTGCGGTGTTGGGGCGACAACACGAGCGGCCAGTTGGGACTTGGCTGCTCGACGCCAGCATCCGCCACCCCCCTTGGGGGCTCGGCCGCGACGCGGCCCGTCTTGCTGGACTCCGTCCAGGTGTTTCCCTCGCGCTAAATGGACGAGGGCCACGCGGATGATCTTCAGCGCGGCTCGCGAGGGGGACCGCTCGCCAAAACCCCTGAAAACCCTTGCGGATGCCGCTTGAGGGATCTCACATGGCGCTCGCCCATTTAGTGGTAAGAGTCGTCAATGAGTTCCTCGCCTGAACCAAGGCCGCGCTTGCGATTCGTCAGCCTGTTCGTCCCGAATCTGGACGAGGCTGCACACCAGTACGAGGTTGCGCTTGGCGTCCGAGCCTCGGATGCGGCGCATTGCGTCCCCATTGCGCACCCCTTCTCGCGCCGGACGCCAGTGGTATTCCTCTTGGGCGACGTCGCCCTTGTCCTCTATGAGTGCGACGGGCGCACCACCCATGCAGGCGACGTGGGATTGGGGCTCGAGGAGTCGCCGCGGGCTTTCTCCGAGCGCGCCGCGCGCGCTGGGGGCCGCACCTTCTGGGGGCCCCGGCCCTTGCCGGGCGATGGCCCCGAGATGTGCATCACCCTACTGCCCACGCACCATTTCTTCGAGGTCGTGGCGCCTCAGACATCCCAAGAGGAGGTCGTTGCAGCGCGCAGCGAGAACTCGGAGGGAGACCGCGAAGTGCACCAGGGCGGGTGAGCTCGCCCCTGCCCGCCGCACGAGGCGCGCTTCTTGCTCGCAGTCCGTGGATGGCAACAAAACGCGCCCGACTGACTGTTACACCCGAGCAGATCCTGGCTGGCAAGCTTTGCGATTGCGAGAGCTGTGTCCGCGACGGCCCGCATGAACCGGATTGTCCCGTTCACGACGAGCCCCCAGGCGAGTGCCAGTGCAGTCGCACCGAACAGTCGGAGGGTGCCAGTTGAGGAACGGCGAGCCCGTTTCAGCAGGAACGAGGCACCAATGCTCGAAACGGGGTGCTCCAAACGCACCGTCAGGGTAGCGGCATCGGAGAAGTGCAGGCGTCCGCCCATGAACACAGACTCTGGATAGATGCGGTCGTCGTGAAGCGGAGTGACAGCCAGATCCGCGGCAGATTGCCACGGCGGATCAAGCCCTGCGGGTCACGCGCGCTTTGATGCCCAGGCCCGTGCCACTCTCGCCGTCAGTCTCGGTCGTCCTCGTCCGGATCGTTGGGTTCCAGCGGGATGTGCCGGCTATCGTTGACGAGCTCCTTGAGTTCTTTGCCCACTTTGAAGAACGGCAGCCGCTTTGCAGGCACGGGGACAGGCTGGCCCGTGCGCGGGTTCCTGCCGTCGTATGGCTTGTAGGGCCGAACGGTGAAACTACCGAAACCCCGAATCTCGATGCCTTCCCCTCGCTGCAGCGCTTCGGTCATCGTCTCGAAGACGCAATTGACTACCAACTCCGCGCGAGCCTTCGTCAGTTCCCCCCGAGCTGCAATGGCTTCGATGAGCTCGCTCTTCGTCATCCTTCGCCGACCTCCACAACAGCTGGAAGAGTCCGTCGCAAGCCCTGAATTGTCAACGCCTTTTTGGGTGCCTGGGCCCAGCGGGGAGGGTCCGGAAGCTGTCCAGTAGCCACCCGTGCTCGTACACTGTGAGCGTCATCCTGTGCCGACCACGTTCCAACCATAGCGGCGGGCCCAATAGTGACGCACAGGACTCTGTGGGTAAGGAGGTTTCCCACCGGGTGCCAGCCACCTCGACAGAGGGTGACAGGACGAGCGGCGCGTCGGTGAGCGCGGCCCACGCCGTCTCGACTCTGTATCGACCGGACCTGCTGACGAACAGCTCCACGACTGCCGACATGGGCTGATCACCGGTCGGGTGCAAGGCGAGCCCCCGACCGCCTTGGACGCAGGCTTCCGCGGAATGGGCGGGCCTGGCCCAACCGCCGCGGGCCTCCAGAAGGGGCCACTCCATCGCCGCCTCGAAGGGCGCCTCGGAAGCGGGCGAGTACACGGACAACGTATGTGTCCCGCGCGTGGGATCGAAGAAGTACGTGTAGCCGTGGGTCTGGTCCAGCTCCTGAAGCAACACCCTGTCGTGGGCTCCGCCGGAGTATCTTGCCACCGTGATGGCACCGGCGTTTTCGGTTGGATTGTGTCCCAGGTTGAAAGCGTGATCGGTGTTGACGAACACGACGCCCGACTCGATGCCCTGGGCCGCCAGGGCACTGGCATAGAACATGGGTGCGCCGCCTTCGCGCTCGGCCAATGCCCGGTGTTCGAAGGACGTGTGCAGAGCAAATCCGAGTAGGCTGCCCGCGAATGCGACACTGGTCCACCAACGTTGCAATACGAGTCCACCCAGGAGTGCGTGTTCGAGTGGCAGGAGGTCGGCGAAGAGGCGTGCACCGCCCCCCGGGTAGTTCCCATCGAAGTAGAACGGCACGTAGCCTGCGATGAGGCAAACGATGGCGACGATCACCAGCTTTCCCGCGTGCGTGTGCCGAACGCGCCAGGCAGCCCATGGCACCAACAGCGCGACGAGCTCGATGTTTGCCACGTCCATCAGATGCAGGCGAAGGCGCCGCCCGGTGGACGCCAGCCCTTCCAGGACGCCGTGTCCTTCCGGGAGAAACTGGCGGACGAAATCACCGTGTTCATGGAGGCAGCCGATGCCCGCTCCAAACCCATAGCGGAAGCAGCCCACTGGGCCGTCGGCGAGCAGGTAGTAGCGAAGGTGACTCGAGCCCCAGGGGCTCCCCGTCGCCGCTTGCTGGTGCCAAGCGAGCAGAGCCAGCCCGGGCAGCAGGGCGAGACCCGTCAAGCCGACGCTCGCCCACGTGCGCCAATTCCAGAGAGCCATCGCGAGCACGACTAGCCCCACCACGCCGCTCACCGGGCGTGTCGCGACCAGCATGCCCACCGTAAACCCCACGACGGCCGGTGCCGAGCGCCGGGAGCTGGTGCCAAACAGGACGCTCGTTGCTAGCAGCAGGGCGGCCCAACCATGCGACATCGTATCGGACGTGTGGTAGCGAAGCGTGGCGCAGAGCACACTGAATGCCGCCGCAACACATGCAGCATCGCGGCGCTGCCACAACCTGAGCCCCAGCCGGAAGGTCACCAAGGCGAGCATCGCTGCGATCAGGGGGCCCACGAGCAGCGGGAACCCGAGCAAGACACCGAGGGACAGCGCAAGGGGGTAACCCGGTGGGAAGACGACGGCGAGCTGCTCGGAACCCGGTGCGGTCAAGAGGAAGCGGCCCCGGAAGGAGGCGGTGGGACCAATCACGGAGAAACTCGGCTTGCCCTGTGCAAGGGCGTGGGCCTCGAGCCAGTACGCCGTGGCATCGATGATGCGGGGGCCGCCTCGGAGATAGTACGTCACATAGGCGAGTGAGAGCAGAGCGGCGAGGCAGGCAAGGACCGGCACCGTCGCACGCGAGCGCACGAGACGTTCCCAGGGCAGCGGCCGCATCGCGAGGAAGACCACCACGCCGGCCCCGGCCAATGCCAGCCACGCGACGGGATCCGGGGGTACACCGAACCCCCGGAGAGGGCCGCTCAGTTCGGTTGCGCCGCCCATAGATGGTAGACGACCGCCTCGCCGCTGCTCGCCGTCAGGCGTAGGTCCATCGTCCTCTCGACGAGCGCGGCGGATAGCTCGAGGGTAACGTGTTGCCAGGCGTCCTTCGGGGTGACGCGGACATCATGGACACCACCCTGCGCGTCGAGGAAGCGGAGAGTCGCGGGCTGTGAAGGGGCGACGCGCAACAGGAGGCGGAGAGGTGTCCTCGGAGTCAGCTCACCCAATGTGAAGGAGAGGGAGAAAGAGCCGTCGACCATGCGGCCTGCATCCCAGAGGTCATCGCGTGGACGCTCGGGGTGCGTCAACAGCTTATGCCCGACATGACCCTTTCCTCGCTGCGAGAGGTGGAGACCGTGGTCCTTCTCCGAGATGACGTCCCCGAGGTCGAGAGTGTCACGCACGCCCCAACCCTCTTGGAGGCCGAAGGGAAGATGGCTATCGTTGAGGCTCGCCCAATCTGCCTGATAGATGACCTTCGTCGGAGCGCCACAAATTGTGTTTCCGCGCGCATGAATGCGCGTCAGCGTGCGATCCGCGAACCACAAGGGCAGTTCGCTCCACCAGGACGGATAGATGGCCATGATGTCGGGCCTCAACTCGGGCTCCATGCGTTCGATGAGCTCGATGCCCGCGGCGACCGACCAGCGGGCGGCCTCGGCAAAGGGCAGCTGCCGATAGCCTCCGAGTCCGATCAAGTCGAGCGCTGGCAGCCCCGAGACATAGGGAATGGCGCCAGCGTCACCGACGAGGACTCGGCGTGGTGTTGGCGCGAGCTGCTGCCCGATGAGCAAGCCTGCACGCACGTGCTGGTCGAAGATGTTGCGGGAAGCGCGCCCGAAGAACCACACCTGCCCCCAGAAGCGCGGGGTTTGACTAACGAGGTACAATCCCGCGAGGATGACACCGCAAGCCGCTGGGATGGGCCGCACCCACCACTTGCGGTCCATGCGAAGGCTTTCGGTCAACAGAAGCCCCAGTCCCAGGCCGGCTGCCAACATGAACCAGGCGACGGCGGGCATGGTGTAGCGCTCGTTCTGCCACCGAACCTGGCCGTTGGTGGCGGTGATCAAGACCCAAAGCGCGGCGCTGGTCCACAGCATGGCTGCCGGTCCGCGGGTGCGACGGTCGAACCAAGGGATGAGCGCCATAACCCACACGAGCCAACCTAGGGCCTTGTATTTCCCGAAATGGTAGTGGGTCACCCTCAGCACTTGGTACTTCAGGTAAAACTTCCAATCCTCCCAGACATCGGTCATGGTGAGCTTTGGGTCATTGAGCTCGAGCTTCACCAGTGCGCCGGCAGCGCTGCTGTTTCCTGTGAGGTAGTGGTTCGCGAGGGCGTGTCCTACGACGAGTGCGGCGCCAGGTACGACCATCAGCGCGAAAAGCGCTCCCAAGCTGAGCGTCGGGAGCCTCGGCCAGGCGCGCCAGGCGGTGCTGAGGGCGAAGATGGCTACGATGACC
The DNA here is from genome assembly GCA_023398955.1 of Pseudomonadota bacterium. Lineage (GTDB taxonomy): Bacteria > Myxococcota_A > Polyangia > Polyangiales > Polyangiaceae > JAEWRL01. Next base: position 44,879 of record JAEWRL010000026.1, read on the forward strand.
GCTCCCTCTGGGCGTGCCCCGACGAGCAGCAGTCCCCAGAGGCCCAATGCTGCTCCGCGCAGGTAGACCTCGGAACGCGGGGGAGCCGTGGCCCGGAGGAGCAACCGCTGCAGGCCATGCCAGGACCCGAAGGCGCCCCCCCATAGCGCCAGGAACAGAGCTACTTCCATGCCGCTGAAGAGGGTCCAGTCGAGGCCTCCAACCGATAGGAATGCGACCGGCGCCAGGTAGCTGGCGATGCGCGGCAGGTTCTCGAAGAGCCTGCGGGCGGCGAGTAGGATGGCAAAGACGCTGACGCAAGCCACGACCGCAGCCCAGGCCATCAGATTGAGCTCGCGAAACCCCAGAACGTAGCCTACCGCAAGGACGAAGGGATACAGCAGGCTCGTGCCACCGCTGGAGTAGCCATTGCCTGCAATCCACTGGAACGGGTAACCCTGGGCGGTGGACCTGGCGAAATCGAAATGGATGAAGACATCGTCGAGGGGAGCGGACCAGGGCCCTTGAATGCTGCCCGCGATGAGCTGCTCGTAGGCATCGGGATAGTGCCAGGCCAGGGCATAGAGCGTCTGCAGCCGCAACGCGCCGTAGAACTGTAGGGCGACCCAAAGTGTGCAGACGCCGCTAAAGACAGCGTAAGCGATGGGCTCCAGCCGAACAAGACGCCGCGCGGGCCCGTCACTGGCAGTCCTCTGCTGTGCGGGTTTGCCCGTCAGAGCGGGGCCCGGCCATCCGAGAAGGCGATTATTCATGCCGGAGCTCGCCCATTACCGCGTTTTCACCGGGGGTGACAGGGGGACCGCGGCCCTCTGGTCGTCTTCAGCGGCATGGAGTAGCTTCTCGGCGACCCGATTGGCGCGCTCGAGCAAGGTGGGGTCCTCGAGAACCATTGCCAGGGAGGTCAGCTCTCTCTCGTCGGGGCCGCGCCACAGGATCGCTTCCGGACGCGCGTCCAGGGGGACGTCCCTGCGCAAGGTCGCCAAACGGCGATAGAGGTGGACCGCGTCTTGATGGGCGCTGAGCTGTTCGCCGAGCGTAGCCCTCCCTCGTGGCGCGACGAGCCAATCAGCGGGATCTGGCGGAATGTGCTCCAGGGTCCGGTACTTTGCCAGCACTGTCGCTGCGGCTTTGGCGCCCCAGCGCGGTATCCCCGGGATGCCATCGGCGCTATCCCCCACCAGGGCGAGGTAGTCGGGAATGCTGTGGGGCATCACGCCGAACTTGCGGCACACCGCGTCTTCGTCGAAGAGCGCGTCGCGTTGGCGATCCCAGCAGACCACACGGGTTCCCGATACGCACTGGAGCAGGTCCTTGTCTGGTGTGCACAGCCGGATCTGTTCGACTGAAGGTAAGGGCTCCAGCTGGAAGGCTGCCGTGGCGAGGGCATCGTCCGCTTCGAACTCGATCATCGGCCAATAGCAGATGCCCAGCGCTGCCGAGAGCCTTTCGGCAAGCTCGAACTGCCCCAGGAGGGACGGATGGATCCCTTCACCGTCCTTGTAGCCGGGGAAGAGGTCGTTCCGAAATGACTCGATCACGTGATCGAAGGCGAGCGCCACGTGCGTCGCCAGCCGTTCCTCCATGAAGCGAAGCAGGCTGCGACCCAGGGTACGACAGGCGCCGACTTCCTGGCCCGCCGCGTTGATGCGCGACGGCGCGCCGTAGTAGGCCCGAAAGAGCTCATAGGTCCCGTCCACCAGGTAAACGATCACGTCCCGTACCGTTGCGCCAACTCGTCGAGTAGCCAAGCGGGACCGCGGCTTGGCCTCGCGGTTCTCGTCACCGGCCTGGTGGCACGATGGATCGGGCTCCGTACCAGCGGGGGCGGCGGACGCCCCTCAGGGGGAACCGCATGGGGTGGCTGCTTGAATATTGCCTGCCACGTGGGAAACCCCGGGCCGATGCCCGGAATCAGCAGCGATACTCCGTCCCCTTCGACTGGTCTCCTCGGAGCCCCGGATGACACACGAGCTGCACAGCTGCGCCGCTTCGAGCGAATGGAACGGCTCGTGGGAACGCGTAGCATGGTGCACCTTGCTGCCTCGCACGCGATGGTCATTGGGGTCGGTGGCGTGGGCTCCTTCGCGGCCGAGGCTCTCGCGAGGTGCGGCGTCGGCCACCTCACTTTGGTGGATTTCGACAAGGTGTGTGCGACGAATACGAATCGGCAGCTCCAGGCACTGGCCTCGACAATCGGAAAGCCCAAAGCGGCGACCCTCGCGGAGCGCCTGCTGGCTATCAATCCGGAGGCAACCGTTCGCGCTATCGAGGCGTGCTATTCGCATGAGACAGCGGACGAGCTCTTCGCCCAGGAACCGAGCGTCGTCGTGGATGCCATAGACAACATCACGGCCAAGTGCCACTTGCTCGCAGAGTGTCGGAGGCGGGGCGTTCCCGTCGTCAGCTCGGCTGGAGCAGGTGGCCGAATGGATCCGACTGCGATTGCCACGGCGGATCTGGCATTCACCAAGCGGGATCCGATGGCACGCACTATCCGCAAAATACTGCGCCAGAAGTACGGGTTCCCCAGGAGCGGCCCCTTCGGAATAGAGTCCGTGTACTCCACTGAGTCGGCGAGGGGGAGGGCCATTGAGCACGACGCGCTCGAGCCCGGTGTGGGTCTTTCGGGGCAAAGCGGTGTTCTCCACGGCGAAAGACGTCGCGTGGTCCATGGCACCGCTGCCTTCGTTACCGGGGCGTTCGGCCTGTGTTGCGCTGGCGTCGCAGTTCGCGAGTTGTTGACGCCAGCCCCTTAGTGCGAAAGCCGACGCGGCATGTGCCGTAATGGGAAATGCCCTCGTTGCGTTCTTCCGGCCATGTCCGAGCTCCCCTTCGTACCCGATCCTGTCGAAGCCGAAGCGATCTCAAGGTTCGTCGAGCTGACTCGCGATCTCTCGTTTCGAGCGCTCGCCGAGGTGCGGCTCGACGACCTCCCCGAGAGGGACCGCACCTACGTCTTCAGGCTTGGTGTGCTGCTCGAGGAGGATCGCGACATCGTGGCGCGCCAACGGCTGGTCTGGACGAAGCTGAGGCACCGCATTCCTCTCCTGGAGGGAGAAGCCCGGGAGCTCCTGGAAGTCCTGGGTTGCCGCGGGTTCTACGATGTTGCCCTGGACCTCAGCGGGATGACCTTCGCCAACCTCGATCTGCGCGGCGCAGTCGTTGGAGGAAGCTACCGCTGCCGGTATGCGACGGTTCGTGGGACCTGCGACGAGACGGGCATTGCCGTGGCAGGCGAGGTGAGGGTAAACGCCCGTCGTGTGGACGGCGTACTGCGGGGACCCTGGGCCGCACCTGACGACCTTCGAACTCCTTGGCTGGAGGGAGCAGCGAGTGCCGGCGATCAGCTGAATCTGCCGCGCATCGACGCGGGGAAGAGCGAGGCGCGTCTGACGCCTGCTGCTCGCGCGGCTCTCGCCCCTCCGCGAGTGCCGTCGCGAGTCAGCGCGGATGAGCTCTCCGCCGATTCGGCCATCTTACAGCTCTCGGATGACGACTTCACGGAGGAGGGAGAGTGCCAGACGACGCGCCCTCGCGCCCCCGATCGCGTCCGTCACCCCGGGTCCTGGCGTCCTCGGCGTGAGCCACCGTCCTCGAAGCGCAGCGGTTCTGCCATTCCCGGCCGCGCGCCACTCCTGCAGCTGCATCCCTCAGTGACGGAGCTTGGGGTCGGAGCGGTAGATACCCGGGACATCGACGCCGCCTGGTGAGGTTTGCGGGCCCCTCCGCGAGAGTAGCCCAGCCTGGCCTACGTGCTACATCCCACGGGTGAACGACATTGAGCAGCATGGCGAAAGCCAGTCAAACCCAGGCGCCAACGCCGATGTCACGCCCACGGGCGAGGCGCCTCCAGCCCGTCCCATGACGAAGCGCTCGCTGCTATTCCTCCTCGCGCTCGCTGGCCTCGGGTTGGCACTCGATCTCGGCACGAAGATATGGGCGGTCGCGGCCCTCGCCGATGGTTCTACCATGGTAGTGACTGAGGGGGTCTTGAGCTTCCGCGTGGCCTACAATCCGGGTGGTGCGTTCAGCATGTTCGCAGGCGCCGACGCGCTGCCGAGGAACCTGTTCTTCGTCGTCGTCAGTATCGTCGCGGTCTACTTCATCGTGCGGCTCTACAGTCGCCTCGCACCCGAGCAGCACGCCCTGCGCTGGGGGCTGCCGCTGGTCATGGCGGGTGCCCTCGGGAACCTCATTGATCGGCTACTCCGGGGCCATGTGGTCGATTTCATCGAGTATCGCAGCGGCTGGGTCGAGTCACTGAATGGCTTCATCAACAGCATCTACTCAGGCTGGACGGTCTCCGACCAATGGCCAACGTTCAACGTTGCCGACATCTGGATTTGTGTCGGAGTCGTCTTGATGCTGCTCGACGCTTGGCGGCCCCGGCGGCCGCAGGCGCACGGCGCTGATTCGATTGCGCCGACACCTTCCTGATTCCCAAGGCGGCGGAGCCGGAACCAAAGAGCCGGGCTTGGGCTCGACCTGAGCGGGTACCAACTTGCGGGGGGGTGCACTAACAGACTGATCAGTAGACCTGATAGCAGCAGCCCTGCAGGCAGAATCCACCGCTGTAACAGGGCCAGTCGACGCTACAGGAAACCATGTCACCGTCGCAGACATTCGGTGGCGGCGTCGCACCGCTTCCGCCGGAAGAAGCGCCGCCCGCGCTGCTGCCGCCCGCGCTGCTGCCGCCCGCGCTGCTGCCGCCAGATGAGGTGCCCGCGGTACCCCCGGCCGTGCCCGCGGTGCCGCCCGCGCCGCTCGCTCCTCCAGATCCCGTTTCGAAGCAGCTCGCTGGAAGAGCTTCCACGGTCTTGCCGGCGCAGAGTTCGCACTCGCCGCACTCGTTGACACACTCCGTCGTCTGCACGCACGTGGCGCACGCGTCGAGGTTTTCGTAGTCGCAGGTGCCTCCGATCCGGACCGTACGGGCTTGCCCTTCCGCGTCGGTGATCTCACAGCAGCCGAAGCAGTCACACCCCGGCGGGGTGCGCGCCGAGCAGAAGCTGATACACGATTCCGCGAGGGTGCACGCACTGTCGGACATCGGCAGATCACCCGTCATGCAATCCGTACTGTAGCGGCAACCGTCGTCACCCGCGCCAGAGTTGCCATCGAAGAAGCAGTCCTGCCACTTCTCGTCGCTGTTGTCGCCGGGAATGCCCGTCGCGTACGAGCCTTCGTCGTTGTCGTAGGCGCCCGTGCACTCGGGATCGAAGCCGTCCGCGACGCCATCCCCGTCGTTATCGAGGCCGTCGTTGCAGAGACACACAGCGGTGCCGCAGTAAACCTGGCCATCGATGACGACCGGTGCGTTCGCGACGCCTGCGTAGTTGAGCCCGCCGCCGAGGGCCGGCGCACCCCCTGCACTCAAGGTGCTGCCAGCCGCACCTGCTTGGGTTCCCGGGGCTCCCGCTTGGCTGCTGCTACCGCCGACGCCGACGCCGACCCCTGCTCCGCCCCCCTCAGCCTCGCCGCTGCCTCCTGCGCTTCCTTGCGTCCCGCCGCTACCCGGTTCGCCACCACGAGCGGCACCGCCAGAGCCGCCTCTCGCGCTGCCCCCCGTCGCGGCTCCTGCATCACCATTCGGTGCTCCGCCCTGTGCCCCGTCTCCTCCCGTCGCGGCTCCACTTCCCTTCGAGGAGCCCCCGTCGCTCGAGCAGCCAGCAGCCACTGCCAGTGCAAGGATGGCGTTGAGGATGGGAGCGTGGGACGAGGGACGGAGATGGAACATCAAGAACTCCTTCGAAAGCGAGGTGCCAGACGGATGAGGGGGGCAGTCCCTTGGTGGTTCATTCTTCGGCAGGTGAGCAGGATCCAGCGATCTCATGGCTGTTCGCAATCAGCCGTCAGCAATCCGGGCACCGGACTCAGAGCTGATGGCTGACACCTGGTCGCAGACGGCCTCGTTGGTTCCCGCTACGCGAGGTTAGGGACTATCGAGGTACAACGGACGTCACGAAGCCGAGTTGCGTCTCCTGATCTCGATTGGGAGGGAGACGTACCGCGAGGTGGTTGCCAGCGAGGGTTCTCCTGTCGTTCGCGTCGGTGTGCCCCGCGGCCGCACGCGAGCGCCCGGCAGGGGGTTGGACTTCAAGTCACCGTTCGGATGGTGCAGTTGGACGTGCATGTGCCCGCGCTGCTCGGTGCGCCGGGGTCGCACTCCTCGCCGGGGTCCACCTTGCCGTCGCCACAGTATGCCTCAGTGCGGCAGTCTTTGCTGCAGCCGTCTCCACTGGTTCGGTTGCCGTCGTCGCACTGTTCTGGCGATTCGCGCGTGCCGTCCCCGCAAACGGGTTCCACGGTGCAGATCGATGAGCAACCATCGCCCGAGGCGTTGTTGCCGTCATCGCACTGTTCGGTCGGTGTACCGCTGCCGTCCACGTCGACCGCGCCATTCCCGCAGTATTCCCAGCGGCAGAGGCTGCTGCAGCCGTCACCCGACGCTGTGTTGCCGTCGTCGCACTGCTCGGTCGACTCCTTCTTGCCATTGCCGCAGATCGTCTCGAGCTCGCACGTCGCGCTACAGCCGTCGCCGGACGTAGCGTTCCCGTCGTCGCATTCCTCGCCCGTATCGAAGACCCCGTCCCCGCAGGCGGCGAGGGTGCAATCGCTGCGGCAACCGGCCGGCGCACTGGTGGCGGCTGGATCGCATGCCTCACCGGCTTCCACCGTTCCATTGCCGCACCCTTCGAAGAGGCAGGTGGCGCTGCAGCCGTCGCCGGAGGAGGTGTTTCCGTCGTCACATTGCTCACCGGCATCCACTTTTCCGTTCCCGCAGACAGCCTCCGCGAGACAGAAGCTGCTGCAGCCATCGCCGCTGATTCGGTTGCCGTCGTCGCACTGCTCGCCGCGCGTAGAGTCGGTGATTTGGTCCCCGCAGCGCGGGATGGTGCAGTTGTTTCGACAGCCATCGGTGTCTACCTGGTTTCCGTCGTCACATTGTTCTCCCAGCTCAACGAAGCCATTCGGGCAGCCCTCGGTGGCGCAAGTGTGGCTGCAGCCATCACCGCTCACAAGGTTGCCGTCGTCGCAGGATTCCCCCGGGTCCACGTTTCCGTCGCCGCATAGCCCCTCTGTCGTACAGGAGGCGCTGCAGCCATCACCGCTCACAAGGTTGCCGTCGTCGCAGCCCTCGTTCGGGTCCAGGATGCCATCGCCGCAAGTCGCGAGGGAACAGTCGTCTCGACAGCCGCTGGGGGCGCCAGGCGCCGCAGGATCGCAGGCCTCGCCGACATTCACGATGCCGTTGCCACACCCCTCCAGCGTGCACGCGGCGCTGCAGCCGTCACTGTCCGCAGTGTTCCCATCGTCGCAGGCCTCGCCCACCTCGAGGACACCATTCCCACATTGTTCGACCAAGCAGTTCCAGGTGCAGCCATCGCCGGACGTGTTGTTGTCGTCGTCACACTGCTCGCCACCGCTGACCACACCATCGCCGCAGTAGGGCCGCGTGCAGTCGTTCTTACAGGCATCGCTGTTCGTGAGGTTGCCGTCGTCGCATTCCTCCGCGCCCTCGACCGTGCCATTGCCGCAGGCGGCTGTCGTCAGGCAGAACCGGTCGCAGCCGTCCCCATCGAGTAGGTTGCCGTCATCGCACTCTTCCTCTGGATCCAGGGTGCCGTTGCCGCAAACTTCCAGCTGACAGCTGCTGCTGCAGCCGTCGCCTGGGCTCGTGTTGCCGTCATCACACCCCTCGGTCCCGTCGATTCGGCCGTTGCCGCAGCCCTCGAGCTGGCAGTTCCACGAGCAGCCGTCGCCAGAGACGGCATTGCCGTCATCGCAGCCTTCCGTGGGGTCGGTGACGCCATTCCCGCAGTACGGGAGGATGCAATCGTTGCAGCCATCCCCATTGATGGCATTGCCGTCGTCGCACTGTTCACCACTCTCGAGCGTTCCATTGCCGCAGTTGGACGCGGCCAAGCAGCTGTTGCTGCAGCCGTCCGTGTCGACCGAGTTGCCGTCGTCGCATTCCTCGCCAGCCTCGAGGACGCCGTTGCCGCAGCCCGCGAGGGTGCAGTTGGCGTAGCAGCCATCGCCGTCCAGAGTGTTTCCGTCGTCGCATTCCTCGCCGATCTCGAGCCGTCCGTTGCCGCAAGCTTCAGTCTGGCAGTTCCATGAGCAGCCGTCTCCAGAGCTGACGTTTCCATCGTCGCACTCTTCCGTGCCCTCGGGGATGCCGTTGCCGCAGTAGGGGAGCATGCAGCCGTTGCAGCCGTCTCCATCGATCCAGTTTCCGTCATCGCACTGTTCGGTCCCCTCCTGGACGGTGTCGCCGCAGACGGGCTCTGCCCTGCACGTCGCCGAGCAGCCGTCTCCGGCCGCGGTGTTTCCGTCGTCGCAATCCTCGTTGGCATCCAGCGTGCCGTCTCCGCATTCCTCTGACTGGCAGTCGGCGCGACAGCCGTCTCCAGGGACCACGTTTCCGTCATCACACTGCTCTCCAGCGTCCAGGGTTCCGTTGCCGCAGCCCTCCACTTGGCAATCCCAGGAACAGCCATCTCCAGACACAGTGCCAGCGTCATCGCACGCTTCGTCCCCTTCGATGAGACCATTGCCGCAAATCGCCAGGATCGAGCAGGTGCTGCTGCAATTGCTGACGCCGTCGGGGTCGGCCGGGTCGCACTCTTCTCCTTCGTCGATCTCGCCGTTGCCGCACGCGCAGCTCACCGTCACGCTCACGAGCGCCGTATCAGTTTCGTCGCCGCCTAGGGCGACGGTGTACGTGAACGTATCGAGGATGTTACACGTGCCGTCAGCTGGCGGCTCGTACACCACGCAGGGCACGGGCCCATCGCACGCCAAGCTATCGCTCGAAATGGTCGCCGTGCCGCCATAGACGGTATCACTGACGCCGGTGACGTCGAACGTCGCGTCACGGCAGGTTGCCTGGCTCCTCGTGTCGTTGTCCAGAACGTCGATCGCGACGGGGAGACCCAGGCTGGTGCTGGAGAAATCGTCGCGCGCCTTGCCGGGAGCCGCACAGTAGGGGACTAGCGCGTCGGTTTGACAGGTCGCTCCCGAGATGCAGTCGGAGTCGTCGTCACACACCTGCGCGAAGAGATAGCAGGCTTCGCTGTTCGTTTCGACGCACACGATGAAGCCCGAGCCGTCGGTCGTGGCCTCCATGCCGTCCCCGACGTTGTCCAAGGGCAGATTGGGAATGCCATAGGCGGAGGCCAGGGTGGGCCCCGTCGCTGTGTCCACGAGCGACACGCCGTAGATGTCCGTCGAGACGAACAGCGTGCCCGGTATACCCGACTCACCGAAGGCGGTATCGCTGGAAGTGATGTCGTAGGCGCGGAGGTCGCTGCGCCCATCGCTCAGGGAGCCGGATGCCACGTCGTTGATGATGGCGACCGCGTTGAATCCGGCAAGCCGCACGACGCCGTTCAGCTTCTCGCTGCCCGCCATCGTCCAGGTGCCGGTGATGGTCGCCAGATTGAAGCCGATGCCGGAGTCTGGAGTGACTCGATCGAACGCGCGAATGCCGACGAAGCCGCCGCCCGTCTGGTTGACGGCCACATAGAGCCTGCCGTCGTCACCGATGGCGATGCCTTGAGCGCTTGCAATGTTCCCTGCGACTGCTGCCGTGGCAAGGACGTTCTGCAGCTCGCCGACCATGGGAAGGCTGCCCACCCGAATGAGGTTGCTGGCGTCGAGGAAGTACCATGTTTCGCTGACGGGATCGTAGGTGGCACCGGTCAGGGAGCCATAGGTGGTGGGGTACTGACGAATGCCGTCGAGCGGCCAGCTGGCAGCGCTGTACCCCAGGCACGCGCTGTTCGGCAGGCAGATCTCGCCGTCCTGGTTCACGGGATGGTTCAGCAGTGTTCCATCGAGGCAGAGCTCCAGGATGTTCTGGGACGTCTGGCTCTTGTATCCCACGAAGGAGCGCATCGCCGGATCGTAGTGGATCCCGACTGGGTCGATGCTCGACACGCTGAAGGGACGGACCATCACCCATTGGAACAGCGGGGCACACTGGCTCTGCGCGCCGGGCTCGCCCGAACACTCATAGAACGATTCGACGGTACAGGTGGCGCTGCAGCCGTCGCCAGCGATGCCTATGCTCCTGCATGTATCTCCACTGGGGCAGTCCGCCTCCACGCTACAGCGTGTCGTCGCTGCGGCCGTGCAGTAGCTGCCGTCGTCACAAGCCTCGGTGTTCGTTCGAACGCCGTCTCCGCAGATTTGGCCTGGCTGGCTGCAGGTGTAGTCGGGGGCGTCGCCAGCGCATGCCCAACCGCTCTCCCAATTGCAGGTCGAGCTGCAGCCATCGCCCGATCGCGGCAAGCAGAGTTCGTCGCCGCCCGTGCCTACACAGTCCGCAGCGTCGATGCATGAGTCCCCGTTGGGGCAGTGGAGACCGTCGTCACACTGCTCCACGGTGCCGCTCGTGCCATTTCTTCCAACAGTGCCATCACCACAGGTCGTTTCCAGGTAACAGAGCTCATCACAGCCATCCCCCGCTATGAGGTTACCGTCGTCGCACTGCTCGTCGTCGCTTTGGATGCTGTCACCGCAGACGCTGGGCTGGCAGGTGCCGCCACCGCTCGGGCAAACGAAGCCGGATTCTATCTTGCAGCGAACGCTGCAGCCATCGGCGCCCGACGAGTTGCCGTCGTCACATTCTTCGCTGCCGGCTACGTAGCCGTCCCCACAGCGAATCGCACTGCAGACGGTCCCTTCGCAGGTCCAGCCTGGCTCGAGGCGGCACTTGGTACCGCAGCCGTCTCCAGCCGTCGCGTTGCCATCATCGCACTGCTCGATACCCTCGATGCTGCCATTGCCGCAGAGGTTGCAAGGCAAACCGGCAATCGGACAGCTCCAGCCGAGCTCCAGGGTGCAAGACGTGTCGCAGCCGTCGAGGTCGCGCGGTTCGCAGAGCTCGCTCCCAATTCCCGCGCATTCGGCATTCGAGCTGCAGGACGCGCCGTCTTCACAGCGCTTTCCATCATCGCACGTTTCGTGGGCCTCCACGACGGCATTGCCGCAGCGCTCGCACGGTAGTCCCGGCGTGGCGCAGTTGTAGAACCCAGGTTCCTGCTCACAGGTTGCGCCGCATCCATCGCCGTCGGAGGAGTTGCCGTCGTCGCAGGCTTCTCCGTCATCGAGCATGCCGTTGCCGCAGCGCGTGCAGCTGCTGGCCGTCCCGACGCTAGTGCAGATCCACCCGGGCTCCACTTGCTTGCAGTTCGAGCTGCATCCGTCCCCGCTTGAGCGATTTCCATCGTCGCAGGTCTCGAAGGGGTCGACCTGGCCGTCGCCGCAGAGCTCGCAGGGCTCGTTGGCGCGAGGGCAGCTCCAGCCGTTCGTCGCGTCCACGGTCGCACAGGTCGCGATGCAGCCGATATCGTCACGAGATGCTCCTTCGTCGCACGCCTCCCCGGGCTCGATGACGCCATCGCCGCAGTGATAGCAGGGGCCGCCGCCCGCCTTGCAATCCCACCCCGAGTCCTTGACGCAGCTCGTGCAGCCATCCCCGTCGACGGTGTTGCCGTCATCGCAGCTCTCCAGCGCGCCCACGATCCTGTTTCCGCAGCGATCGCACGTCGAGGTGTCTGGTCCGATGACAGGCGCGCACGTCCAGCCGCTGTCCACCACGCAGGAGCTGCAGCCGTCTCCGTCGATGTTATTGCCGTCGTCGCATTCCTCGCCTGCTGCGACCTCGAGCACGCCATCGCCGCACTGCATGCACGCGGTGCCCTCGGGGCATAACCAGCCATCCTCGATGCGCCTACAATTGGCGCTGCAGCCGTCTCCGCTGAGGTTGTTGCCGTCGTCGCATGTCTCGTGGGTGTCTACGGTTCCGTCGCCACACTGTTCACAGGCCTGCCCGGGGACGGGACAAGTCCAGCCATTGACGGTGTCGACCGCCGAGCAGCCGTTGACGCACCCCGTGCCATCCGCGAAGCTTCCCTCGTCGCACGCTTCACCGGGCTCGATGAGGCCGTCGCCGCAATGATAGCAAGGCCCTCCCTGGGGAGCACAGCTCCAGTTCGGATCGATGGCGCAAGCAGTGCATCCATCGCCGTCCGTTCCATTCCCATCGTCGCATTCCTCCGTGCCGCCGACGACGCGATTGCCACAAGTGTCGCAGTTGGAACGGCCGCCAGCGGGAGTCGCGCAGCTCCAGCCCGGATCGATGACACAGGAGGTGCAGCCGTCAGCGTCCCGGAAATTGCCATCGTCGCAGGCCTCACCTGCATCGAGCACGCCGTTCCCGCACTGGGAGCACTCCTGCCCCAATGGGCATATCCAACCCGCTTCAATCTGCTTACAATCCGAGCGGCATCCGTCGCCGTCTTGATTGTTGTCGTCGTCGCATACCTCGTGGTCGTCGACAACGCCGTCTCCGCACAGTTCGCAGGGCTCGCCCGCGACTGGACAGGACCACCAGCTCTGCACCGTCGCGCAGTCGTCCGCGCACCCGATTCCGTCGGCCAGCGCACCCTCGTCGCAGGCTTCACCGGGCTCCCGAAGCCCATTGCCGCACAGGCGACATGGTCCGCCTGCTTCGGGGCAGTTCCACCCGCTCGCCGCCAGACAAGCGGCACAGCCATCACTGGACACAGTGTTGCCGTCGTCGCAGGTCTCCGTCCCACGCACGACCCGGTTTCCGCAGCGATCACAGGTGGATCGGGTCGTGCCGGTCGAGACGAAGCAGTTCCAGCCAGCGTCGACCACGCAATGGGTGCACCCGTCGCCGTCGATGCGGTTCGCGTCGTCGCAGGCCTCTCCCTGGTCGACGATGCCATTGCCGCACTGCGAGCAGTCCTGGCCGGCTTCGCAGAGCCACCCCGGCTCCATCATCTTGCAGTCGGCGCGGCAGCCGTCGCCGTCGCGCGGCGCACAGGTCGCGTCACCGACACCGAGGCATTCGGCGTCGCTGCTGCAGTCGCTGCCGTCTTCACACTGAGCGCCGTCGTCGCACGCCTCCAGGCTGTCTACGATGCCATCCCCGCAGCGTTCGCAAGGCGCGCCTGGTGCGCCGCAGCTCCAGTAGGCTTCGACGGAGTAGCAGTCAGCGCTGCACCCGTCTCCGTCCGCGGTGTTCCCGTCGTCACAGGACTCGAGCCCCTCGAGCAGCCCGTTGCCACAGTCGTTGCAAGTAACACCTCCTGGGTCCGGACAGGAGTAGGTCCCTTCGAGACGGCATGTCCCGCTACACCCATCTCCGCTCAATAGGTTGCCGTCGTCGCACTCCTCGGTGAGCCTCTTGCGTCCATTGCCGCAGCGGCCGCAGGTAGTGCGCAGCGTGCCAGGAAGTGGTTCGCATTCCCAGCCATCTTCCACCTGGCAGGTGGCCGAGCAACCGTCCCCGGGCTGCGTATTGGCGTCATCACAGCCCTCGCTGCTCGATTCGAAGATCCCGTTGCCACAGCGATAACAGCCGCTGCCGTCCTCGGGGCACGTCCAGCCGTACTCTGTCTGGCAGCTGGCGCTGCAACCATCGAGGTCCCAGCGATTCCCGTCGTCGCAGAGTTCTCCCGCCTCGATGTCCAGGTTCCCGTCACCACAGAAGACGCAAGGTTCTCCCAGTGCTGGACAGGTGGCGCCCAGCTCCACCTGACAAGTAGAGTCGCAGCCGTCTCCGTCGATATCGTTCGCATCGTCGCATTGTTCCGCGAGCACGGCTCCCCCTTCGAGCGCTCCGTTGCCGCAGGCCAGGCATGGCTCACCGGGGACGGGGCAGAGCCAGAGTGCGCTGGCTTCAAGGGTACATTGCGAGCTGCAGCCATCGCCAGAGACCGTGTTGCCGTCGTCGCACTCCTCGTGAATACCGTCGAAGGCGCCCTCTTGAATGCCGTTGCCGCACTCGTAACAGGGGTGGCCGGGGACGACGCACAAGTATCCCGGGGCTACTTCCTTACAGTCGGCGCTGCAGCCGTCGCCGTCTGCCGTATTGCCGTCGTCGCAGATCTCGCTCTCTTCTCGCCGGCCATTGCCGCACGACTGGCATTCGCCTCCCTCGTCTGGACAGGTGTAGCCCGTTTCCACGGCGGCGCAGTTGAAGCGGCACCCGTCCAAGGAAATGCGATTCCCGTCATCGCACGCCTCGTGGGGATCACGAACGCCGTCGCCGCAGGCTTCGCAAGGAAGGCCCTCCTCCGGGCAGGAATGCCCAGCTTCCACCGTAGAGCAGTCCGCCGCACACCCGTCTCCATCCTCCGTGTTGCCATCGTCGCAGACCTCGGAGCCCTCGATGACCGAGTCACCACAGTAGGTACAAGCTTCCCCAGGCAGGTCGCAGGCGAAGCCCTCTTCAAGCGTACAGCTGCTCGAGCACCCGTCTCCATCCTCCGTGTTGCTGTCGTCGCACTCCTCGGTGCTCTCTGCGACGCCATTGCCGCACTCCTCGCACGGGCTGCCCGCCACGACGCACGAGAACCCCGCTTCAACGGTGCAGCTCGCGCTGCAACCATCGCCTGGACTCGTGTTGCCATCGTCACAGTCCTCTCCGTCGTCGAGAACGCCATCACCGCATCCCTGTACGACGGTGCCCTCGGCCCCTCCTGCACCCGTCCCGACCCTGCCTCCGTCGCCGAAGTCGATCCCGCTCCCCGACCCGCTTCGTGGCACCTCGACGATGGGACTCTCCCCGGCTGACCCGCCATTCGTACCTTCGGCGCTCCAGTAGACGGTCGGATTCTTCCCACAGCTCCAGGACAGGAATCCGAGTGAGAGGACGAGGAGCATGATACTTCGCATGGCCGTTCTCTGCATGACAGGGACTCTCTCCGTGGGGGACAGACTAGGAGGGCCCGACCCCGACCCTGGGGGAACGACGCCGCGCAGCAATAGTTAATGAGCGGTGAGCTCCAACGGCTGCCGTGTGCGCGAGGCGAGCGGCGGAGGTGCCACAGGCGAGGACAGGCAGCACCGACAAACGATCGGGATTTGGTGCGGCGTGTGCTGTATTGCTGTGTCCGTGAGCAGTGATCGCCCCGATTCCTCCTACACCTGCGGACACTGCCCGGCCTGTTGCCGCGGCGTGCGCGTGCCACTGACTCACCACGACTTGAGGCGATTGCAGAACTCACAGGAAGGAGCGCCATCCAGCTCGGGCTTGAATGGGCTCGTCGAGTGGCTCTTGCCGGAGGAGATCGACATGAGCGGTGAACCCGAGAGCTTCGTCGAGACATCTCGCGGTCGGCGGCTGTTGGTCCTTCGCCACTCGGGCGCGGGTTGCGTGCTCCTCACGGACGGGGGACGCTGTTCGGCTCATGCTCACAGGCCCGCGGCGTGTGCCGCCTACCCCTTCACGTTGACGGGTTCGTCTCTTACGCGCTTGCCGGATGCACCTTGCGCCGTTCCCTGGCCGACGGACGAGAAGCCCTGGCGAGCGGTAGCCGCTCGTGTCGAACTCGAGCTGCGCGAGTACCTCCTTGTCGTGGCGCGATGGAACCGTCGCCAACGCCAACGGCGTGTCCTGAGAAAACCGCGCGAATCAGCGGAGCGATTCCTCGAGATCGCGTTGCGTCCGTCCCTTGGCGACGAGGAGCGAGCTGGTCGCTAGCTCGCGTCCGGGATCTCCACGACAAGGCGCGTGCGACCGACAAGCAGCTCGTCGCCCCGTGCCAACTCTTGCTCACCGCGGATGCGCACGAAAACCCCAGTGCGGGAACCAATGTCCGTCAGCACCACCGTGCCGGCCTGCTCCTCGATGAGGCAGTGTTGTTCGTGCACGAGAGGGTCATCCGGGAAAAGCAGATCGCCAATCGCAGACCCGATCTGCAGGGTGTTGCCACGCGCAACGACGCACGCCCCGGGCGCTCCCCTTTCCAGAATCTGGACGACGCGGAAGGCCGAGGGCCACTTCGGGGACGAGTAGAAGTAGGTAGGATCCGGATCTGGGCCATCGTCAGGCACGGGGTTTCCATCGACTCGGAGCAGCTGATCGCCCACAACGAACTCGTCGCCGAAAGCGAGCTCCACCGCAGTACGAATACGGAGGAATACGCCGTTGCCGCGATCGAGGTCTTCGAGCCACAGGCGGCCGTTCTTGAAGGCGAGCTTTGCCTCCTGCGGATGACAGAAGGATTCCCCCGGCAGCGTAATGGAGCCGGCTGTTCCGATGATCGCTTCTCCACCGCTGGGATCATAGCGCTCGGGGCCACCTGCCAGGCTGCGGAGCACGATGAGGCTGAAGAAATGCTCCTCGGCAGAGGAGGGGCGGACCGAGGGCGGGGGGGCCGTCTCTTCCGTGGGCTGGCGCGCCTCTGCCCGCTGTTGTTTCTGGCGTGCCAGCTTCTGCATGTCCACCGCGGGCGGATGCTGCAGCACTTCGAGGCCGCCCACCTGCTTGCCGGCGAGGATCGCGTCGAAGCGCCCCTCGCGGAGCATCAACACCATCTCGAGGTGCTGGCTCTTCATGAGAGCTTTGACGTACTCTGCGACGTCATCCCGGCTCACATGCTCCTCGTAGAAGCGCTTGTGGCTCTTGATGACGCGGCCGCCGTCAGCGAACAGGTGCGTGACGATGTGAGGTTGATCGAGCCCAGAGTCCTCTGTTTGGACGTGAAAGGTGCGGTCCGCGAAACGGATGTTGTTGTTGAACCCCATCTGCGCGCGCCGAAAGCTCGGGCGGCGCATCTCCGCTTCGAGGCGGTTGAGGTCCGCGGGACCGAAGCGAGCCACCGCCTCGTCGAGCACCGCATGATCGCCTTCGACTCCTTCCATGCGTTCGAATGCCGCCTGCGCGACCGCCGCGCTCGGATCGATCCGCAGGGCTTCGGCCAAGAGCTGCTGTCCCTCGCTGTCATTCGGGCCAGCAGCCGCCCAGACGCTCAGGAGGGCGACCGCGTCGTCGGGCTTGCCCTTTCCTACGAGCCACTGAGCAACCTGCGCAGCAGCAGTGCGAGCCTTTGACACGCTCTCCGACATTGCCCCAATGATTGATTGGTGCGCGAGCTTGGCGCAAGAGCCAAGCCGCGGTCCCGGGGATTTCCAAGCGGCCACGCCCCTGACGGTGGGCGCGCAGATGTTGCGGGATAGGGCGGGCCCACGGTGAGCTGAGAGGTCAGCACGGAGAGGCGCGAGGCCTGTGTGCGACGGCCGTCGGGTCGGTTCCTGGAGACCACGGGCGCTCCCTGCCGCTGGCTCAGCTCTGTGTGTAACTCGTATTCTCGAGGAGGATCACGTTTGTGCGGGAGCGGCTTTCCCCCGCGTTCGTAACGTACACAGCGGGTCTGTCGACGATGGGACAGACCTTCTCACAGGCCCCGCAACCCACGCACAACGACGGATCCACATGGGGCTGCTGGACCTTCACCTTGAGCATGTCGGCGTGTTCCCCTGATTCCTTGTACTTGTCGTCGCGCTTAGGTACCTCGGTCTCTTCGGCCCAGATAGCCTTCGGTGAGGTCGGGCAGAATTCTTCGCATACGATGCATGGGGTCGCCATGGCCCAGGGGAGACACCGCCCGCGGTCGTACATGGCTGTGCCTATGCGAATGGGCTCCTGCTCGATGCCCATCTTCGCCTTCTCGTCGATCTTCTGAATCGCGCCCGTCGGGCAGACGTCGCCGCAGAGGACGCAGGAGAACTCGCAGTAGCCAATGCGAGGGATGAGGATTGGCGTCCAGAGTCCCTCGAGACCTGCCTCGAAGAAGGCAGGGTGAAGAGCGTTGTTCGGACACACCTTCATGCATTCTGCGCAGCGGATGCAGCGCTCCAGGAACTCGCGCTCCTCGACCGACCCCGGGGGACGAATGACCTTTTCGCTATACGCTTTGTCCGGCCAGTTCGCGATACGGAGGGCAGGAATGGCCGCTGCCCCCGCGGCGCTCGATGCGAGCACCGTGCGTCGAGACAGGTCCGGCCTTGTGATCGTGCTGCGGCGGTTTGGGAGAAACCGGAACTTGATGACGTCCTCGGGGCACGCGCTCTCACAGTTGAGGCACATGTGGCACTCATCCTGCCGGTGCTTGACGCCACCTTGCGGGCTATCCGCTCCCTGGCAGTGAACCAGGCACAGGTTGCAGTCCGTACACTTGGAGTGGTCCTTCTCCATGCCGACGAGCGCGTAGCGTGAGGTCACTCCCAGAAAGGCGCCTAGCGGGCAGAGGGCCCTGCACCAGAAGCGTGGCACGATGCGATTCATGAAGAGGATCGCAACCAGGAGGAACACGATGAACCATGTCTGGTTGAAGTACGCTTGATCCGAGGTCCATACAGAGCGCGCCAGCAGATCCTGCAGTGAATCGCTCGTGTTCTGCAGGGGACGCCAATTCGTCTCCGCCAGCGCGGTTCCCCCTCGAACCCCGAGGTACTGCAGGGCTGGGAGTACGCCAAGCCCGATGGCGCGCACCGCGACGCAGATCGGATCGAGCAAGCCGCCGACCACGCTGCCCATCAGGGCTGCGCCCAGGAAGCCGAACATCAGGTAGTACTTGCCTGCTTGCCACCACTTGGTGCGGTTGGAATCCACTCGACGGGATCCCCTCAAGTAGCGGCTCGGAAAGACCCACCCGAAGAAGTGGTGGAGCGTCCCGAACGGGCAAATCCAGCCGCAGAACACGCGCCCGAAGACAAGCGTGAGCAGGAGCACGACCAAGGCGAGAGCCATGCCTCGGTAGACCGTATGGGTGCTCAGCAGGTTGATGGCCGCGATGAAGGGGTCAGCGAGCAGGAAACCCTCGACCGGCAGCGGAAGCCGGACCGGCTCGGCCGACGTGGCGCTGAACGTGCCGCGAAATGCCGTCTGGGTGAGGAAGTAAAGGAACAGGAATAGGAAGCTTGCCTGCGCAACGCGCCGGACCCACACAAGCGTTCGAATTGCCGGGCGCGCGGGGATGCCGGACCCTGGCCGCTGCCTCCGCTTGAAGCTGAAACGCGCTGCCTTCGCCTTGAGCGGCGGGGGGCTCTTGGTCGCCCCTGGCGCGGTCATGCTGGCGGCGCCCGCCTTCGGCTCGGAGCAGCCGCAACTGGAACCGCATGCTTTTTCGGCCACATGGCTCGCCGCGGGATGGGCTGCAGCCGTCGGCAGCACCCCCGGGGTGTCCAAGGGTGGAACGGGCCCAGACCCGCGAAGCCAGGGTATGGGCGCCGGCAGGGCAGCAGTTGGCTCACTGTGCGGCGTAGCGGCCACGATCACACCTCCACGAGGCGTAAGGACTTCCAGTCCGGGTTGCCGATGCCGCGCTCTCGGCCGAGAGCCAGATACCGGACGTTCTCCGGCTTCTCACCGATGAGGGTCGAACCATAGGCGTCGGCCGCGACTTCATCGACGCTCGCAATCACTTGGTGCATGTCCATCGCATCATCGATGTTCCCCCCTTGTGGACCGTTCCTCAAGAGCACCCGCGTTGCATCGAGTACGGTCAGCGTTGGCCGCATGAACGTCGCGAGGTCGGCGATGGATACGTCGATGTTCTGATGGAGGCGGTTACGGCGGCCTCCCAGCAGACCATACCAATTCTTCATGGCGCCCGTGTATTTCGACAGGTTATGGTGCTTGGCGATGGGGACGTTGATCACCTTGTCGGCATTCACCAGCGGGGTGTAGACCGGCCATAGGTCGAGCACATCGCCGCGCAGGCGAAGCTCGCGAAAGCGATGCGCTGCTGGAAGCACGACCGTGGCTCCGACCGCATGTGTGGCTCGCCAGATCCCTGACCGCTGAAAGCAGCGGTTCGCTTCGTTGCAGGAAGCGTCGGTCACGATGACCTGCTTGGCTCCTGCATCAAAGGCCAGCTTGACGACCTCGGCGACGACCTGGGGATTCGTGTTCGCCGCCTGCACGGGCATGCGATCCCAACCGATGTTCGGCTTCACGGCGACGATGTCACCACGACTGACGAACCGCTTCATGCCCCCGAGAGCATCTATAGCGCGTCGCGTGAGCGTCGCTGGATCGGTCGAGCTCTTGGCGATGGCCATCTCGGGAGCCGCGCCGCCGCGCTCCACCGTGAAGTTCCGGACCTGACGCTCGCGCTCGCTCGCCAGGACGCCATAGCCGCCCTCGTCCCAGCGCCAATAGGCGACGGCTCCCGATCCGAGCATGAGGCCGCCCGCCGCCGAAAGCCGTTTCAGCGCCTCGCGACGTGTCCAGCGCGAATCCGTCATGGGCCAAGTCTGGAATCGATATTACGTAACGTCAATTTGGGTCAGTCGTTCGTCTGGGATGCTGCGCCGAAGCATGGACGGGCGTGCCCACGGTGTCCAGAAGCGCAGCCGGAATCGCTATGTCGAGCACTCGAGGGGGGGCCGGCACCCGGGCCTTGTGCCTGTTGCCTTAGTAAACGGTGCCGCCACCAGTATACTCAGCCCCGGTGCCCACTTGGCACTTGGCCGCTGCTGGCAAGGCGTTTGATCAAATGATTCCACGGGACAAGCTGGAAGCGCTCGCGCGGCGCAACGACGAGATTGGCGATTTGATGTGCGATCCTGCCATCCTCGGCGACCCTGCTCAGCTGAACAAGCTGAACAAGGAGCGTAACCAGCTGACAGGCGTGGTGGAGGCGTTCGACGAATGGAAGGACATCCAGCGGCGCATCGTGGAGGATCGCGAGATGCTGGCGGATCCGGAGCTGGGCGCGCTTGCACGTGAGGAGCTGCCCGCCCTCGAGGAGGAGCTGGCTTCCCTGGAACAGCGCCTACAGGTTCTCCTTCTGCCTCGTGACCCCAATGACGACAAGAACACGTTGCTGGAGATCCGGGCTGGTACGGGAGGGGAGGAGGCTGCTCTGTTCGCCGCCGACCTATTCCGCATGTACGGCCGATACGCCGAGCGCAGGCGCTGGCGAGTGGAGATAATGAGCTCGAGTCATGCCTCGGCCGGTGGGCTCAAGGAGATCGTCGCTCTGGTGACAGGGGACAGAGTGTACTCGACCTTGAAGTTTGAGAGTGGGGTGCACCGCGTGCAGCGGGTGCCGCAGACGGAGGCGCAAGGGCGCATCCACACGTCGACGGCGACGGTGGCGGTCCTCCCGGAAGCCGAGGATGTGGACGTGCAGCTGGATGAGAAGGAGCTGCGTTTCGACATTGCCGCGGCAGGGGGCCCGGGCGGTCAGGGCGTGAACACCACGAACAGTGCGGTGCAGGTGACACACCTCCCTACTGGCATGATTGTGAAGTGCCAGGACGAGCGCAGCCAACTCAAAAACAAAGCGCGGGCTCTGAAGATCCTGAGGTCGCGGCTGCTCGATCTGGAGATCCAGAAGCAAGCCGATTCCATCCGCGATGAGCGCAGGGGCATGGTGAAGGCAGGCGACCGCTCTGAGAAGATCCGTACCTACAACTTCCCCCAGAACCGCCTCTCGGACCATCGCATCGGACTCACGCTATACAAGTTGGATCGCGTGATTGATGGCGAGCTCGATGAGCTTCTGGAAGCCGTCGCAGGGTGGCACCAGGCAGAGCGCCTGCGGCATTCCGACTGATCCAGCAACGATGGCTGCGGAGCGTCCCCTCGTGACAGTTTGTGATTCCAGCGCAAAAGGAGCGGAGGCATGACAGAGGCTTCCATCGACCTCGACGGTCTCTTTTGTGCGTTGGTGCTAGCTCCCCGCGCCTACGCAAGGAATCGCTTTTTCAAGTTGTTCGAGGACCAGCGGGCGCGGAAGGTGCGGCGTAGGGCTGCCCGTGTGCGCGGGATCATCCGGCAGCTGACGGCCACCGGTGAGCAGCGGCCGGAACTCCTGGGCGAGCAGCTCCTCGACGATGGCCGCTGGTTGGTGAGATATCGCATCGCCGGCCTCGATTTCACGAGAACGGTGGCCCTGTCGGCTCTCGAGGCTGCCGTCCTGCGCTACGCATTGCATCGCGCTGGCGCCAGTGCCCTCGAAGCTGCGGATCGAGCGCTGGTGCACAGGGCACTCTCAGGGTTGGCTCCCGAGCTGATCGGCGTCGCCGAGGGGCTCGAAGAGGCCCATCCGTCGCGGCGCTCCCCTGCGGACCCTCCCGGGCTTGGCTGACGGCCCGCTCCAGCCGTATAAAGGGACCCGTGCAGAACACGACCGCACCCGCCCGCGCGCGGCTGACTACCGCGATTGCCTTATCCATCATTGGCGCCCTCGTTGCTGGTTGTGGCAGCGGTCACCGCGGCGAGGCGAGATCTGCCGGTGCCGATAAGCCTTCGGACGAGACCTCTGTCGAACGGGGCACCGTCGAGGTCGATGTCCCACCCGAGTGCGAGGATGGTACCTGCTTTCGCTGTGGCGACGCCGTCTGCCTCAAGGGAATGATCTGTTACGTGTCTGGCAAGCGCGGCCCGAGTTGCATTGCTCTTGCGGAGTGCGGGCAGGCATCGTGCGACTGTGCGCTCCGTACCTTCGGAAGAGCCTGTCAATGCACCGGTGCGACTACCGGCCCCACGGTGAGCTGTGACTGAACAGATCGAGTCCGTCTGAGCAAGGCTCGTGCTGCTGCCTATCATCGATGAGACCAGCCAATTGATCGCCATCCTGAGTGCCCTGGGCTCGGGAAATGGGCTACGCGCACAGCGCGGCCGCACCCGGGGCAGCAGTACTAGGGACGCTGAGCGAGTACGATGATGCGGGGAGAGTAAGGGCCGAAGAACGCCCCGGGTGTCGTCGGATGACCGCTGGCCTGGCACACGCGGAACCCAACGTCGTGCAAGAGCTTCCCGAGTTCGTGGAGTGAGTACAATCGTACCGAGTACACGCACTCGCGAGTCCGGCCGTCATCCAGGATGAGCGAGCGCTTGATGCGGATTCGGCTGGTGATGTAGTCGACGGAGGGATCGTCCATGCACACACAGGAATCGCCGTCAAACCACTCCTGGCACGGCTCGTGCGCAGCGACGTAGTCGCGATTGATGACGTCGAGCAAGAACATCCCTCCAGGCCGGAGTGCACGGAAGATGCGTTGCGCGATGCCGATGTTCTTCTCCTCCTCGAAGTAGCCAAACGTCGTATTCCAACAGATGACCCCGTCGAATGTCTCTTCGAACGCCATTTCGCGCATATCCCCCTGCAGGAAATTGATGCGCTGTCCGCGTTCCTGGGCCAGCTCTCCAGCGAGAGCCAGTTGGAACACGGAGAGATCGAATCCGACCACGCCGTAGCCCCGCGTTGCGAGCTCAACGCTGTGATGGCCGCTGCCGCAGCCGAGGTCGAGGATCACTCCGTCTCTCTTCAGGCCCAGCGCGTTCTCGATGAAGTCGACGTCTTTCGAGACCTCGAGGGCCGTGGGTGGGTTGAGGGCGCGAGCGAAGTCCTCGGAGAAAAGGTCTTCCCACCAGGGATTGCGCAGCCGCTTCCGTGATGCATCCCCGACCGCTGGCCCTTGGCGCTTCGGGGGACGGGGGGGCGCTCCCCGCGGTTTGCTCGCGCCGTTCCCGGTCTCCTCGGTGTCGGGTAGAGCTGCTGCCTCCGCCTCTGAATCACCTGGGATTCTGCTCACCTCTGGGCCAGCTTCCGCCTCGGTGGCATCACCGGGCGAAGCGGGAGGGGTCGGTAGGGAGCGCCGGGGTGGACTTGGCAGCGAACGCTTTGGAGGGGGCGCGCGGAGCGCGGGGGCATCGTCGCTATCCGGCAGGAGATCGAGGACCAGCTCCTCGTCGGCGTGACCCGCTTCCACGAGACTGCTGCGGGGCAGCGCATCCGTGTCGGACCGTGCCGGTTCGATCATGTCTTGCAGTGCGGAGGCGACCGAAGCCGCAGGAGGACCTGCAGAGACTCGGGGCGGGGAGGAAGGTCTCTCCAAGCTCGCATCTCCGCCAGCACCGGGTGCGGACTCCGTCTCCGATTCGAGTGGGGGCGGGAGGGGAGGTGGACGATCGGCGGGACGCGACACCGCCGTGTCCCCCTCCGCTTCCGCTGCAATCGGAGCAACTGGCGGAAGCATTACTTCCGCAGCCTCGAGATCGGCAGTCAGAGTGGATGGCCGCTCCGACATAGTCCTGGGCTTGGGTGGGGCCGACCCAAGCAGCCCTCCGGGCTTGGGAGCGGATGGCTCCGGGTCAAGGGCAGGGTCAGGCGGGGGGCTCGACCTTCGTGCTGGCGCGAGCGAAGTCGCTGGCCCGTGCGGAGGCGAGGAGGACTTGGGCTTGGGCGGCGCGCCAGAGAGCATGCGCGTCCTCGTACTTGGGCGCGTCGACTCCCGGGGCACTGGCGTGTTCAGGGGCGGTTTTTCCTCTGCGGGGCTGGGAAGGCTTCCTTCCGGAGGAGCAGGGTCGCTGCGTCTGCGTGCGAGTGTGTTCCCGCTCGGCGCGACGGCCACCCCCGAGCGAGGGACGTACCAGGGAGCGGTGTGGGCCTCCTTGTCCTCTTCGGTCGCGTCGCGGCTGTCTCCGACGGCGATGATACGCATCGCCATGATCACCGAGCTCCTGTTGTCCCCCTTTGCGGTATCTCGCGGTGGAGATGATGCGTCGGGTGAACCCGATGCAGCGGGCGGTGAAGAAGAAAGCCGCGGTTTGGGTGGAGGTGCTAGCTGCCGGGCTTCAGCCACGTCGCGGGGTACGGTGCTAGCGCGAGGCGCCACCGAGACGGCAGGGCCGTCGAAGGTCCAGGAGAGATCGTGCGAAGCCTCCTCGCCTTCTTCGCCGGCACCCTGCCCCGGTTGGAGGTAGTCGCTGCCATCCGGCAAGGTGTCCCGGACGTCGTGGCCTGCGCCCTGTTGCCGGGCCAGAAGAGCCGAGGAGGCTTCTGCCGGAATGGCCGACGCCGGCCCGCTCGGGGCAGGCCCTCGCGGAATCGATGACTCGCGTGCTCGATCGTGCTCTTCGCTCATGGGGCTTTCAGCAGCGACTGACCGTAGCGGACGGGGCCCTCGGGATAGCTAATCGTGGTCGGAGGCTCGAGCAGCACCACCACGGTAGAGCCCAAATGGAAGATGCCAATCTCGTCGCCCCGCTCGATGGTGACGGCCGGCTCGACCTCGTGGACGCCAGGTGGGACCACCGGGTTCGGAAGGGCCGTGACGGTGATGCGGCCAACGATGACCGCTCCAACCATCACAACCGTGACGCGGCCCATCATTTCGGTCTCGATGACCAAGGCGATGCGGTGATTTCTTACGAACAACCGAGGGAAGTAGCGTTCGCCAATGGCATTGACGGGCAGGCAGTCGCCCGGCATGCAGCGCACCTGCATGAGTCTGCCGTCGACGGGAGCATGGACGCGATGATAGTCGCTCGGCGAGAGGTAGATAACGGCATAGCAGCCGCCCGCATAACGAGATGCCTCGCGCTGTTCTCCGACGAGCTCCCCCACCTCGTAGTGGTTACCCTTCACGAAGAGCCGCGCGCCAGCGTCGATCGGACCTGTCGCCGAGAGTAGACCATCGGCGGGGCTGACGAGTCGGTCCTCCGAGATGGGACGCGCGCCAGCGCGTAGGGTACGCGTGAAGAAGCCGTCGAAGCTCGGGTAGGGGCCCTCCCGCTCCGCGACTTCGCTCATGTCGACCTGGAAGGCGCGGCAGTACGTCCCCTCCACAAGGCGCGATACTGCCCTGGGTAACTTTCTTTCACAGAGATTGCCGACCACCCGACTGATGCGAGTGCGTGGGAGCACTTTCATCAACTGGGCTGCGGCGAAGATTCCCACACTCACTGGCAGTCCTCGACCATTCACGACAATAGCGCTGCATCGTAGGCAGCTCCACCCTTTGGGGTCAATCGCCCGAGACGTATCCTGCCTCGTGGCACAGCGCCTCCCAGGCGTCCGGAGGCGGACCCCCCGAGGCGGGACCCGAGTTCGCGGCCGGATGCCATTCTTCTTCGTTGGTGCTGAGGAAAGAATGTCCGGCACTCTCCTCAGCACCCGTTGGTGGGGCGGCCCCAGAGTCAGGGTCGATGCGCAGATTCATAGGTTCCATGCCTGGGAGGCTGCGGCACGCCGCCTCTGCAAGGTAAGGGTGTAATCCTACAGCCCACTCGAAGTCGTTTGTCCGCCCCTCGTAGTCAGGGGTAAGAATGCCTCGCATCGCCAACCATCCGGCGTGGGGCCCTGCAAGGTCCGTGAGGCTTCCCAAGCGTTCACGTGCCAGGTCTTGTTGTTGGGTGAGCGCCAGGCTTCGAGCGAGCTTCCAGCGGATTCCAGGGTGCGCCGGGTGTTCGCTGTCGGCCTTCTCGAACTCCAAGGCCGCCGGGGCGAAGTGGCGACCTTCTGCGAGGAGGTCGCCGAGCCGTAACAGCGCGACTGCCCCGCGTTGTCCGCGAGAGCGTTTCCGTGAGGCCGCCGAATCTGGCGGCAGCGCGCCTCGTCTGCGGAGCTCTTCTTGCCAACGACGCATCCAGGTGTCGAGCCCGTAGCCCGTGACGCTCACCATCGCACGGTCGAGCGCGTCAGTGCCAAGGCCTCGAAGATCCCGCAGAAGCAGCTCGAGGGCGGCTTTACCGTTGGTCTCCGTCCAGAAGCGAACGAAGCTCTCTACCTCAGCGTACGCGATGGAGGCCTGCTCTGGGCTGGGAAGCATCGCAATGGACGGTCCAATACTGTCGATTCCCACGGAGTGACCTTCGGAGAGCGCTCGTGCCGCGACGTCATCCGCGTCCGGCTGACCGTCGAAAGGCCGAGCTTCTCGCCAGGCCGTCTCGTTGATCTTGGCAAGACCCTCCTGCAGCCACAGGGGCGCATGATCTCCGGTGGCCTGGGTCAACGCCAGGTGAACGATTTCGTGAGCCAGGGTGTCCTGCCACGGGTACCCGTGGGGAGCTGCGCGCGGCGACATCATCACCACCCTTCCCCAACGTGCCACCGCGACGGTTCCGGTCGTTTCCGCGGCTTGCAGCGGCAGGCCCGTAACGGCGGAGAGCGAGAAGTTGTCACGCACCAGGTCGACTCGCAGGGGGCGCGGTAGCTGCACGCCAAGCTGGCGCCTCATGGCGTCCCGAGATCTCGCCGCGACATCGACGATGAAAGGGACGAGGGCCTCGTCGCGGTCGTCCTGCAGTCGTACAGCGATGCCTCGCTCCCGATCTTCGATCTCGCGGGCATCACTCAGTGCTCCGGCACACGCTTCGGCGAGCTCGTACAGACGTGCGGCCTCATTCTTACCGGCGAAAGCCGGCGAAGAGAGGATCGTGCGCGCTGCGCTGCAGTCCCCACGATAGAGGGCCAATCGCGCCCTCTCGAAGCGAACAGCGGGTCCCTCGTTGCGGATCGCGCCAAGGAGCTTGGCTGCTGCGTCGACCTCGAGTGCATCGATGGCGTCTGCGGCTGCCGCGAGCCGAGCGGCGTCCGATACAGGGAGGGCGAGCTCTGCTTCGACTCGGGACGCAGGAGCCAGCACTAGAGCAAACAGCAGGAGAGTGAGCCTCCGAATGCTCCGGAGGGTTGCGGGTAACCGCACCGACGACGCTCTTCGCCACCACGCTCGACTCATTGGAGCAAGCCCTCCGCATAGCGCTCTACCGCTGGCGCCAAGCGCTCGCTCTGGCCGCGGCGCAACCCTTCCAGCACCCGCCGTCGGAAGGCACGGGCCCCTTCGTCGGGTGCTTCCTCCGGCACTTCTCCTTTGGTGTCGACCTTTGGAGAACCGTCGCGCCCAGACTCACGTTGTCCCGGCTCGCGGGCAAGCTTTCCCATGTCACTCTGCTCCAGGAGCTGCTGAGCGGCTCGTTGTAGCTGCAGGGCCCGCTCTCCTTCCGCACGGTGGAGCGCGTCGGAAGCTCGATGCATCAGGCGAGCCGCTTCTCCGAGCTGACGCAGCTTCTCCTCTGGCAATGATGCGCCCGAATGGCGACCGCGCGCCCCGAGATTCGTCGCGCGGCGAGCCAACTCGCTCTCACGTTCGGCGAGCTGGCGAAGCGCTGAGCGCGCCCGGTTGGCACGCGCTTCGGCGAGGCGCTGCTGGAGGGCTCTCAGGTACTCTTGCTGATTGCGGATCGTGTCCTGCGCGCGATCGATGACTTGCTCCAGGGCTTCCGGGCTCATCCACTCGCGCGCCAGCCGGCGCTTGGCTTGCTGGAGGGATTCAATGGCAGCACGGGCCTGATCGAGGGCCTGATCGAGCGCTTGCTGCTGCATTGCATCGGCCATCGCTTCCCCGTGCTCCCGCCCTAGCGCTGCCTGGCCAGGGGCGGAGTTCGTATCGGGGCCGAGGCGTGGCAGGGGCTCGAGAACGTCTCGGAGCTCCTGGGCGCGTTTCTGGAGCTCCTGGGAATGTTCGTGCTGGTCGAGAGAGGCCTCTGCTTGCTCCAACGCACCTTCCACGTCTCCCAGCTGCCCGCCATGATCCTTCGCGAGCTCGGCGAGCTCTTCGGCGAGCCTGTCGAATCTCTCGTGCGCATTCGAAGGGGTTCCGGAGAGAGGCTGTACGCTCGACTTGCCCGCCTCTACGGCACCACCACCCCCTGCGCTGCCAAAGCTTGGGGTCGGCCGCGCGAGCCTCGCCGCCATGTGCTCGGCGATGAGCTGCGCATGGGTCATGTCCTGGCGCCCCACCGCGCGCCCCAGTCGGCCAAAGTCTGCACGCGCCACGCCTCCGAGATCGGAGCCGAGATCGCCCATCTTCTGCAGCTGCCGAATCCCTTCGCCCAGCGCGAAACGAGCTGCTTCGAGTCGTGATTGGGGATCCCCCGCCCGTTCCAGGCGGCGAAACTCGCGGGCGGCCAGGGCCAGCTCCTCCGCGATCCTCGCCAGGCGGATGGCTGTATGCTGAGCGTCGCGTGCAGCCAGCTGTTGGGCAGCGACGTCGAGTGCTAGGATCACGTCCTTGAGCCGGTTCAAGCGGGCCACGCTCCCCGCTCCGTCTCGCTTCAGGAGCTGCGCTTGCCCCTGGATGAAAGCGCTCATGCCCGGTCCAAACTCGAGTCCTGCGAAGTTGCCGCTTGCGACTTCGAGCAGACCAGCCTGCGCGGCTGCCAGTTCGGGTTCGGCGTTCGCGGGAAGTACCCCTAGGCCCTCGGATTTGGCCAGCACGTCGACCAATGCGCCCACCCCAGCGGTGAGCGCCTGGTAACGCTTGGCCTCCGATTCGCCAACTGCATTCGGTTGGAGTCGAACGCCAGCGCTCCGTGCCCACTGGACCCCATCGCGATCATTGGTGTCGCGGGCCTCGATGTGCACGTCGACCGGCATGAACGCCTCTCGAAGGAACCTGTCCTCGCGGTCGAGTGCGTAGCTCCCGGTCTCGAAGCGGGTCTCGCCGTCGAACCTACCGAGCACCCTGCGCTCTTCTGCGCTGCCCGAGCGGAGCACGAGCTCGATCTGCCGGATTCCGTAGTCGTCACGCACCGAGTAGCCTAACTCCAAGCGCTCAATTTCGGACATTCGCAGCGTCCGGGGTGCACCTTCCAACGAGACGACGGGCGGCTCGTCGGGGATTGCGGTCAACTCAAGGGCGTCGCTCCCAAAGACGAGCACGTCCCCAAAGCGGGCAGCAATGCGGAGCGATGCATCCGCCGCGAGTTCCCACTCCCCACTGACCTCGCCTTCGCCATTCGGAGCGAGCGCTACTGACCGGTGCCCGTCGGTGAGAACCAGCTGCCGGTTGGGTCGTAGCGGCGTGCCTCGGAGGACCAAGATGCTGCCCGCAGGTACCTCGGCTTCCGCGGCGTAGAACAGAGGACGCGCGCCCAACCGAAGATAAGGAGGCGGTCGCACCTCGACGTCCAGGCTCCCAAGCCACGGCATCGTAAAAGGAGCACGGCCATCTCGAGCCAGCAACACGTTGAGACCTTCCAGGACCACAGCGGGCGACACGAGGGCGACGCCGAGCGCGACAGCCGTTGCTCCTGCCCCGATACCGTTCAGTACGCGGGTTCGGCGACGGACGGAGGCCGTGATGGCGTCGGGGTCGATGCCCGCCATGATACGAGCGAAGTGTTCTCTCGCGAGCTCGCTGGAGCCGACGAGCGTGCCGGCCTCCGCCTGGGCTGCTAGTGCGTGGGCCCGGAGCGCGCGCTGGCCCACGTCCGGAGCCGCGGGAACCACCACTCGCTTCAACGCGAGCCGCGGAGAGTGAAGCGTTGTGCGGTGACGCCACCACAGAGAGACCCCGATTAGAAGGGCAGCAAGGACGGCGAGGGCCGCTCCCGCGCGTGCTGGCGGCGTTCCGAGACGTGCCAAAGGCGCCCCGGCAACGACGGCCATGAGCAGCAGGCCGGCGCGCACACTGCGCGAGGCGGGGCCAACCTTGGCCCGCCATGGGCTGAGGAGTCGAGCGAGGGCTTGCGGCTGGGGCACCCGCCAAGCTTAGTGCGGAGGCGAACGAGGCAACAGCGCCTCGTCCATGGGGGTTGGCCCTCGGCCCTGGTAGGCTGCGGGGTTTCGCCTGGCGGGCGAACCGGGTCATCGATAAAGTCGAGGATCATGGCTGCGCCCCTCCGACTGAAGCAGACGCTCTTGGGTCTGCCGACGCTGGAGCTCCGAAGCGGTTGGCTCAACGAGTATCTCGAGGCCACTGCCATGCCCCGCGTTGCCCGGGAGCTCGATGCCCTCTGCGAGTCGACGGAGAGAGGGGACCTCCGTGCAAGGGAAGCTGCGTACCCTCTCGTGCTGCTCGTCCTGCACGACCCAGCTCGAAGCCGTTGGGCGGAGTTGCGCGCCGAAGCCATCGAGGAGCGGCTCCTCAGCTTGGAACGACTGCTCAGGTTTGGCTACTTGCAAAGCAATGTGCGGGACACCCCTGGGGAGGCACCAGTGCCGGACTACGGCGCAGGGCGCGAACTCACCGTCGGTGAGCGGCGCAGCTTGGCACGTCGTTCGCCACGCGAGCAAATTGACCGGCTCCTCTCGGACCCGAATCCCATGGTGCTAAAAGAGCTGTTGCGCAATCCACGACTTACGGAGGATGATCTGGTCAGGCTCGCCGCACGCCGCCCGGCGCGTGTGCCGGTGCTGCTCACGCTGCTGCGCGCTCCTCGATGGTTGAAGAGCGAACGCCTGAGGCTTTCGGTGCTGTTCAACCCGGGTGCCCCGGACTACATCACGGTGCCCATGACGGCACTCTGCTCGAGACGCCACCTTCGGGAAATCATCGACAGTCCGCAGCTGTCGCCGCCAACAAGGATGGTCGCTCTAGAGCGTCTCGAACGCCTACCACCGTTCCAAGCTGCGGAGAGCGCCCTCCTCCACTGACGCCTTGCCAAAGGGGCTCGGTCAGTCTCCCTCGTCTTCGAGAGCCCATTGTGTCCACGCGCCAAGCAGGAGCTTCTCGGCGCACCCCTCGCAGAGCGGAGGCTCTTCGTACCGCAGCTCCTCGCCGCGGGTCCAGAGCAGCAGGCCCTTGCCCGTGGCGCGTCCACTGAACTGTCTCTCGCACCAATCGCACACGTAGCTCTCTGGGGGAGGGGCCACTTCCCAGGTATCGGCGTTGCTGTCAGGGAGCGGTGCCGTGATCCGCAAGCGCGAGTGTGACGCGGGCATGACCCGCAGTATAGCGTGGGCGCGGGGATACCGGAGTTGGCTCATGCGCCGGTTTTTTGGCCGAGCCCTATGGCGAGTCCTTGCTCGCCGGAAGCGACGGACAGCGCTCGGGAAACCCGCACGTGCACCTTTGAAAGCACGCCCTCGGCTCTCAGCCAGTCAGTGGCTGAGGAGGGATGCCGCACAGACCCGCGCTGGCGCGACGAGGTTTGCTGCTTGCCGTAGGGACCGGGCGGTCTCGCTCCCCAAGCGTCCCGTGAGCACGACACCGTCGATTACGCCCGAGATCAGCGCGGCATCTGCCGTTCCAAGCAGCGGTGGGGCCGTGAGTACGACCTGGGCATAACCCAAGCATGACAGCTGCGCGATGGCCGTTTTCAAGGCTCCGGGCGTCAATCGTCGAGCGGCCTTGCTGCTTGGGTGCGCTGCCAGCACGTGGAGGTTCTCTCGAAAGATGGCGATCGAGCGCCAGGGCTCCAGATCTCCCGAGGCGCGTCGGAAGACCTGCTCTGAGAGGCATTCCTCGATCTCGACGCCGAGCATTCGGGCAAGCAGGGGGCGCGTCGTGTCGAGCTCGACAAGCAGGACGAGCTCGGACGAGGCTTCCGCGTAGGCAAGTGCAAGCTCTACGGCACATCGAGCCACGTCGGGGCCGCCGTGAGCCGCCGCGACGGCGAGCCAGCGTGGGGACTCCACCGTCTTGAGGCGGTGTCGCAGGATGCGAAAGTGGTCGGCTGCTGCCGACCATGGTCGGTCAACCATGGCGAGCAACCAGCGCTCCGGCGCTCGCGGAGCCTCCCGCCAGACGGCAGTCATCGCCCAGGTCGGTTCTGGCGCCGGAGCGACGGACCATTCGCCAGGCAGCGGGGTTGAGTCCCTTGCGACCCTGTCAAGGCTGGCATCCAGCAGCGCCGAAGGGGAGGGCGGCTCGGGCTGTTCTGTGGCGTTGAGCTCGCCAAGCGGATCGTCGTGCGTCAGCGTGGGACCCGCGCTGGCCGCATCTTGGTTCTCTCTCCGTGGCAGCACATAGGAGCTCAGCGGCACGTTCTGCGGGCATCCTAAGTCCCGGGTCTCCTCCGTCCCGGCCGACCACCCCCTTCGCCTCCGCAGCTACCGGCTCCGGTGGTGGGGTGGCGGACCTTGAAGCCGAGTGCGCCGACTGGTGCTGCGGCTGGGTGCCTACCCCTAGGCGAGGGGAAGGTTCAGGTTTCCTCCTGCGAACCCCCTCGGGGCTGTGGGTCGATGGTCTTGAAAGGCGGGAATG
Organism: Pseudomonadota bacterium; assembly: GCA_023398955.1. Classification (GTDB taxonomy): domain Bacteria; phylum Myxococcota_A; class Polyangia; order Polyangiales; family Polyangiaceae; genus JAEWRL01. The sequence continues at coordinate 77,432 of JAEWRL010000026.1, forward strand.
GAGTACCCGAGGGAGCGGTTGGGGAAGGCGCCGGCAGAACCGCGACAGGCGGTGGACGGTGAACGGTCCCGGCAGGTGCCTCGCGTCAAAGCACTCAAGGATCGAAGGGCTCACCATGAAGTACACAAAATCGGACACAATTCGTACCGCCGTGATCTCGGGCATGGCGGGGGCCATGGTCGCGGGAGGCGTCACGTGGGCCGTCTCTGGATCTTCCATATCGCCCGTCGCCATGCCGCCCGCGCAGGCGGCGAGCGTGCTGCCTGCCCCAACGCGCGAGCCAGCGGCGATTGGGGACGTCACACGAGTCGTGGAGCGTGCCGTCGAGTCGGTCGTCAGCATCAGGGCCACGAAGATTTCGGCAGCGTCGGACGGCCCCATGGGTCGGCTTCCCCACGGGTTCCCCTTCGGCTTCGGCGAGCCTTCGGGCCCCCGGGAGCAACGAGGTCAAGGATCGGGCGTGATCGTCCGAGCGGATGGCATTGTGTTGACCAACAATCATGTGGTCGCAGACGCGACCGAGCTCACCATCGTGACACCGGACGGTGAGGAGCTGGAAGCGACAGTCGTTGGAACCGATGCCAAGACGGACCTCGCGGTGTTGAGAATCAAATCCTCGAAGGGCAGGAGTTTCGAGGCACTGCCCATGGGCAGCTCGGATGGGCTGAAGCTCGGTGAAACAGTGCTTGCCATCGGCAATCCCTTTGGGGTCGGGCAGACGGTGACGCAGGGAATCGTCTCGGCGAAGGGTCGCGCAGATCTTGGTATCAACGCGTACGAGGACTTCATCCAGACCGACGCTGCGATCAACCCAGGCAACTCCGGCGGTGCGCTCGTGAACCTGCGAGGTGAGCTGGTCGGTATCAATACGGCCATTCTGTCGCGCAGCGGCGGCAATATGGGAATCGGGTTCGCGATACCGGCAGCCATGGTGAAGCCTGTCTTGATGAGCCTTCTGGAAACGGGCCACGTCGACCGAGGATGGCTGGGCGTCAGCATTCAGGACGTGGATCGAGATATGCTCCGCGCTCTGAATCTCGGTGCCAAGCGAGGTGTGCTCGTGGCGGACGTGGAGCTGGGGAGTCCCGCGGAACGCGGCGGCCTTGAGCGGGGGGACGTAGTGCTCGAAGTGAATGGGACGCAAACGGAGACCACGGGGCAGCTGCGGAACGCCATCGCGCTGGCCGGAAGCGACCGCGAGGTTACGCTACGGGTGGCCCGCGAGGGTCAAGAGCAGACACTGAAGGTCAAGCTCGGCAGTACGCCCGACCCCTCGACGCACGTGAAACGCGGCAGCGTCGTCACGGGGGAGGGTGAGGCCGGTGCTCTTGATGGCGTCTTCCTCCAGTCACTGGACGAACGGTGGCGAGGACGACTGCGCGTGCCGAAGGATGTGGCTCACGGTGTGGTGGTGACTCGGGTCGAAGGGGGCAGTCCCGCCGCCAAAGCTGGACTTCGCCCGGGGGATATCATCTTGGAGCTTGATCGGAAGGCCGTGACGGATTTGGAGGCTTTCTCGAAATCCTGGAAGGCAGGCCCCGACCGGGGTGCTCGCCTCCTGCTGGTGTACCGCCAAGGGAGAAGAGTCTTCTTGGCGACCCGGGAATAGCGGCCGGATCCCGAGCCCGAAACTCAAAACCACGGCGGTGAGCATGGCGACGATGCGCAGCAGAAGACCTCGGGCGCGAGTTCGGAGCGGCTCATCGGCGAGTTCGAGTACTCCCTAGACGCAAGGCGCACAGATGGTGCGGGGCCTTCGGTGTGCGGGGGCCTCATGCCGAGCGAGAAGAACGTGCTTGACCTAAGCAGGCCCCGCCCCTAAGCTGAACCGTCAACGATGACCAACGAGCCACAACCTAGCTGCGCCTACTTCGGCGAGCGCTCGTTCGCGTCCAACGGCTGAGGCCGACGCGGCGGCTCCCCGGAGTAGGCGGAAAACATCCAACTTCTCTGGGAGGCAGCATGGACGCCGCCAACAAGCGACCTTTGAAGGTTCTCGCGAGGCTTATCGCGAAGGGCCACGACGTTGCGCATCTGTATCGTGCGTCTCTGGGACGTCTCGAGGCCGAGAGCTGTCGCCGCACCGCCCGCGCGGTCTACAGACTACACACTTGGAGGAATCTGGAGCTGGCCAGTGCCTCCCTCCTCCTCGGGGGAGTGCCGTACCTTCCTGGCAAACCTGGACTTCGAGCATGGTGGAAAGCCTCTTGGCTGCGGCGCGCTGACATACGCACCATGCAGCGCTTGCATAGCGCCCAATCCGAGCTGATCGGAGAGTTCGACGCTGCGCTCGCGGCGGAGCTGCCGCCTAGGGTGCGCGCCATGCTGGAGCGCCATCGTGCAGACCTGGCGCGGCATCGGTCGTGGATTGCATTCCGGGCGTCGGAGTTGGAAGGTCGGGCCGGACGCATCGATCAGCGCCGGCGCCAGCGCTCGACAGTCCACACCTGTGCGTCAGGTCCTCGAGTGGGAGAGTCTGCAGCCTAGCGAGTGCCTTCAAAGGAGGGATTCGAGCCCGAGCCCAGGGCACGGAGGACGGACTGTCTACCGAACGCAGAGCTGCCAGACGTGAGCATGGCTCAATCTGCTTGCAGCAGAGCGGCCAACTTCGACCATTGACGGTCGTTCGGGTGAAGGCGCTGCATCCTGTCGCGCCGAGACCCACCGAATCTACCCGTTTCTAGCAAAAACTTCCGCTTGGGGCGGTCAGGTGGATGAAAACGGCCATTGCATCGTGTGCGCCGCTGGGTTCTCATTCACTGATACAAAGGAGCACGTAGTGTCAGTTATGCTTACTCGGTTCTCGGTTCTCGGCAGCGCTGTCGCGCTGCTCTTCGCGGTAGCTTGCAGCGACGACGAGGGGAGTGATGGCGGTGGGTTGGTGGCGGGTGCCGCTGGCCAAGCGGGCGCGACCGCGTCGGACGGCGGGGGAGGTGACGCTGGCAGCGACAATGAAGCGGTTGGCGGCGCCGACCAAAGCAATGGCGGAAAGGACGAGGGCGCTCGGGCAGGTGCGGCCGGCGCAGAATCGGATGGCACTGCAGGTGCAGGGAATGCTGGTACAGCGAATGCTGGTGGCGGCGCGGGCGGCCAGGATGGGATGGCTGGCGACGCGGGCGCTACTACGGCCGGAGCGGGCGGTGTTTCGAGTGCTGGCGCCAGTGGAGCTGCGGCAGCCGGTGCAAGCGGGGAGCTGGGCACGGCTGGTGCCGCTGGCGACCCTGCATCTGGAGCTGGTGCAGGGGGTGAGTCGAACGCCGGAGGTGCAGCTGGGTCGACCAGCGGCGACGCCGGTGGTCAGGCTACGGCTGGTGCGGCGGGGGAGGGAGCCGCTGGTTCGCCGGAGGCAGGTGCTGGCGGGACAGGCAACGAGGAGGAGAACGTCTTCATCATTGAAGCTGTCGAGGACGCCACCATTACGGAGGATGGTGGCGAGGAGCTCCTCGGTGCTCTGGAGCTCCTCGTCGCGGATCGCCTCGACGAAGACCACGGGGGTGGAGCGTCCAGCATCTTGATTCGGCCTGCCGAAGGCGCTCTCGATGTGCTCCCGGAGGATGCGGCGATCGTCTCCGCACAGCTCGTCCTCCATGTGGCAGACAACGGAGACGAGCTGCGGGTACGCGCCGTGACCGGCGAATGGTCGCAGGACTCGGTGACTTACGATACCGCTCCCGACGTGCACAATCAGGTCATCGAGACCATCGTCACGCCCAACTTGGGAGAGGCAGTCAGCATCAATCTCGTTCCCTTGGTGGAGTCGTGGCTCGCGAGCGGCGACGCCTACGGCGTGCTGATTCAGAGTACGGGCGAGGATGGTGTGGACTTCACGAGCAGCGAGGCTGACGAGAACCGGCCCTACTTCCTAATAATCACCGAGTAGCGCTCGGGTGCGACGGACGGGCAGCGGTGGAGCCATCTCGCTGCTGCCCGGTCACCACCACAGCCGCGTGCCCAGGGCGGGACCCCCGAGGAGTGCAGATCCCACCGCCCACGTTTGGGACATGCCGCTTGCCTATCAGATGGTCTCGCCAGGTTGCACGGTGGGGCGCGTGCCGCCAGTCCTTCGGGCGAGCCACACCAAGTTGTCAGCAAACCGATCGATGGTGCGGAGTGCCTCGGCGTCGTTCTCGACGGCACCCGGCTCCCGCGCGAGACCGACATTCCAATACGTCGAGCCCGGGACCACCATGTCGTTGATCATGTACCACATGAGCAACTGAGCATACGTGAAGTTGTGCCCGGCACGCCGTGCGACGGCGATCGGGCCGCCCACCTTGCGTGACAGTGCGCCCCCCTCGGAGCCTGACACATACCCGGCACGGTCCAGAAAGGACATGAGCGCAGGTGAGGCCGAGCCGAAGTAAACCGGAGAGCCGACGACGATGATATCCGCGTGCTTGAGCTCCTCGTAGATCGGCTGGAAATCGTCGCTCAGCGTGCAGGTCCCATCCATCAGCTTGAAGCAATCCCCGCACGCGCTGCAGCCGAGGATACTCAAGCTCGTCAGGGAGACGAGCTTGGTCCTCACCCCTTGGTCCTGCATCCGTCCGAGGCATCGCCTCAGCAAGAGGTTAGTGTTCCCGTTTTCGCGGGGGCTTCCCGAGAATCCCATCGCAAGCATTGGCTGTCATCTCCTTGTTTCCGCAGGATGACTACCCCGGTAGGCGCGACGATGCCAGGCGCGCGCAGTACCGAAACGGTGGCGCTTGCCGTGAACCGGAGAAGACGCATCAAGGACGGCAATCTGGACGCCCTCGGTGGCCGCTGGCGCTCCTCCGGGTTCCGCCAGCATGGTACTCGATAGGGATCGCTAGCTGTTGCGGCGGCGCCTCACGAAGAGCAGGCCGAGGGCCGCCAAGCTCGCGAGGGGCCAGGAACCGGTCGAGGTCCCGCCTGCGGTGCGGCACCCGCATCCGTCGTCGTCGTCGTCATCATCGTCACCGACGAGTCCACCCGCCAACCCCGCTTCGCCCGCGGTGCCACTCGTGGTTCCACCTTCACCCGTGTTGCCCGCCTCGCCAGTGCTACCCCCGGTGGCCAACGTGCCGGCCGTGCCCATTTCTCCGGCGGTACCCGCCCCTCCCGCATTAATGCCTGCCGTCCCGGCTGCGGCCTCTTGGCCCGCCATGCCTGCTGCCGCTACGGGTTGGCCCGCGCTCCCGGCTGCGCCGCCAATCTCTGCTGCTGTGCCTGCGGTGCCCGCCGTGCCTGCCGCTTCGCCCATTCCCGCTTGACCAGCAGCGCCCGCTCCGCGCCAGCGCCCGCGGCTGCGCCATCACAGTCCGGGTCTTCTCCGTCCGCGAGCAGGTCGCCGTCGTTGTCCAGCCCCAGGGGGCCTCCGGCGAAATCATCGTCGCAGGGATCGGTGAGGCTCGTGACGTCGGTGCCGTAGTAGGGGGGTAAGTCGGATTCGAGTCCGCCGTCGGCATCATCGTGGCAGCTGTTACAGTCCGTGACGGTCTCCGCCAGGACGTGGTGCGCTGCCAGCCCTCCAGGATTGTGACAGCCCGCGCAACCCGGACCGCCATTTGCCGAGCTCGAGAATCCCGGGTTATCGCCGTTGGAAGAGTGGCAATCCGTGCACGACGCAGTCACCTCTTGGTGAACATCGTGAAGGTCTCCGTCCCAGGTTCCCTGTCCCGGTGTCAGCGAGGTGTAGTCATCCGCCGAAACGAAGTCCCCATGGCACCGGGCACAGTCATCAGCGTAGTTAGCGTTGGGTAGGGCCTGCGCTGCGCCCGCCGCCAACAGCGCGGCAACACACGTGAGCCCAGCGGAAGCCCACCGCACAGTGAAAGTACTCCGTTGCATTAGTATTCCTCCTCAGGCAGGGTATTTCCTGGACGCCGTGCGGTACCCACCGCCGGACGACCCGTTCCAAAGGTTCTCACGGATCGAAACGAGCGTCACGTTCCTCGCCAGAATTCTCGAGCGAAGGTCAGCGCCGAAATTTTGGCGCAACGCAATGGAGAGGCCGAACTCCACCGGGCGCGACAAATCTGCCACTTGGGCCTGTCTCGCCGCGCTCGGGTCCGAGGTCATGTGTGTCATTATGGTACTAGTTGCCTGCGTGGCGGCGCGATGATAGCCATCGGCCCGGTCGCAAAGCAGCCGGTTCGTCGCCACGTGACTTGGTAGTCACTATGCGGATCCGCGGGAGCCGTGGCGACGCACGGTGGAGTGACTATCGTCGACGAGAGGGATGGCGGCTCGCCTCAGGCTCCAGCAGGCGTGCCAGTCGGCATTCTGGCAGACGAGGTGATGGGTAACCATGGTCGACGAGGCGCCGCGTTGGAGCAGACGGCGACGTAGACGTCAGTGTCGTCCGAGTAGCTGGGGTTTCTCCGGCATCGTCACGAGTGTTGGGCGTGGATGTGCCCCACAAAAGGAGGTTTCAATGATGGAGCATACTGCCCGCTTTCACCACCGGACTCTGGTCGGCTACGCCGACGGCTTCTGCGCCGCCGCCACCGCCGCTCGCCGAGCTCCTGCTCCCGTGCGACTTGCTCGTTGAGCTTCACGGATGCGTCGCGCGGCAGAGACTCGAGGTCGTGCGCCAGGAGTAGCTGGTGCTCGCGTTCGCTGGCGGACCCGGCAGCGCCGCTGAGGAATCTGGCGAGCTCCTTTTCGGTGTCGGCCGCATCCCATCGGCGATGTTGGAGGAAACAGAGATTGCCGACCTGCGCAGGTGAGCCGTGGGTCCGAAGCGCTCGTCAGATGGGAAGGACCGCGCTTCGCGCGAGGCCGCTACCCCAAAGATGCTCGCGCAATCGTCCAGGTGCGCGACAATTGCCCTCGCCCATTTAGCGTCTGCTCGTCTGGCCACTGCTGTGTCCAGTGGACGGCTGGCCTGCGGGACCGCGAAAACTCTCCGTGCCCACATCTCGAAACGAGCTCGGACATCTCATGTCAACGGTGCAACGCTCCCCCTTGCTCAGGCGGGTTGGGTTGCTAGAGTCGCGCATGACGCATCTCGTAGGTGAGGTTGCATCGCACTGGGGTGGATACGATGCCAACGCCGTCGTGGCGGAGGCTGCCGCAAGGGTGGGGGTATCGCCCGAAAGGGTGAAGGACGTCCTTCGAGCCAGGGACTACTCCCTCGTAGAGCTTCAGTTCGAGCGCGACAGTGGGGTTTACCCGGAACTCGAACAGCAGACGCTGCCGGAGTTGATACAGCGAGCGAGGGTTGCTCTGGCGGAGGGTCCGATCACGTACGAGTACGTGACGCGCTTTATTCAGGCGGACACCGGGATTGAGCTTCCCGTGGTACTGGGTGTCCTTGCTGCGGAGTTGGGGTACATGCAGCGGATGGGGCTAGTCAGTCTGGAGACCGCCCAAGCGTACCGGTACTGGATGGCGCGGCGCCATGGCGCCATTCTGCCAGCCAAAGAGGTCGACATCCTGGAGGAGGTGGATCTCGGTCGAGAACTCGACCTCGCGAGCGCTATGGAGGCTTCGGTGAATAGCGATACGGTCCGCTGAGGCGGGCCCGGCGGCGGTCTCGTCGGGTTCGCGGCCAATGGTGTCCTCGAGGCGTGGGCGGCGCCCCCTCTCCCCACCCTCTGAGAATACTGTGAAGGCAGTTGTCGAATTCCTCGCTGCGGGAGGCCGCACCAGTCACGTGGCACACCGGCATTTCGCTGTGCTGGCGCCGCTGCCTGCCAGGGACGAGGCTTGGCATTGAAGGTGCTTTACGCCCGTCGGTACCGAGCGGCCCTTACCGCTCGCTGAAAGGAATCCCCCTCGATGACCTCCACCTTCATGACAGGCGTTCGTTCTGCAGCATTCGCGCTCTCCCTGACCACGGGGGCGCTGGCGGTTGCCCCCAGTACTTCCGGGTTTCAGGCAAGCGGTTGCCACGGTAGCTGCTCCTGCGACAAGCACCAGTGCGCCAAGAAGTGCTCCTGTGAGCAGTGCTCTTGCGAAAAGGGCGACTGTGATGCGTCCTGTGGCTGCCGCAAAGCACCCGCCCCCACGAAGAGGGCACCCAAGTCTTCGGGTTAGCAAGCCAACGCCCAAGCACGAGCGGCTCGCCTCGCTGCGGCGTGCCGCTCACCCCTTGAACCCAGGCACGCGGCTTCAGATGCGCGCGGCCTGGCCCGTGCTGGATTCGATCTTCAATGCTCCCGCCTCATCCAAAACGGTCCTCGCCGTCGAGTGGGTTCGCGCGTCGTCAGTGGACACGACCACGACCATGCCGTGCTCCTTCAGAGCTTTGGCATAGAATTTCGCTTCGTGCTCTGTCAGCCCAAGGCCGATGAGTCCGCCCAATGTCCCGCCTGCGGCCGCACCAGCCCCGGCCCCAGCGAGCGCCGCCACGAGGGGCCCTGCGGCGAGGACCCCCACGCCTGGCACGGCGAGCGCAGCGACCGTCGTCAAGCCCGCGATCAGGCTGCCGAGAATGCCGCCAGCGATACCGCCAACGGCCGCACCCTCTGCGGCCCGCGTGTGCTTCTGAATGGTGGCGAGCTGCTCTCGCGCTTGATCGGATACGAGGACGCTGATGTCTGTCCTCGGTATCCCGGCCTGCACGAGCCGTTCAGTGGCTGTGTCAGCGCCGTTGACCGTCTTGAATGCTCCGAGCACGTGCTTGCTCTTCATAGCCGAAACTCCTTGTGGGGGGGAGCGCCATCAATGACGGGCGCCTGTTGGTGTTCAGCAAGCCTCGTGCCGCGATCCAGGCTGCACGTAAGTCTTCGAAATGTATGGTTTCTTACCGCCCACGACCAGGCAAACTCGCCACGCTAGGGGGCACAAACGCGACGCGGCTCCTCGTTTGCTCAAGAGCGGCGCGCACGGTCTCCGTTTCGGCCCCGGGCCCTTCGCCGTGCCCGCCGTTTTGCTGGGTGCCGTCTCACGTTTACCCGAGGACGGAGAGGACGGTCAGACAAAGAAGATGGGGCAAAGACGCGTTGACAGGTGTCGAGCCGCGACGCAGCTCAGGGCACTCGCATGCAGTACGTCCATGGCTACTCGAACGTCGAGTCGCGCCGCCTCTCTGACCAGGCTCGAACTCTGATCCACCTACTTCACGACGGCATTAGCTACCCGCCGGGCAGTCGTATCCTCGAGGCGGGCTGTGGTGTCGGCGCTCAGACAGTCACACTGGCCCGCCGCAACCCGAGTTGTACGATCGTGAGCGTCGACCGCTCGGAGGAGTCCATCGAGGCGGCCCGTGCCGCCGTCATCGAGCATCATCTGACGAACGTGGAGTTCGTTGTTGGTGATCTCTACGAGCTTCCCTTCGAGGCGGCTTCGTTCGATCACCTGTTCCTTTGCTTCGTTCTCGAGCATGTGAAAGCTCCACAAGCCATTCTAGAACGTCTGCTGGTCTCGATCGTCCCGGGGGGTACCGTCACCGTGATCGAGGGAGATCACGGATCGGCGTACTTTCACCCAGATAGCGAGGATGCCCGCGCCGCCATCGCCTGCCTCGTCGAGCTGCAGAGAAGGGCGGGCGGCAACGCGCTGATCGGCCGTGAGCTCTACCCTCTGCTTGTTCAAGCGGGGCTTCGCAGGGTACGCGTTGACCCTTTGCTCGTCTATGCGGATGCAAGCCGTCCAGAGCTGGTCGCCGGCTTCACGTTGGCCACCTTCACTGCCATGGTGCAAGGTGTGGAAGATGCCGTGCTGGGCAGCGGCATGATGACGCCGGAAGGGTGGCAACGAGCCATTGCCGCCCTGCGGCGGTGCGCCGAACCGAGCGGAACCTTCAACTACAGCTTCTTCCGCGGGGTCGGCGTGCGCTGACGCGCCGCGCTCACGGGCTCTGCGGCCTTCGCGCAGGCTGGACCTGGCGACCTTGATATCGCGCACCGGCGTTCCCTCGAGGGTCTCGAGGCGCGCACCCATAGGGCTTCACGGTCAAGAGCTCGACCTCCGTGGCACCGATGGGCGTCAGGCGGCGCGCGCCGGGTTACGGGACCTCGTCTCGCATTGGGACTAGCGTCTCTCTCTCTCTGGCGAGCCCTTAATTCGGCCCAACTGGCGAACGTTCACCTGTAGTGCGCTGCTCAATCGCACGTCAGTGAGAGCGATGTCCGGCGCGGGCACACCTGGTGACAGTCTCAACCCTCCCCGTGATCATTCTCGCTGCGCTTTGGGTCGCAGTTTCTGCTGGTTGTGGTGGCAAGCAGGACTCCGGGGCCTGGGACACCGCCGCCACTGACGATGGTGTGTTGGGTGCGACGGCGGGGGACACTGGCGACCCTCGATGGACGGGTCAAGCTGGCACCTCCGGGGACGGTACCCCAGTGGGGCGCAGCAGTGTTGGAGGGAGCGGCTCGCCCTTGTCGAACGGGGGGCAGTCGAGTCATGGCTTTGGTCTCAGTGGCGGTTCTGCGCTTGGTGGCACTGGTGGCAAGGTGCTCACCCCTCCTGGCGGCACCCAGAGCGGTGGTTCGTCGGCGGGAGGCGCCGCGAGCGGAGGCGCTGGGCTGGCGGGAGGATTCGGCGCCTCGGGCGGCACCATGACGTCGCTTGGAGGGAGCATCGGAATGGGCGGGCACGACGGCGGCGCTGCGGGGGTTGTCAACCCTGGTGGCGTTGGCGGGGCTGATCGCACCGACCTGGGCCCCAGCGCAGGGGCGTCCGGACTGGGGGAGGCGAACGCGGGCGCATTTGGTGGTGGGGCAGCGCCTGTCGATGCGAGTGGCGGGACGTTCTCAGGCGGCGGCGCCCCCGGGGCGGAGGAGGGAGTCGGAGGCTTTGGGGAGGGGGGAGCAGCTATCGATGCATCGGGCGGGGAGACCAGCTCAGGCGGCAGCGCAGCCGTCGGGGAGGGCGGAGCAGGCGCGGCGAGCTCTGCGGGTGCCGCTGGCAGCGACCCGCTCCAGGCTCAACCGTGCGGAGATACGCCGCTCGAAGGGCGATGTGCCTCCAGCACTCAACTCTGGACCTGTGCGGTGCCCAGCGGTGACGCGGAGCCGACCTTGGTCATCGAGGACTGTGCTCCAAACGAGGAGTGCGTCGAGATATCGTCCGGGGCCAGTTGTGAAGCGTTGCCGGGGACCTGTTCGGTGGCCGGTGCCAGCGAGTGCTCTGATGAGCGGACGTTGCGCCGCTGCAATGGGTTCGAGTGGGACACCGTCGACTGCGGCGGACCTTGTCGAGAAACCGCCTTGGGCGCTTTCTGCCCCCCAGCCGTCGAGACGGCTCCCTACGCCGGGGCTCTTCAGTACGAGGCTCGCGCGCCCAATGCTGCATATACCAATTGGGACACGTCCCTGATGGAGCTTCCCGCCCGAGGCATGTTGGTCGTGAGTTTTCGCGGCGAGGAGTTCATCGACGCCACGCTGACCGACGCTGCTGGTGCCTTTACGTTGGAGGTGCCGTCGCCGCCACAGGTCGGTGATCGCGTACATGCGCTGCTCTTGCGGCCCAACGCCCTTGGTACCGCCTATCGGTTCGGCGTTGGTTTGCCCTATCTCGGTACTGGAACTCGCAGCATCTACATGGCTTCGAGCACCGCCTCGGGGATCTGGCAATGGAGCTTGGACCCGGTCGAAACGCCCTCGGGTGGCACTCACCTCATCACTGAGGCTTTGGGCAGCGGTGCGGTCCACGTCTTCGACGTGATGGGCCGCGCCCACGACAGCACGGACTCGGAGTACGGCACGCCGGGACGCAGTCTCATCGTGTGGCTTCGCATGAACATGGATTGGCAGGAGTGCGGGGCCTGCTTCGTTGCCCTGCCAGCCCTCGCTGGTAACCTCTTCTTCCAGTCACAGATCTTCCTGCCCGCCACGGCGCAAGACCAAGCATTCTGGTCAGAGGCGGTCGTTGCCCATGAGCTCGGACACTGGGTTATGTGGTCCTATGGTGTGTCGCCCCGTGAGGGCGGAGCTCATTGCATCGGCGTGCCCACCTATCCGGGACAAGCATGGTCCGAAGGTTGGGCCACCGGCTTCTCGAGCTTGGTGCGGCAAGACGCGATCTACTACGACAAACAGTCGGGTACCATGTTCTGGATTGATATCAGCAGTCGACAGTCGGTCTTCGGCGCATGGACTCGACCAGCGCCGGAGGACGGTCTCCTGCAACTGATGGACGAGAACGAGGTGGCCAGCATGGTGTGGAGTCTCGCCTCCGACCGTGCCATCGGCACCTCTGCCGTTTTCGACGCGCTCGCTTCCTCGCGGATGAAGGTTGGTCCCTTCGACCGCGGCTACACACGCCACACGTGGACGATGGACGGTTGCACTCGGACCTCGATCACTAACACTGGGGAGAGCGCTCCCATGGTCGCGGATTTCCTGGATGCGCTCGTGTGCGGCGGTGCTCCCGGCCGTGCCGTCGATGCCACAACGGAGCCTGCCTCCTTCTACCCCTACCCCAGCCAGGAGCCGCTATGCCGGGCTATGTGAGGCACCCAGCGAGGCAGCTGCTGTTCGCGGATTCGAGTCGAGGACCGGTCCGCCACCGGTGCGCCCTGGTCGTTGCTGTCCAGCTCGTCCTCGGTACCATCGGGCTGAGCGGTTGTGGCCACGATGCCAGTGGAGGCTACCGAGAACGCGAAGAACCAGCCAGCGAAGAAGGCTCCGTATTGCCTGCGTCCAGTGCCCGCGAGGGCTCACGTCCCAAGGTGCGCCCTGGAAATGCCCCGGTGGTTGTCTCGCTTTCCGGTCCTAAACGCTTGACGGCTGGAGCTGTTTTCACCCTCGACGTCGTCGTCGAGAGGCGCGCGGAGGGAGGCGCGTACCTCAGCATCGAACTCCCCGAGGGCGTCGAGCTCGTGAGCGGCAGCCTCGAGGAGGCCCTGCCGATGCAGGGTACGCTGCTACGTCGGGAGCTCGTGGTGCGCCTCGTTGGAGACGTCCCGCCGGCGGACATCACCCTGGAGGTCGAGGCTGCTGGCGACAACTATGGCGCCCTGGCACGAGCCCGCTATCGCTTTGGCCGCCCCGCTCCCCGTTTGCCGGAGCCGCCGCGTGCTGGGGCGCCCCTGCGTGTCCACGGAGTGAGCCTCGGTGCTCCCATTCCGCTCCACTGAAATTGGCAGGGCGGCGGCCGTTGAAGGAAGAGATGTCGACGCGCTGCCAAATGCTCATCGTGGATGATGATGCTCCTGTGGCGGCCTCCCTCCGTCGGCTGTTCCGGCGGGCCAGCTTCGAGACGAAGGTAGCCTACGGGGGACGAGAAGCCTTGCGCCTGCTTGGGGAGTTCGAGCCGGACGTGGTCGTCACCGATCAGCGTATGCCGGACGTTTCCGGTGCCGAGGTGCTGGCCGAGGTGCGCCGACGTTTCCCCCGCGCCGTACGCGTGCTGGTTTCTGGCTACGCTGCCGCGGAAGCGCAACTGAACGCTCTTCAGCAGGACCAGGACTGCCTGTTCGTTGCAAAACCATGGGATGACGCGACTCTGCTTCGGGAGATCAGGAGGCGCCTGCAAGCGGTGCCCCCAGCCGGTGAGGAAGAGGCGAGGGACAGCCAAGAATGACAGTGTCCCAGCCGGCGAAGGCGGTCGTGGCGAGCAGCCTGGTCGTTCACCCAGCCATTCTCGTTCCTGCGCTTGCACTCGACGCCCTCATCGTGGTGAGCTGCTGGGAGGACACGGGGCGGTTCGTCGCTGCCCTGGTCATCGTGATCGTCTGGGGTTCGGCCAACGCCGCTCTCTTCCCCTACATGACCCGCTATCACCCCGGCAGCACGATCGCTGCGGCGCGTTGTTGGGGGAACGCCTTGGGCCATCTCCTCAAGGTCGTCGTGAGCCACGCCGCCTTGCCCACCTGGGGCTGGCTCGTCGCGTTTGCCACCATGACCGACAAGTCGGCGGCGGTGTTCTCCCTCCGAATGCTGATGGCTCTTCTGGTACTCCAAATAGGCGTGAGCGCCTACTTCGGTAATGACTGGAAGATCGCTGCGAGCTTCACCGCGATAGCCGTCATGGCTTCGCAGGTGAGCGTCGCCAGGGCACAGGCACTGCTCGGCGCCGTCGACGAGGAGTGGCGGCAGCGGGAAGAGACGGCACGCGCGAACGAGCGGCTCCAAGCCTTTCGTGAGCGTGCCATGCACCAGGAGAGACTGACTTCCTTGGGCCTCCTTGCCGCGGGCGTGGCGCACGAGATCAGCAATCCCATGGCTTCGGTCACGAGCAACGTGAGCCAGTTGGCGAGGGACGTGCCTCGGCTTGGTGCCTCCGCCGCGCTTCGCGCCGAGTATGCCACCGAGATCCTCCCTGAGACCCTGGGCAGCATTCGCCGCATCAACACCATCGTGGCCGATCTGCGCCGCTTCGCTCGGGGGGACCTCGAGAGCCCCACACTCTTCGATTTGCACGAGGAGCTGAAGGCGGCGCTACGCATGACCCACGGTCGCTTTCCAGTTGGCGTCGAGTTCGACGTCCGACTCGATTCGGTGCCGCTCCTGCAGGGCCATCCGCGCCAGCTCTCGCAGGTCCTTGTCAATCTGCTCGTGAACTCGGCCCAGGCAGTCGCTCCAGGAGGGCGGCTCGCCGTCCGTTGTGGAGCGGAGCCAGGTCGTGTCTGGTTCTCCATTGACGACGACGGGGTCGGCATGAGCCCAGACGTACTGCCACGGATATTCGACCCCTTCTTCACGACCCGTGCCGCTGGGGAGGGGATGGGCATGGGACTGGCCGTCGTGCACGGAATCATTACGCAGCTGCAAGGGGAGATCCGCGTCGAGAGCCAGGCAGGGCGCGGAACCCGCTTCACGGTTTGGCTTCCCGGCGGCGACCTGCGTCCCATCACCAGTTGAAGTTGCTCCCGGCGCCTTCTGCTCCTTGAATACGGATGGCAGCCGCTCGGCGCGGTCTCTGGCGGAGGCTGCCCACTTGGTTGGTGCGCCGGAACCGGGTGACCACGTGGTGTCACGCTGTGGCACGTTGGGTGCATCCCAGGGAGCGATCTCGATGAGACGCCGACAAACCTTGTTGTGGGGGTTACCAACCGCGCGACGCACTGCAGCATGGGTGGCATTGCTCGGCGCCGTGAGCGCTGTACCGGCCAAGGCCAATGCTGAGCAGTTCGCCTCTGCGGAGGCGGACGAGGGGGTCGGTCGGGACGGGCGGAGTCCCCCTGAGCAGCTCGCAGCGAGCATGGATGTGGGCTTTCCCGACGGAGTCATGGCTGGGGTCGCCTACCAGCCTGCGGCCTGGGTGCGGGTGGCAATCGCGGGTGGCACAAACGGTATTGGTCCCGGACTTCGGGGAGGTGTCACCCTGATCCCGCTGGGCGTGGGGCCTTCCTTGAGCATTCAGGCAGGTCGTTACGGGGAGGGCGACGCGAACCCGGTGGCTTCGCGCCTCTTGGGAGTCGATGACGACAGCCCGGTGCTGCGGCGAATCGGCTACACATTCGTGGCGGGCCGTCTGGGGGCCGACCTCAAGTACGGGCGGTTCACCGTCTCCGCTAGCGGTGGGGTGGCCTACCTCCGTGGCACTTTGCACCGCGTGGAAGAGGTCCTGGCGAGTGAGGTACCAGACGACGATGCCCCCGTGACGCTCGCGCTCGGTGAAGACCCAAGGTTCAGCGCGTGGGTGCCATCTCTCAGTGTCGGCCTGCTCGTCTACTTCATCTAGAGAACATGAAACGCACGTTCATCACTGCTTCGTCGCGCCTTGGCCATCTACTTGGGCGCGCGACTCTCGGCGTTCTCGGTACCATGACGTTGGGCTGTGCCGTGGCCCAGGTCGACGCCCCGGAGATCACGGTGACGCGGGAGAACGTGGAGTTCCCCGGTGCGCCAGTGGAGCCCCTGGGCCGCGTGAGGTCCGGCGTCCCTGGTGACGCGGGGGAGAGCTCCGGTGTTCCTTTCGGCACGAACGACTTCCCGCTGCCACCCCAGCGCTTCTCCTATGATGAGGTTCCGAAGGAGCTCCCCGACGGCATGTCAGTGGCGCTTCTTGCGACACACGTGACCGTGAAAGCTCGCCATGTGCCGGAAGACCTTACCTGGATACGCCGGCTTCTGCTCACCGTGAACCTTCCGGACCGCCCCGACGAGTGGCAAGTCGTCGTCGAGTACCCACCGCGCGAGGGCGACGAGGTGGTCCACATGTCGGAGGATGAACTGGTGCTGCCGGTCTCCGAGCGTTTGGGATCTGTCGATCCGTGGCAAGCGCGAGGTGCGGTATTCGAGCTCGCGGTTTGGGGAAACCTCGCCAAGCTGCCTCGTGATCCGTGGGCGGTGGACGTGAGCGTCACCTTTGTCGGGGAGCTCCAGTACGAGTACCCGTGAGCTCGCGAAGGGTCGTACCCACGGCTAGGGCCTGTCCCTGAATGCGTGCCCGTGCCCGGCGCTGTACGCCGAGAACTTTTCCATGGTGCTTGAGGCATGCTCCAGGGAGCGCAGCATGCTTCGACTTCAACTGAACGACGGTCAGTGGTCAAAGTTGGCTCTTGCGCTGGAAGGCCAGCGCGGAGCGGGGCGCCGGGGGCGCACCAGCATGCGGCGGGCGGTAAAGGGGGGCCTCGACGCAGGGGATAGGTCGTTCGCGGGGCGGCCTTTCCACGAAAGTTCACCTTGTTGTCGATGCGCTCGGCCTGCCGCTCTCCTTCGGGCTCACCGAGGGCCAACGCCACGACATTTGTCCTGTGAAAGCGCTCGTTGCACGAGCTCTTTCGCGCTGCCTGCTTGCCGACAAGGCGTATGACTCGGGAGCCTTCCGAGCAGCACATTCAACCTTCTCAAGCAGGCGCGACGCTTCGCCACCCGATACGAGAAGACGGTGCGCAACTACGCCGCGGTCGTTGCCATCGGCTGCGTGCTTCTGTGGTTGCGGTTGTGAGACGTGCTCACATCTCGCAGCTCTGCGTGAGCTTGATGAGCATCGAAACAATGCGCACGACCATCTCCTTACCTGCCTGGTGTTGCTCCTATTTGAGCAAGTTCAGGCGCAGGCACACGTCGAGTAGTGCAGCGGATTCTGTCGCCGAGCCTCGTGCCGTCAAGTAGAACCGCCGCTTGTCCGGCTTGGAGTGCTTGCCTGCGCCCTCCACCAGATTCAGCACCACCGATGTTGATGCCCGCGCGAGCTGGTCGGCCAGATGCCCCCTCCCGCGCGGAAGACCCTCGACGACGTCATTGGCCAGAACGACGAAATCGAGAGAAAGTTGGCAAACGT
>JAEWRL010000058.1 GCA_023398955.1 Pseudomonadota bacterium
ATCCGCACAATGGTGCTCCCGCAGATGCTGACGGCTGAGAACTGAAAGCTGATTGCCTGCACCAGTCGGCAACAGCCATCCAAGTCTTGCCAACCCCGCCATCAATCTGCCCGGTAAGGGACTAAAACAGCTCGCGCGCGCGCACTTGGCGCCATGTCAGCCAGCATGACGGCTTCCGTGTCTCCGCTTCAAGCATTCTCCCCCAACCCCAACACGAGGTAGCCCCCCGAACGCTCGTCCTTCTGAATACGCAGCAATCCTCTGTCTTGTGCTTCTTCCAGGAGATCATTGAAGCTGCGGTAACCGTGAAAGGTCTCCGAGAAGTTCGGGCGCTTGCGCTTGAGCGTCTGCTTGACCATGGAACCCCAAACCCGTTCGCCGCGGTCACGGAGGAGCGCTTCGGCGGTGCGTATCACCAAGTCCACGGCTTCCTCGCGGTGGCTGTCATCCGTCCCGTCAGTGGTGGGCGCTCCCACTCGCTTGCGTGCTCCCTCTTTGATGCTGCTCCGTGTGCTCTTGAGGGTCCGCTTTGAGCGCTGGCTGCGGTCGCGGATCAGATCATCGTAGTAAATGAAGTCGTCGCAGTTCTCGATCAGCAGATTGCTGCTGCTATTCTTCACCCCGACTCCGAGCACGATCTTCGCGTTCTCCCGTAACTTATTGACGAGCGGCGAGAAGTCGCTATCCCCCGAGATGATTACGAACAGGTCGATATGACTCTTCGTGTAGCAGAGATCCAGAGCGTCGACGACCAAGCGAATATCGGCTGAGTTCTTCCCGGAATAGGAGACATGCGGGATCTCGATCAGCTCGAACGCTGCTTCATGCAGTGGTCGCTTGGCAGGCTCGTAGCGTGCCCAATCGCAGTAGGCCTTCTTGACGACTATCCTCCCCTTGTCGAGCAGACGCTCAATGACGAGACCGATGTCGAACTGACCAAAGTTTGCGTCCCTCGTGCCAAGAGCGACGTTCTCGTAGTCGCAGAACAGCGCCATGTTGGCTTCGTTGTGGTTGATTGGCTCTGCCATTCTTGATGGACTACCATGGCCAGCCGGTCCTCCCCAGGCCCTCGTTTGGCAGAGGCGATTTGCCGCCCGCCCGCGTACTCGAGCGGCTCGCCTCGCATCCTGGTGTGGACCTCGCTACGGCTTCGGGATCTTCAGCGTCGACGCGATCATCGCGCTCCCGCTCAGCGCATACACGAGCACGAGTGGATGAAGTACGAAGGGCCCGACACTCACCTCCCCCAACCAGAGCCGCTCGTGGATTGCTCCGAAGACCAGCGCCACCGCGAAGAGTGCCACAAGAAGCACACTGCTGGGAATGGGAGTCCCTTCGAAGTGACTCACCTTGCCCTTGTCGGTCGTCAGAGACTCGGCCGTAACATTGAACCGCGCAAGGCGGCTGATGCCGCAGATCACGAAGTACACGAGCACCACCGCGTCCCATCCTCCCCGCATCCCGAGGGTGTAGCCTAGGACGGCTGGCGCTACCCCGAATGAGACAATGTCGGCGAGGGAGTCGAGATCCGCGCCATAGGGGGAAGACCTCGCGCGCGCCCGCGCGATCAGTCCGTCGACGACATCGAGAACGAGAGCGATCGGCAGCAGTCCGAAGGCAACCCACAGGTAGACCGTGCGAGGCTCCTCAATGTACGCCATGCACGCGAGGATGGCGCCCATCCCGGCACCCGCGTTGCCGAGCGTAACAAAATCGGCAAGCGACAAGGCACGAAGGAGGGTGAAGTGGCGGGGCCGCCCCGAGGGTTCATTTGGCATGCCAGCGGTCATCAGCCGCAACCTAGCACTCGGAGCGTGAAGAACCGCTTCGCCAACCATTGATCCGCCCAAACGCTTGCTACGGATCCGGGGGAGCTGGCGCCCACTTGCCACAGCCTCCACCGACCCCATGGCTTCTGTCGATGAGCCTTTCCCTGTCGGAATACCTTGCCGCAGCCACGCGGCGGGTGAGGATCCGCTGGCACAGCGCCGCGCCGGTACCCGCCAACCTCGAGCACATCGTCGGTGAGGCGCCTTGGCTCACCGTGGAAAGGGTCCCACCGTTGGAGCAGGCCCCGACCGTTTCGTTGCATGCCGACGAGCCGCACGGCGGTCTCGAGTGGTATGGAGCCATAGAAGGCAAGCTCCTCGCACCGTTCGTCGAGGCGCTGCGAGCGCTCGGAACGGGAGTTCCAGAGCTCGACACACCAGCCACTGTCACGGCCATTCGCCAGCTCAACACGCGCTGCTGCATCGAGGTGTTCGTGGCGAAGGCCTGCCCGTACTGCCCCGCGACGAGCGCCGCAGCCTTGCGCCTCGCGGTGCTCAGCAGTCACGTGGCAGTCCGGGTCCGTCGTGCCGATCTCGAACGGGCGCCAGTCCTGGTGCGCGGTGTACCTGCCGTGCTCAGCGACGGAAGGCTGCTGAGCGAGGGCCCCATCGGGGAGTACGACTTGGCAGATCGCTTGGTGTCGTACGCCCGGGGCAAATAGCAGCAGCAGTGGCGGCACGGCACGTCTGCTTGCTTGCCTTCTGGCTGGAATTTGCCGTAGTCAGCGCCCGCGTGTCGGATTCTTGCCCGCAAAAGCAAGAATTCTCCTTTCGCCAGCATCGCGAGGGCCTAAACTGACGAACCGCTCCCTGCGCGAAAACGCAGCCGGCCTCCCTTGGTACAACCTAACAGCCTGCCCACACAGACGGCGGGTCGCAGCGCGCTTTGCCTATGATGTCTCTCTTCGGCTCGAGACCAATCCATCCTTTTACCCGTTTGCGCCCGAGCCTGCTCCTTCTCTTAGGATTGGGACTCTGCGCCTGCACGGCAGACAAGTCCGGGGTTGGGGTTCCGTTGGACCCCAACGATGCGCCCGCGGCGGGTGCGGGTGACTCGCAAGACCCCGGGAACTCGGCGTCCGCGGGCTCACCCTCGGCTTCCGGGGCAACCGGCGGAGGAGCTGCGGCGGGCAGCCCGGCGCACCTGGGCGGCTCGGGCGGAAAAACGGTAGAACCTCCCTCGGGAGGCGGCACGCAGCATGCTGCCGGCGGGGCGGAAGCACCCGGTGGAGTGAGCGGCGCGTCGACGCACGGCGGTATCGGAGGAGCGGGCGGCACCGAACAGGAGCCACACGCTGGCGGGGAAGCAGGAACCGCGAATCCCGACTTGTCAGAGGGAGAGAGAGATGGGGATCATTCCAACTCGAACCTCGACTTCCTGCCGGGTCGCGGCTTCTACGAGTCGCCGGTCGACGTGACGGTGGATCACCCCACGGCAGCTCAGATGGCGTACACGCTGGATGCCAGCGACCCGCGGTCCTCCGCGACGGCCACCGTGGTCGATCTTCCCGCAACCATCCGTATCGATCCGTTGGACACTTCTGATCGCTATCTCTCACCAGGAGTTGTCCTCCGTGCGGTAGAGCTTCCTATCGAGGACGACCGACCCGACCTGGTGGCGACCCACACCTATCTCTTCGCGACGCGCATCGTCGAGCTTTCTCCGGACGGCTCCTCCCCCGGCTCCGGCTGGCCCGACCCTCGACCTCCCAGTAGACACAGCGGCGAACAGTCATTTGACTACGGCATGGACCCGGAGGTCTGTGAGGCCCCTGAGTATGCGAGCGAAGTAGTCCCTGCCATGCTGGCCTTACCAAGCATTTCGCTCGTCACCGAGCTACCGAATCTCTTCGACTCGACTTCGGGCATCTTCGTCAACGCCGAGGAGCGAGGCCGTGATTGGGAACGTCCCTGCTCGGCCGAGCTACTAAACCCGGACGCGAGCCGCGGATTCCAAGTGAACTGTGGTCTACGCATCCGGGGCGGCTACAGTCGACACGGTGGCAATCCGAAACACGCATTCCGCCTGTTCTTTCGCGGGGATTATGGCGCGACGAAGTTACGCTTTCCACTTTTCGGGGACGAGGGCACGGACACTTACGACAAGGTCGACCTGAGAACGAGCGGAAACTACTCCTGGAGTTTCGAGACGGACGAGAGGAACCGCACGTTGAACACGATGAACCGCGACGTGTTCTCCCGCGACCTCCAACGGGAGCTCGGCCGGCCCTATACGAGAAGTCGCTACTATCATCTATATCTGGATGGCGTCTATTGGGGAATATTCCAGACTCAAGAGCGGGCAGACGCAAACTTTGGCGACTCCTACCTGGGCGGAGACGATGACGACTACGACGTCGTCAAGTCGAACAAAGTCACAGAGAACGTCGTGGAGATCGAGTTCACGGACGGAACGGAAGAGACCTGGAGAGAGATCTGGGACCGCTGTGAGGAGGGGTTCGCAGACGACGCGGCGTACTACGAGCTGGAAGGTCGCCTCTCCGACGGCACCCGGGATCCGAACCTGCCCGTCCACGTCGACATCGGAAACCTCATCGACTTCATGTTGGTCATCTTCTACACGGGGAACTTTGACGGACCGACGACCAGCTTCCTCCGAAACCAGATGCCAAACAACTTCTTCGCGATGAAGAACCGTAGTGATACGAATCAGGGGTTCGCCTTTTTCACTCATGACAACGAGCATACGCTGCTCATCGAGCCCACCTTCGTCAGCAATGGAATCGATGAGGATCGGGTCAACATCGGCAGCATCGACTACTTCGGCATCATGAGCGTCAACGGCTTTTCGCGGTTCCATCCGCAGTGGCTGCACCAGAAACTAACAGAGAACGCGAGCTATCGCGCCCGCTTCGCTGCCCGCGCCCAAGAGGTTCTGGAAGGAACTGGAGTCATGACCCCAGAGCGCGCCAAGAGCATCTTCCGCGCGCGCCGTGTGGAGCTCGAAATGGCGATCGTCGCTGAGTCGGCGCGCTGGGGTGATGCGCAGGCGGATTCGGGGAGTGAAGTGCAGGCAATGACCAAAGATGATCATTGGACAGTCGCGGTGGACCGCATCGAGAACGAGTTCTTCGAGGCTCGAACCGCGATTGTCATCGAGCAGCTGCGCGCAGCCGATTTGTACCCATAGCCGCGGCTGATCGTCGTTCGAGCCGCGCTGATGGGCGTCGTGGGCAGAGCAGCACGCCAGGGACGATCCCAGCATGCTGCTCGGTTCCGTTCAAATGCCGTAACCCTCACCTGATGAGGGAGCAGACCCCTCTGGGCCCGGCGGCGCGGGGACGGGCAGCTCAGGCGCTGAGGGTTCGGCGTTCGGGAGGTGCGGTGCCGGCGGCTCGGGCACTGACGGCTCGGCATTCGAGGGAGCCAGCTCCGGCTCCCGCTGCGGTGGTGGGTCGTCCAGCGCTCCCTCTCGACTGTCGCTCGGAGCAGGAGGCACCGGGGCCGAGGGCATCGCAGCGACCGGCGCAACGGGTGGAGGTGAGGCACTGCGAGCGGGAGGACGAGTCGCGCGCACCTTCTGGCGCGTGTCACCCGAGGCCAATCCACGTGAACCAGGAGGGTCGACGCGCGCGGCGGGCTCCGCCGTCGCGGCAGCCGTGCTCGGAGGGTCGTCAGACTCCCCCGCCGCTGCGTTGAGCGGGTTGCTCACCTCGGCGCCGCCGCCTCGCACGGAGGCCGTCGAAGCCGTATCGCGGGGCGACGCTTGCACCACTGCCGGATCCGAGAGACGGTTGGGCTGCGGGGCATTGGCTCGCTGCGAGCGGCCGCTAGCCGCACCCCAGCCGAAGCGATCGAGCAACGCCGATGCCATGTCCATCGCCACGGTGGGTACCGGGCGGCCGCCAACCTGCAGCCGGTAAGACCACGAGAACCAGGCCGCACCCACCACTCCCAAGCCCACCACAAGGCCGATGCGCCAGCGCCAGCGCGGCGCGGCTCGCGGCGCACCCGCGCGGGACAGCCTCTTTGCTTCCGCCCAGGGATCGCTCGACGACTCCGCTGATGGTCCGGCACGCCCGATGGATTTGCTAGGCCTCGGCACGGTATCGCCCAACTCACCCGCACCAGGCGAGGGGGCCTCCCGCTTCTGCTCATGCCCAGGAACGGACGGCTCGCGCAGCCCGGAAAGGTTGCCCACGAGATCTCGCGGACAGCCCGCTCGAGAGATGCGAGAGGTGGAGTCCTCGAGCACTACCGCTGGCGGCTGTATCGTCGGCATGCTGCTCGCCATGGTCATTGCCAAGGAGTCCTCGTCGCGATTCACCGATCCTGATGGCCGCTCCGGAAACGGCCGTGAGCCGCGAGGCAGATCGCCAGCCTGCCCTTCCGTCGAGGGTGCTTCCCCCGACGTCCCGTCGGAAACCTCGGGTGAGACCGTCGTTGTCATGTTGGGGCGAGTGGGGGCCTCGAATACAGAGAATGTACCGCTCCGCGGCAGGGTTGCCGGGCTGAGTCTGGAGTGCACCGATGCGCCCGACGACAACGGCGGAGCATCCTTGACGGACCGAGCAGGAACGCCGCGTCGTACCCGGCTGGCTTCCCCCGGCACGACCCCATCGGCGCACGCTGCTACCTCGGGGCGCCGAGCCACCAGCTTATGCGGTAGTGCCGAGAAAGCCTCGTCCAGCTGGCGTAAGCTTGTGTAGCGCTTGCCGGGATCTCGCTGTAGAGCCCGGTCAACGATTGCTATGACGGGAGCCGGCGCTCGGCAGCCCCGCTCGGTCGACCCGAGTGGCGTCAGGGAACCCTCCAACACCCAGCGGCGGATCTGCGCTAGGCTCCCGTCCGCGGGCAGTGGCCACCAGGCAAGCAGCTGCCAAAGGAGCTGGCCGATCGCATAGATTTCGGTGGAGTCGCCGACAACGCTACGATCGAGCTGCTCTGGGGCAAGCTGGGCGACCAGGACTCCGTTGCAGCGGGGAGACGCGCACGACGCGTAGCGATCGACTAGGCCAACATCCATCAGGCGCGACTGACCGTGGGTTGTCACCAGAGCCGCCTGTGACCACAACACCCTCTCCGGAGCCGGTGAACCCATCTCTGCTCTGGCGGCCAAGGCTGCCTGGGTGAGATCCCAGGCGATGCGCAAGGCCACAGGAAGAGGCAGCGGGCTGGAGGTTCCAACGCCATTCAGGAGCGAGTCCACGAGAACCCCGTCCAGATGCTCGCTGATCGACCACAGCTCGTTCCCGACGCGTATCACATCGAGAACCCTCACAACGAAGTCACCCGAGACCCGAACGGCAGCCGCAGCACCAGCTGCAAGCCGACCCAGTTCCTCGGGATCGAGAACGGCGACGGGGATCCGTAGCACCATCACCAGCCTCACCTCGCCAGTGGCGTAGGTGCACCGGCCAAGCCAACGCGTACCCAATGGCCCGCGGTGGATCTCGCGCAGCAACGCGACGCTGCCGCCGTCACTCGTATCGATTGTTGCTGAATGGGTCGTGTCCGACGCTCGCACGGGTGACGCAACGCCCGACTCGCGGCTGAACTTAATAGAGTTCGACTCCGGGTCGCCGAACCATCCGGGCGGCACCATCCATCCAGCAGCGCTCACCGTGCCTTGGACGAGATGGACGGAGTCGGCAGGCAGCACGGGAGCTCCGTCCAGACGCCAACCCACGCTCAGCCACCCTGACGCAGATCAGCCTACGCGTCGGCGGCGCGGCCGTCCACGAGCGTGCTCCCGGCGCGCCGCGAACCTTCGACTCCTAGACAGCGCCGCGACGCGGCAGACTCGCGTTGCGAGCCACAACAGCACCAGCCTTCCCTCGAGTCTTCTGATCGAGACTTGGTGTCTTCACCGCCCGTCCAGCCGTCGTCCCTTGCTTCTTCTTACTGCCAGCCTCCGCCTCTGCGGCTCCTGCTTCGGCGTCCTTCGCTGTCGCTTCGGCAGCAGCAGCCTCGGCCGCAGCGCGCTTCGCAGCAAGGTCCTCGTGAACGAGCAGCTCGTCCTCCGCGTAGTGGCACTTCTTGTACTTCTGGCCTGAGCCGCAGGGACAGAGGTCGTTGCGACCTGCAGCCTTTCGACGGCGCTGCGATTCTTCTAACGTCATGCTTCAATCCTTCGGCTGGCATCCGGCCGTTGCAGACCGTCCAACCCGCTGCAAGCAATATGCCTAGAGCTACCCCGCGGTCCTGCCGGGATCGACGTCAGTGCTCTGGTGCCTATTGCCACGGCCGAAGCTTACGCGACAGACAGCGTTCACGCACCCGAACCGAGAGGGTGGTTTGTCTGCCCACGGTCAATGCACGTACTAGCCGGCCAAACCTCCGGGGGGTGCCGCGTTTGGCGGTGTCACAAACGGAACGCGAGAATGCCGCCGATCACCGAGATGAGGATCGTCGGAAACAACAGGCGCCAGAAGAGCCCTCGATCACCGAGCAGCAAGGTGAGCAGGAGCTTCACCCAAGTATTCGCAACGGCTGCGATGACCATCCCGGTCACTACGATGGAAGCTGCCGCCTCCCCTCGCGAGTGCACCTCGAGGAGGGTCAGAGCGACCGCGTCCGCATCCGTGGAACCGGCGATGGCGCTCACCCCATACAGACCAACACCGGGGAAATAGGTCTGCGCAAGCCGAGACGCCACCAGCACAGCCGCAAACAGCAAAGCAAACTGCACCGCTGCCCGTAGCCGAAAGGGATTCTCGAGATCCAAGCGATGGGTGTCTCCGCCGGGCACAGCAGGAGCTCGGTAAAGCGCCAGAAACCCCGAAGCTAGCGCGGCTGCACCCATTCCTCCGAGTATCAATGCAACCGGCGGCAGCAACGACCAGGAGAGTGCCCCCACGATGACGATGATACGGAGGAACATCACCGTCCAAGCTATCAGCGTCGCGCTGGCTAGCGCTTCGATCGGCGCATCGTCCTCTCGGCTGCGCTTTGCCAACGTCAGCGTGGCAGCGGTCGAGGAGACGAGCCCTCCGAAGAACCCAGTGAGCAGGGTACCGCGAGCTGCCCCATACACCCTCACGGCGATGTACCCTACCATCGAGAGTGCCGAGATGAGGACGACGAGCAACCAGAGCTTGAACGGATTGATCACCCCCCATGGATCGATGGGCTCCCGGGGCAGGAGCGGAAGCACGACGAACGACGCGAAGAGCAGGCGCAGCGTGGCGAGCAGCTCGGCTCTGCTGACGCGCTCGACGGCGCGGTGGAGCTTTCCCTTCAACGCCAACAGGGCCGCCGTGACAATCGCCAAAGCAACCGCAGCGAGAGGCTCGTTCAGAACAGCCACGGCACCCAGAACATAGACGACGAGCGCTGCCACTTCCGTCGTGGTACCAGGCTGCTCGCCTGCCCGAGTACGTTCCACGAAGTACACGACGCCGATGAATCCTCCAACGGCGATGAAGCCCGCGACGAGTACCGCGGGGGATTGTAGCGTTCGGGTCAGCCAAGCGCAGATCGCTCCGAGCTCGGCCACGAGCACGAAGGTCCTCAGCCCCCCAAAGCCTTCCGGCCCGTCCAGCTGGTGATGGGTGCGCTCAGTGCCTACCAGGGCACCAATGAAGAGCGCAGTCAGCAGGGACTGGAGGAGATCGATTGGCATTGCCGGGAACCCATGACACGTCGGCCTGCGAGTGCTGATTGGCGACGAGCACTACTCGAGGCCGGTTGCTTCATCAACGCCCAGCATGATGTTGAGGCACTGCACGGCGGCTCCCGACGCACCTTTGCCGAGATTGTCGAAACGCACCGAAACCATGAGGCGATCCGAGTTCCCAAAGACGAAGATCTGGGCCCGGTTCGTGCCGTTCAACGCCGTGGGGTCGAGGAGCCCGCCATCGACGCTTGGAGTCGCCTCGTAGGGCATCACTTCGACGAAGCGCTCTCCCGAATAGTAATCCGCGAGCACATGCCTTACTTCAGCGGCGCTCGCCGCCTTTGCCATGAGGCGAGCCACCAGCGGAACGGAGACGATCATTCCGCTATAGAAATTGCAGATGACAGGCAGGAAAACAGGGGGTGCCGTCAGTTCGTTGGTGGCCTGCATCTCAGGCAAGTGCTTGTGCCAAAGGCTCAACGCGTAGGGCTTCGAACCACGCACCCTATCCGCGTTTGCCGGGTCCTCGTAGCTCGCAATGGCCTGCTTCCCAGCGCCGGAGTAGCCGGAAAGCGACGTGCAGGTGAGAGGATAGTCCTGGGAAATGATGCCGCTACGCACGAGCGGATAGACAGCCAGATTGAAGCCGCTCGCGTGGCAGCCGGGTACCGCAACTCGCGACGCCGTGCGAATCCTGGCGCGATGCTGAGCCGAGAGCTCGGGGATCCCATAGCTCCATCCGGGATCGGTGCGGTGAGCCGTCGAAGCGTCAATGATCCGAGTCGCCGCATTGCCTGGATTGACGAATGACACGCTTTCCTTCGCCGCATCATCCGGCAGGCAGAGGAAAACGAACTCCGCTAGGTTGATCAGGCGCCGACGCTCTTCGTGGTCCTTCCGCCTGTCCTCCGCGATGCTGAGAAGCTCTACGTCGGCCCGATGTGCCAGACGGTCGAGGATCTGCAAACCGGTTGTTCCCGCTTGCCCGTCGACGAATACCTTTGCTGCCATGTCACTGCTCAATCCCGAATTAGCCCGCCCCTCCTGCTGCATCGAGTCATCTCGGTGCCCAGAGGGGATGGTGAGAGCGAGCCTAGTCCAGGAGAGCTCCGCACGCTCGGAATTCGCGGCTAGCGTCGGTCAGCCGCCCAACGGAGCGAACGAGCCGCTGCCCTCGCCTGATAGGGGAACGTGACGCTTCGGCGCTGACTCTCGCGCCGCGAGGCCTCAAGCGTCCCCATCCGAGGCTCTCCCGAAGTGGTACGGTTCCGTGAGCTCCCCTAGTCGCAGCATGCCTCCGCGCCGCGCGCGCTTCAAGAGCTTCATGAACACCTGTGCGGCCAGAAACGCGTCCCCCGTGGCGGTGTGCCGATCATGGGGCGGGATCCCAAACCTCGAACAGAGCCCATCCAACGAGTAGTCGGCTTCCTGCTCATGGGGCTGACACAGCAGCCCAACCTCCTCGAGGCGTAAGCTCAGATCCGCCGTGTCGATAACCAGGTTTGGGAGCCGTTCGATCCCCCAGCACCGCTTCGCGGCCAGCTCGAGCATCTCTACATCGTGCCGAACGTGGTGTCCGACAATGATACCGTCACGCAGGTAGTCGAGAAACTCGGCAATGACCTGGGACTCCTCGGCCCCCCACGCCTCAGCGAGCTCTCGGGTGATCCCGTGCAGACGCACGGCGGAGGTGTTGTGGCTAATACGGACGTATGCCTCGAATGTTGCATCGACATGCAGCTCGACGCCGATACAGGGAATGGCGCCGATCGAAACGATCCGGTCGAAGCGGGGATCCAAACCGGTCATCTCCGTGTCGATGACCACGAAGCGGACGCCGGCCCAGCCACGATCCACTTCCCAAGTGAGGTTGAAGCACCGAGAGAAACGTTCTGCTACGGAATCCATCACGCCCGCATGATGAGATCGTAACGAGCCGCAAGGTGCTCGAGAGTACTAAGGATGGTCCTAAATGCTGTCTTCAGGAGCGGGCGTGTCTCCGCTTCGACATCTGCGGGACGAATGACGGCGCCGTTCGTGCCGTGAAGCAGTCCTTGGCGCGCTCGAGCGTAGGCCAGCACGAGGAACGCTGCAGCTGCTTCTCGGAAGAGCTCAGCCTGCTCTCTGCTCACGCCCTGCAGCCGATCGGCAGCGGCTCGAAACCTCAGGTACGTTGCCGTCGCCGAGACTTCGCCTGCCGCCAGCGCGAGAACCCTCGCGGCGTCGACGAGCGGCAGGAGCGCATGGTGCTTGATCTCGAGCTCCTCTCGTTGCTTGCCCTGCTCATCGATGACGTATTGTTGGAAGATGGTGCGAGGGGGCTGATTCAGAAGCGAGTCCTGGGCCATGTACCGGAGGAAGTCGGGATGGCGCTTCATCTCCGCATCGATGTGCTCACGCAAGCCGCGCGCCAGTGGGTGCAGATGAACGACGGGACGAAAATCGAATGCATCTCGGTAGGTGTACACCATGCTCTCTGCCGGCGACGCGATCATGCGACTATAGCGCGCGTACATCTCGGAACGGGGGAGGCACCAGTCGGGTCGACTCGCGAGAATGCCGGGCTCGCTATCGAGAAAGCCACAGCGCCTGAGGCCTTCGGAAATGCGGCGACCAAACTCTCGAAAGTAGGCACGGACATCGCTCGCCTCGGCCTGCGGCGGATCGTCGTAGACCAGAGCGTGGTAGACAGCCGATCGAATCAACAGCTCGTCACGACCACCACTCCCCATGATGAGCCAGGCGTGGTCGACAGAGGGTTCACTCCAGCCAGCCTCGGCCATCTCCCGACGAGCGAGCTCCGTGATGCGAGCCGCCATTGCTCGGTTCAGGACGCCGGTCATCTCCATCAGCCATGGGACATGAGAGCGATCCTCGAGGAATTCGAGAATCAGTGACTCCATGCGATGGCGCAAGCCGCCGAGAGCAGCCACGGACGGAGCCTCCGCCATTGCTTCGCCAAGCAGCGTCGGGAAGCGACCGTACTGGAGGAAGATGTCCTTCTCCGCCACCAAACCTATGGCTCGCGTGTTCGCCGTACCGTCTTCGGTAACGACGACGAACCGCTTGCCAGCTCGCGCCATGCGCACCAAGAGCTTGCCCGTGTCATCGTCCGGACGGGCAAACGCCAGATCCTTCATCATGACGCTGCCAGCAGTCTCCTCCGCCAACACACGGCCTTCGATCAAGCGATCGCGGAGATCGGAATCCGTGAGCTTGCCAATGGGGCACCCTCGCTCATCGACGACGATCACACAGGTGACACGTTTCGGCTGAAGGAGGCGCGCCGCCACCACAGCCGGTGTAGCCGGGGCTACCGTCAGCAATGCGTCCGCCGCAACGCGCTGAGGTTGCGCCACCTCGAGCAGGCCGCCTCGGCGCAGCGTCGTCGGGGTGATGACGTCGTGCAGCGTCGTGCGGGCCTGCGGTGATCGTTCGTGCGCTACGCTCAACGAGAAGTACGCGGCCAGGTAACGCTTGGCACGCGCCGAGCGCTCCACCGCGTCCAAGAAACGCGTCCGCGGCAGACCATAGAGCAAGACATCGGCCTCTGCGATAGCCGTGCTCATGTATGGGGCGTCATTGAGTATCCCATGCAGCCCGAGGAGATCCCCAGGGCCGCGCAGGTCGAGGAGCCGCGCCTCACTGCGGGAAGTGACCTCGCCCTCATCGACGAGCCTGATACGCCCCTTATTGACTACGTAGATGTAGCGATCCCGTGGTTGTCCGCCCGTGAACAGGACCTCGCCCTCTTCGTGAAACTTGACGCGACCATCGCGCGCCAGCTCGACCAGCTCCGCGGGCTCGAGAAACTCGAAAGGGGGATAACCCTTCAGGAAATCAGCAATCCGTAAGGCGATGCCGGCGGCTTTCATCAGGGTCTTCGGAGGACAGAGGGCTCTGACATGGCGACAGGTGAGACACCAGCATAGCTGAAGATTTGCCATCGAGATGAGTCCCGCAACCACGAGCCTCAGTTTGCCCTCCACGCCACTTTCTCCGGATCCACCGTTTGACAGCCAAACACGGGGAGCCCCGCAAGCACGGGCCATCCCGAGGTACGGCCGCCACCTACCTCGTCGCAAGCCCGAACACGTGGCCGCTCCATCGAGGACGCTGGATGGATGAGTCGGCGCTCAGCACATCCTGACGCGACACGGTCTCTCCCAACGCGCGGTTCTCGAGGAGCGCCCGAGCAATCCTCCTAGCCAGTTGGAGAAACTCGCGCACCGAGACCGCACCCTATCCCGTCACCCCCAACCCTGTAGCGATTCCTTCGATGCTCGAGACGATAGCTCGCTCGAATGCTTCCAGGACGCCAGCCGGCGCACCTCCTTCGACGGCAGTACGGTACTCTCGCAGGAGAGCCACCTGGAGATAATTCAACGGATCCAGAAAGCGCTCCTTGATCCGTATCGAGCGTTCGAGTACGGCGTCCTCGGGAGATCCGAGTAGGGCGCGTCCCGTGATGGAGGCCACGTTGCGCACGGTGAGCTCGTGCTCGACCTCGATGGCGCGCAGGATATCAAAGACGTGGGGCTCTTCGGCAAGCTCCTCGGCGTAATAGCGGCCGATGCGCAGATCCGTCTGGCGGAGCGCAATCTCGCTGTTCTCGACCATTCCCCGAAAGAACGGCCAGCGGTCGTACATCTCGCGCAGCATCCGCGCGGCACCCTCGCGGTCTCGAGCCTCGCCGACATAGCGCTCTATGGCAGAACCAAACCCGTACCATCCAGGCAAGATCTGGCGCACCTGGAACCACCGGAATACCCAGGGGATGGCGCGCAGATCGCGGATGGAGCGGGCCAAGCGCCGCTTGGCAGGTCGCGACCCGATCTTGACCAGCTCCACCTCTCGGGGCGTCACGCGCTCGAAGTAGAGGACGAACTCCGGTCGGTCGTGAACGAGCGCACTGTACGTCTGCAGGGCGAACGTAGCGAGCCGCTCTGCCGTTGCAAGCCAGGACTCCTCAATCGGCCTCGCGGGACCAGCGTTCTTGCGCCACACGGCGGCGACAACGTTCTCCAGGTGCGCCCGAGCGGTCTCCGGCGCCAAGTAGTGGCGAGACAGCACCTCTCCCTGCTCGGTCACCTCGAATCCGGCCTTGAGCACTCCTCGCGGAAGGGCGATGATCGCGCGTCTGGCGGGACCACCTCCGCGCCCTACGCTGCCGCCCCGACCGTGGAAGAATCGAAGTTGGACACCACAACGCTGCGCCAAATCCATGAGTCGCAACTGCGCTCGGAGGACCGAGTACGTGCTCGTCACATAGCCGCCGTCCTTATTGCTATCTGAATAACCCAGCATGATCAGCTGCCGGCGACCGCGCGCCTCCAACTGAGCTCGATAGGCAGGGTTGGCGAAGAGCTCCTCCATGATAGCCGGGGCCCGATCCAGCGCTTCAATGGTCTCGAAGAGGGGCACTACGTCCATACGCGACCTGTGAACACCATCCGAAGTGCGGTAGAACATGCCCCGCACCTTGAGCAGCAGCAGGGCTGCGAGCACATCCGCAGGACGTGCTGTCATACTCAATATGAAATTGTGACATGCCCTCTCCGACGAGGCCTCCTGGGCGCGCCTCGCAACGGCGAACATGCCCAGCATGCGCTCCAGAGCCTTCAGCGAACCCGTGTCGGAAGGCTCAGTGAGCCCCGCGAGCTGTTCCGGGTGGACGCTGCGAGGTTCGAGCACCTCTTCTGTGAGGATCGCCAACAGATCGCCGGGCTGCGACTCCGGGATCGCCACTGGGCCTCGGGCCAGGCGAAGCACGCAACGAGCAGCGAGCAGCACGTTCTCCGCGTCCTCGCGAAGGTCGACCGTTGCCAGGTGGAGCCCGAAGATTGCCACGCGCCGTTGAAGGCTGCGCAATCCGCTCCCGTTGAGGGCGAGCCTGTAGCCACGAGCGACGAGGCAGTCGGAAATCAACTCCAAATCTGCCGACAGATCCTCCGCCCGCCTGAAGACAAAGCTTGGCCGACTGCCATCGTGTTCCAAGACCGAACGCCCGCGCGAACGGCGCACCCGCTTCGCCATCAACGCAAGCTTCAATCGCAGCGGCTCGCGGTCGACCTGTCGCTGAAGGAGCTCCGTCGCTTCACCCGCCTGCACAAGCTCGCGGAGGTCCCGTTCGATGCTGTCCCGTAGTTCCCGGGTTGGCGGCACCTGCTGCGCAGAATGGCTTAGCTTCGGTGCGAGCTGCTCGAGATCTCGGGCATAGAGCTCGAGCACAGCGTCGCGCTGCTTGCCCAGCGCCTCGGCAAGGACGGCGGGAGTCACGAACGGATTACCATCCATGTCCCCCCCCACCCAGCTACCCAAGGACAAGCGGGGGCGGAACGGCGCGGGGTACTCCCGGCCAGAGTAGTGTCTCCATGCGTCTTCCAGTCGATCGTGCAAGAGACCAACGCTCGGGTAGAGCACCTGTTCGAAGTAGCCGAGCACATGGTCGATCTCGTTCGAGACCTCTGGTTTCTCCCATCTGCTGAAACGGGTGGCCCACATGACCTCGATCTTCTCCAGGAGGCGTTCGACGCACTCGAACTGCCGACGCCGTGATCCAGCTTCGTGAAGCTCCTTCACGAGCATGAGAAGGTCCCGCCGATGGGCAAGTACGCGCACTCGCATGATCATGGTGGGGTGCGCCGTTGCAACGAGGCGCACGTCCAGTCCCGCAAGCTCCTTCGTGAGCTCCTCCAGGTCGCTCGAGGTCCCGTTGCGAGCGCTCTCTACAAGCTCCGCGACGGTTTCTTCGAGAACGGCGTG
Source organism: Pseudomonadota bacterium (assembly GCA_023398955.1). Classification (GTDB taxonomy): domain Bacteria; phylum Myxococcota_A; class Polyangia; order Polyangiales; family Polyangiaceae; genus JAEWRL01. The sequence continues at coordinate 16,174 of JAEWRL010000058.1, forward strand.
CTCGAAGCTCTGCGCACTCTCGGCAACACCTGCGAGCATCAGGAAGAGGCGAAATGCTCCAGCGAGCTCGTCGAGCCAACGCAGCTGCTCTTCTCTTTCGCTGGAAACACGCTCGGCAGCAATCGCTGCGCGCAACTCGTCATAACGCGGTTCGGTCGTACTCTGCCGCGTGCGGCGCGCAGCAATGCGGACCCTCTCGACGGTCCGGAAGAACTCTTCACCACCGTGGTGCAAGAGGACGAGTCCCAGCAAGGCACCGAGTAGACGCACGTCCTGAACGAGTCCCTCGGACCGACGTGCACTCGAGGGCGCCGCTTCTCCGCCGTCGGTGACGGGTGGAGCAGATCCGCGCTGACCACCGGCTCGGGCGCCCCCGACATCGATCTCGACCTGCGGCAATAGGCTCTTGATTCGCTGGGTTATCTCCGCGAAGGCAAGTGGTGGGTCCTCCAGTTTGGAAGGCTGACTGCGAAGGACACCTGAGAGTCTCTCGAGTACCGGCATGCGCAGAGCCATAGCGCCTGGGGCAAGAATGGGAAGGAACTCAGGCGCGGCGCGGGCGCTGGAGCCCAACGCCCTGCGTCGGAGACCGCTCGATCTTGTCGCGGGGCCGATTCCACTATCAGCGGACCTCTCAGGCGCTTCGCTCCACCGTCGCGCTCTAACCCTCAGCTGTCAGGTACTGACCTCGGCCGACGCGCTGTCACCACCGCCCTCGAACGGCGCGAGCTCTTCGCGTTGCCCCGAGCTCGCTGCACCCTGCCGACGACAGCGTTTTCAGGCTGACGCCTCACAGCCCAGAGAGACGGCGCCGATCTCCGCCAAGCTCGGACATTACCTCGTCGCGAAGCGGACTGGACCCTTCCGCGACCCGAGCGGCGCAACCTCCATCGCATCACCGCTTCGTCCGTGTGCGCCCATGTCAGTACCGCGGGGCTTGCTGGCCCGCAGCGGATTAGTCCGTCTTCGAGGGCTTGGCTCACGCGGCAGAGCTACAATGATTGAATGCGCTCCTACGCCCGCGCGAGGCGACTCTCACATGACAGAGGGCCCGAGCCAGGTGAAAGGCCCATCGCCGTGGGTGACGCGTCCAACCACCACGTCGCACCAGGCCTTCCCCCGATTCACTGATGTTCAAAGACAAGCGCCGCCATCCGCGTGTCATCCCGCTGAGCACAGCCCCGGTCGAGGTCCAGATCATGGGGAATGGCTTCCTCGAGGTCCTACATGCCGAGGACATCAGCGTTGGCGGCATCGCCATCCACGCTCCCCTCGGGTTCACTACCGCGGAAATGGACGAGACCGTCAAGCTCATCGTAACGATACCGGGGGCAAGGTGTTTCATGGCAACCGGGCTCATCCGTCAAACGCCCAATGGCCACTCGTCCGGCCGCTTCGGCATCGAGTTTTCCGCCCTCGACGAGAGCGCTCGATCCCTGATTGGCAGATACGTAGAGCGTATGCTGGCCCGCGGCCGCGGCGCCTGAGCCGATTCCCGAGTTCTGTCGCACCTTCGCGGTGCCGCCCCTCGGGGTCTTTCCCCGCGCGAAACGGTAACCTATTGCGTCGACAGCTGTGCTCCTCAGCCGCCGCAGCTCACGCTAGGGTTAGGCGGCAAGCGGGCGCGTGTTAGGTAAAGCCGGCAATGACGGAATCCTGGATCTGCCGCCCTGCACAACCCAAGTTGTATTGCGCCACGTTCAAGCCGCGAGGACGGGCGCGGGGAACAGTGCTCATCGTGCCGGGCTTCAGTGAACACGTCGGCCGCTTTCGCGAAGCCGCGGACACCTGGGCTCGTGCCGGCCTGCTGGTGGCGGTATTCGATCCCCGTGGTCAGGGTCGCTCCGAGGGCCTGCGCGGACACGTGGACAGGTTTGATGAACACGTGATGGACACGCTCGCCGTCCTCGACACCCTGGAGCGCGTGCCCGAGTGGCGAGACTCCGGAACCCCAATCCTATTCGGGCACAGCTTGGGCGGGTTGATCGCCGTCGAGACCGTAGTTCGCGCTGCAACCCGACTCCGCGCTCTCGCCCTGAGCTCACCCTACTTTGGCCTCGCGTTGCCAGCACCGCGCTGGAAGCTGGCGCTCGCCCGCGCGATCAGCGGCTTCTGGCCCACCTATCGAGATCGCACGGGCATCCGCTCGACCCAGCTCACCCACGATCCCGAACAGCAGCGCCTCATCGACCACGACCCCTTGAACGTGCCGACCGTCACCGCGCGATGGTTCACCGAAGTGGAGAGGGCTCAAGCGCGGGTGCTCGACGACGCTCCCAGGATCCGTCTTCCCATCTTCTGCGCTGCCGCTGGTGAAGATACGATTGCATCCTTGCAACACACCCGGCGAATCTTCGAGGCCTTCGGCAGCAAAGAAAAGTCCCTTCAGGTCTACCCGGAAGCGTTTCACGAGCTTCACCACGAGCTACGTCGAGACGCCTACCTCCGCGCATTCGCCGAGCAGTTCATGCGGTGGACGGACCCGCAGCTGGGCCTATTCCAGCGAGCGGGAGTATTGGGCTGAATTAGGACAGGCATTGGGGTAGTGGCGAAACCTTGCCGACGCCGGGCGATTCTCGACCACTTGGGCACCTCCTGCAGCTACTCCGAACTGCTGGCCTGTGGCCTCGCGGTGCACATGCCGTCCTCGGCGAACTGGCTGTTCAATGAAAATGGAGGAACACCCCTCGCGGCGGCTAAACGGCGATTGTTCCCGTACTGCATGGCGCCACTTAGTCCCGCCACCCGACCACATTCATGGCGACTGTCACCGCGGCCAAACCATAGAGGCCATCAAAGCTAGGCGCCCCGGCGGGTTCCACTGCTAGACTCGGCCGCTCGAGATGGCAAGCCGGAGGCGCATTGACTGGTCCGTGCTCCCGGAGGCGGAACATACGTCTCCCGTATGGACGGACCGCCAAGCACCGTCGGACATCATCGCGTTCCTTCACCAGCTCAACCAACTCTTCGAGCTCGAGGATGCGGATGGAATCCTGAAGCGAGCCATCGAACTCTCACTCGAGCTCGTGGGGCTCGTGCGTGCGGGCATCTATCTCTATGACGAGCCGGCAGACTTGATGCTGGGGTCGTGGGGAACCGACATGGACCGGAGGGTCATCGATGAGCACCACGCCATGTTCGAGCTCGGAAAGGACGGTCGCAATGCGTTCACGAAGTCCATCTCCGGGGAAGCTCACTGGACCATCATAGAGAACTGTCCCATCATCGATCTCCGTGACCAGACCACACGGGTGGTCGGCGTTGGGTGGGTCGTCAGCACGCCCGTTCATCTCGGAGATAGACGGCTAGGTATGCTCTTCAACGATGCGGGTGCCACGGGAGCTCCGATCGATCCGGACGCACAAACCCGCGCCGCAATGCTCTGTGCTCAGGTCGCTCTGGCTTTGCAGTACAGGCATCATTCGAATCAGTTCTCGAACCTACCAAGTATTACGGCGCGCCATCCCGTCCTGAGAAAGGCAGTACACCGGCTCACTCGTGATCCGTCGCTAGGAGGGGATGCACTCGCGCATGAGCTCAGCATCAGCGTCAGCCACCTGGCGCGGCTGTTCAAGTCGGAGATGGGAGTAACGCTCGTGGATTATCGCAACCAGCTGCGGCTCGAGCGCTTCGCCGCTCAGATGGAGAGTGGTTGTACGAATCTGCTGGAGGCTGCCCTCGCTGCTGGTTTCGGCAGCTATTCGCAGTTCCATCGCGTCTTTCGAGCGCTTCGTGGTCGGTCGCCGCGCGACTACTTCGCCTCTCGGGGTATCCGGTTGTCGCGACGCGGCTGACAGGTCACCCGACCTGTACCTGTGACTCACCGGTACGCTCGCGTCAGCACGCGGACCTTTTGACCGAGACCGTACCCGACGCTAAGGCAGAAACTCCACGGTCGGGGGCGCACGCTCCGCCAGGACCGGTGCATCGCGGAGCACGAAACCCGCGACCAATCCGAACTCCTCCGTTCGAGGGAACATCCAATGGATACAGGAAAAGCGAACCCCAAGACAGCGCATGCGCCCAGTCAACTCCTCTCGGAGGGAAAGACGAAGCGGATACACCAGGCTGCAGGCAACGATGATCTGGTCGTCGTTGTTTCGAAGGATGACATCACAGCGGGCGACGGCGCCAAGCACGACGTCATCCCTGACAAGGGAGAGCTGGCCACCCGTACCACGTGCAACGTCTTCCGGCTGCTGAAGGCCTGCGATATTCCGGTCGCCTTCATCGAGCAGAACGATGCTACCTCGTTCGTGGCTCCCCGCTGCCAGATGCTACCGTACGAAGTCGTCGTCCGCCGTGAAGCTCATGGTTCTTTCCTGAAGCGCAACCCGCACCTTGCCAAAGGGGATCTCTTTCCCCGTCTGATCGTCGAGCTCTTCCTGAAGACCAACGGCAAGCGGTGGAAGTCTCACGAGCTGATCTGCGACGATCCACTGATGACATACGTCGAGGATGCCGCGCAGATCCGACTGTTTAGCCCAGCGGTTCCCCCGCGGGAGCCGTTTCTCACGCTCGCGGCTCAGGAGGTCTTCAGCCACGACAACGAAGCAAAGTCGTTCCCGACCATGCGGACCATTGCACGGCAGGCCTTTCTCGTGCTCGAGAAAGCATGGCAGATTGAGGGGCGCAGGCTCGTCGACTTCAAGGTGGAGTTCGGGTTCGACGCGGGAGGGCGATTGCTCCTGGCGGACGTCGTGGACAATGACTCGTGGCGCGTCGTCGAAAGCGACAGTTACATCGACAAGCAGATGTACCGGGACGGAGGGGCACTCAGTGAAGTCGCAGCGAGCTACCGCCGCGTCGCAGAGATCACGGACCACTTCCGAATCCCCGATCAGCGGATCGTGCTGTGGAGGGGCTCGGAAAGCGACGAAGTGGATGCCTTCAGGGCGGCGCTCGGTGATCTCGAGGCACTCATGACCGTTGTCACGTGCTCGGCCCACAAGGAGCCCGTCACCGCCTCCCACACGCTCCAGCGGCTCGCTCAAGAGGTGCCGAACTCAGTCGTGATCGCGTACATCGGCAGGAGCAACGGCGCAGGGCCAACCCTCGCCGCAAACTCTACACTTCCCGTCATCACCGTTCCGGCAAACGCGAAGGACTTCCCCGAAGACGTCTGGTCATCACTGCGCGCGCCCAGCAAGGTGCCAGTGCTGACGGTCCTCGAACCAGCCAATGCCGTTCTGGCAGCGTTGCAAATCTTGTCCGGACAGAATCCACGCATCTACGCGCGCCTCAGAGGAGACCTCGAGACGCGCATGGTCAACACGGTGCTGCTCTGAGCGCCGATCCCGGCCGGCCCAATAGGCTGCCGGAAGCGAACGCTGTCGGGTCTGTTTTTGGAATGCACGCAGTAAGTTGATGGTTACCGTCCGCACATGGAATGCTGCGAACGGACTTCGCGTACTCCGCGTGGCGTCAGGCGACTCCGAGAGCGTCATGGAGTGCGGCCGGCCAGCGCAGTGCGCAGGCACTGGGGATGTCGTGGCCGCGCCGCACTCACATGGACGCCGCACGCCGGAGGAGTCACGTGAACGCCAACCTCGCTGCCAAAAGAATGTTGAAGAGCCTCGTCGTGATGGCTGTCGCCGGCACGCTTTCCGTCGCCGAGGCGAGGTCGGCTCTTGCGCAGGTTTCGGTGCAGGAGCTTGGGGTGCTGTTGGCAGAGGACGCTGACGATGACTGGACCGAGGCCGAGCGACGTCTGCTCGCTCGGCTGCTCGCGGGCGACACGCGCCCCGCAGTTCGTTTCACACTGGCCGCTGCGTTGTCGCGAACGGGAATAGTCCTGTGCGCGAGCGAGGAACTCGAGCTCATTGCCGCCATCGCACGGACACCCGAGGAACCCGTGCGCCGTGCTGCCGCGGTCGCCTTGGGTTCGCACCTTGAGCGACGTGCTCCTCTGGAGCGGCTGCAAATCCTCGCCGAGTGGGCGTTGGCGGGCGATCCTTGGACACGAGATGTCGCCGCCCGCGCGGCCGCGGGACAGCTCGAACTCCCGGCGGCCAACGCGGTTCTCGAGCATCTGCTCAAAGACCCGGTAGGAGAGGTTCGCGATCGCGCCCACGAGGCATGGTTGGCGCGCTACGGCAGCGCACCCCCTACGGCCGCACCAGCACCAGCACCAGCACCAGCGAAGGATTGAGCTCAGGACGGCCCGCGGAGGGCGGTTACTCCTCCCCCGCGCTGCGCCCAACAGGGCTGTCGGAGTGACCCAGCGCGCGCCCGGGATCGACAACATCACGCACTCGCTGCTTGGCTTCCCTCAGTTCCGGGAACCTGCCCTCCGCAGTTCGCGACCAGAGAACACGGTCATCGAGACGGATCTCGAAGACCCCTCCGGTTCCTGGAACGAGGGCGACTTCGCTGAGGTTCCCCTCGAAGGTCGTCAGCAGCTCCTGTGCCATCCAAGCGGCGCGGAGCATCCATCGGCATCCCGTGCAGTACTCGATCGTCAGGCGATGCTTACTGGCCATTCCCACAGACGAACCTTGTGGTCTCTCATGCCAAGCGCAATGGGACAGCGGACGAGCAGCACCAGCCCGCCTTGTGCCATTCTGCCACACCTGATGTCACCCTCCGCTGTCCGCCGCTCCATGCCATCTAGTAAGTCTCTGCGGAGCATGCTACGGCCGGTACATGGATTTTTTTAACCCCGACGAGTGGCTAACCGCCGAGTTCTGGGCAAACATCTTGCGCGGGACAGTGGAATGGGCGCTGCAGGCAGTCCCGCGAATTCTCGTGATTCTGGTGCTTGCTGTCGTGCTGCTCAAGCTGCTCGAGTTCGGCTGCCGACGCCTCGCCGCTCGCGCCAGTCACGACAAGGCCGAGTCGCACGAAGCCAACGCGCGAGAACACAGAAAGCGCACCGAGACTCTCATTGGCATCGTCCACAAAGCGGGCACAGTGACGGTCTGGGCGCTGATCGTCATGCTCCTTCTGATGCAGGTGGGCGTTAACGTAGCACCGCTCATCGCAGGAGCCGGGATCATCGGACTAGCGGTGGGATTCGGGGCCCAAGAGCTGGTGCGCGACGTGATCACGGGCTTCTTCATCCTGCTCGAGAACCAGGTACGCAAAGGAGACGTGGCCATCATCAACGGAACGGGCGGACTCGTGGAGAGCATTGGGCTTCGAACGATAGTGCTTCGTGACCTATCCGGCGTCGTCCACGTCTTTCAGAACGGCAAAATATCCTCCCTGTCAAACATGACGAAGGAATGGTCCGCCATGGTCTTCGATGTGGGCGTAGCCTACAAGGAGAACACTGACGTTGTGAGCCAGATAATGAAGGAGGTCGCGGACGAGCTTCAGGCAGATGCGGCTTATGGCTCCAAAATCCTCGAACCGATGGAGGTCTTCGGTGTGGATTCCTTCGGCGACAACGCGGTCGTCATCAAGGCAAGGATCAAGACCCATCCGGTCGAGCAATGGGCCGTGGGTCGCGAGTACAACCGGCGCCTCAAGCTCGCCTTCGACGCGCGAAACATCGAGATTCCGTTCCCTCGTCGCACGCTGTATTGGGGAGCAGCCAGTGAACCGTTCCAGGTACGCTCGCTCGCTGGTGGCGGTTCAGCCCAGCCTCACCGCTCGGAGAGCCCCAAGCTAGGGCTCGATCGGTAGCCTCACAGCAAGCATCAGCAGGACGAAGCGCGGAAGCCCCGCGCCACGATGCTTGGCGGGGGCTTCCGTCGACTGCTTCACGATGTTCGTATGCTGCTCAGCTGCAGATCTTCGCGCTCTCCGAGGACGCGTAGCCAGCGTCCGCGTAGTCGCGGCACGAGCCGTTGCCCGTGCACGTCCCCGAGTCGGTGCAATCCTCGAGACACGTCCCCGTCGCGCCGGAGCTCGAATCCCAGAAAGCGCAGCTCAGACCGGCAGCGCACTGCCCTGCGACACAGGACTGGTAGAGGTCGGAGGGGGGCGCGCAAGTGCTGAATTCGGGGTAGTTGTAGCCGCGAGTGCCGGCATCGACGCAGACCTCATCGCTCGCACAATCGTCGTTCGATGCGCATGCATCTTGGCAACTTCCGCTGCTTGCTCCCGCCCAAGTCTTCGCACACACGAGCCCGTCAGCACACTCACCATCCGTGCAGACGCTGTGTTCACCCGCTGGTGGCACGCATGTATCGAAGACGGGTGACTCGTAGCCTTGCAGACTCGCCGCAACACAGAGCTGGTCGTCGGTGCACCCAATGGTCGTGTCGCAAGCTATCTTGCACGTCCCCCAGTCATCCTGTGAGTTCCATTTGGCACACACCAAACCATCACCGCATTGCCCATTGATGCAGCTCTCATTCTCCATGGCAGGGGCCGTGCAGGCGTCGAAGGTAGGATAGCGGTAGCCGCGAACCTCTGCCGAAACGCAGACCTGCCCGGCTGTGCAGTCACCGCTCGAGCTGCAGTCCGCCAGGCAGGTGCCCCACTCATCCTCGGAGTTCCATTTGGCGCACAAGAGACCCTCACCGCACTGGCCCTCGATGCAGCCTTCTCCAGCTGCTGCCGGGCGAACGCAGGCACTGAACTCGGGCGCCACGAGACCCTGGCTCGAAGCATCGAGACAGAGCTCTCCGTCGGCGCAGTCCATTTCCGACTCACACACGCTCGTGCAGGTGCCCCATGCGTCCGAGGCCATGCGCTTGGCGCAGACTAGCCCAGCTGCACACTCACCATCCTCACATCCCTCGCCGGGTCCGAGGGCGGGGACGCAAGCGAGCAGCTCGACCGGGTATTGATAGAAGTGGCGGTCGACTCCTGCGCAGATCTCCGCAGCGTCGCAGTCGTCCTTCGTGTCGCAAACAGCGACGCATTTGCCACTAATGTCACCTTCCCAGTTCTTCGCGCAGGCCAGTCCATCGGCACACTCACCTTCACGGCAGTCAGAGGCCACCGGGAGCGGCTGCCGACATTCGCGCAGCGTTCCAGAGCACTCCCAATCGTTACAGACAGGCAGGCAGACCTCGCCTCCCGAGCAATCTGAACCATCTTCGCAAGGCTGAGTGCACGTGCCAAAGACGTCCCAGTCGTTGACCTGAGCGCAGTCGAGACCCGACGCGCACTGACCCTCGACGCAGGCATCACCGCGCTGTGCCTCGCGCCGGCACTCCTTGATCATGTCGGAGCACCCGAGTTCCGAGCAGAACGACGTACAAACGCTGCCCTGATCGCAGTCGGCGGCGGTCCAACAGGGGGTGACGCAGGTACCGGCCATGTCCCATTGGTTGACCATTGCGCAAACGAGCCCTTCGGTGCATTGTCCGGTCGTGCACACCTGACCCTCGTCGGCGCTCGCAGCGCAGACAGCGACACCCTGGTCGGGGCAATTGCCACCATCGCAGGAATTGACACAAGTCTCGTCGGCATTGCAGTCTGAGGCAGAGCTGCATATCGGACGGCAGATGCGGTCGCCGGCCCCTCCAACAGCGGCGCAGTCGAGCCCTGCGTCACACTGCCCAGGCAGACAGACCTCGTCCAGGGCAGCGGATTCCAAGCATGTTCCGGTCTCCTGCCAGGCGTCCTCTCGCGCACAGGCGAAGCCGACAGCGCATTGCCCAGAGTGGCACGTCTCGCCCAACGCGACCTCAGCGGTGCAGATGAAGAAGGCGGCTTCGCCCTCCGGGCCCCAGAATGCCATATAGCCTTCAGCGCGTGCGTCCGTGCAGGCCTCGCCCGCGGCACAGTCGGTCCGACTCTCGCACACGGCGACACACTCACCTGGGTTGGCCCAGTCATCGGACGCGCATTGGAATCCCGGCAGGCAGTTCACCGAGTCGGACTGCATGAATGAATCGCGACTGCAGCGCTCGCCTTCACCGCAAGCCGCGCACGCGCCGCCGCAGTCGACGTCCGTCTCGTCTTGGTCGCGGCTTCCGTTCGTACAGTGGGTCGGCGGCTGCGCGCACACGGTCACTGGAGCCTCGTCCGTTGACGGCAGCCAGCCGTGGTCCCAATAGCGATCCAGAACTGGGATACACTGCTCGCCCAGGTTACACCCCTCGTTTGCCCCGGCCTCGCAGGTCGGCTTGCAGCAGCTCGCCCCATCTTCGCATAACGCAAAGGCGCAGCTCGTCCCCGATTCGCACTGATTGGCATAGGTACAGCGCTCCCCTTGCTCCTTGATGGGAACACAGGCGCCAAGTTCGGCGCTGCTTGCGCCATCCTGGGAGAGCTGGGCGACGCAAGCGTGATCAGGTCCACACGACGACGGTTCGCTCGGGTCGCAGGACGGCTGGCAGCAGGGCGCCTCCGAATCGCACTCGTCGCTGACGGTGCAGGTAAGCCCATCGGAACACCCGCGGCCATCCTGCATGGCGCACGGCTCTCCTCGTAGACCAAATAGCGCGCAATGCTCGAGGCCTCCTCGGTCGTGCGGCAAGCATGCACCGTCTGCACAGTCCGTCGCCGAACAGGGAGCGGCACAGTACCAGGGGTTCGCCACGCTCTCGAAGGTGCCATACATCGTCGTGTAGCCCGAGGTGACGCACACCAACCCAGACTCACAGGACGTAGCCACGTTCGCCTCGCACTCAGCACCAGCGGGGAGCTGGCTGCTGCCAACGGGCTTGGTAACGCAGAACCATCCCTCGCCATCACCGCTGGATGCCCAAAGATCGCCAGCATACGCGCAGAGAGCGCTCGGGCCACACGCCTCTGGAGACCCGGGGTCGCAAGCGGTTGCGCAGGTCGTGATGCTCGTGTCGTAGCTTCCCCACTGCACCGCAACGCAGGTTTCCGAGGCCTCGCACTCGTAGCCATTCCCCATGTACAGCTCCCAGAGGGGGTCGCCCGCTTCCGGCGCCGGTGGTGGCTCTGGCGTGTCGCACGGTTCTCCAGGAGGGCAACTCGGGACAGTCGCGCCGCAAGGCGAGCCATCGGCACACTGGCCACTACCTAGGTCGCAGACAGAGCCATCAGAACAACCAAACTCCGGACAGTCCTCACCCGGAGGACACTCCGTGGGCATTGAATCAGGACGTGTCGAGACGGGAATATCCTTGAAGTCTCCTACCCCGCAGAGTGGGACACAGGTATCCTCGAATCCCCCGGTGCCCGGCACACAGCCACGGGGGCACGCCAGGTCGGGACAGGGGTCACAAGAATCGCCCTCACCGTCGCCATCTGCGTCCTGCTGGTCGTGGTTTGGTACTGTCGGGCAGTTGTCATCCGCGTTGGCCAGGTCATCTCGGTCTTGGTCGATGATAGCCCACATGTTCGGGACTCCGGCGTTCGATCCTTTCGAATCCAGGTGACGCCGCAGTTGCGCCATCACCTGCTTCACGGGGAGCCGCTTCATCGCCTCACCAAGGCCGTCGACGGTGCTCTCATCCAGAGCGCCGTCATCTTCGAGGTCGATGGCGATGCTGTTGATGCGCTCCTGAAGCACGGCCTCGGTCGAGCCCCCGCCCGTGCCAGTCGCGAACTGCACGAGCACGCTGCTGACTGCCAGGAGGTAGGCGTTGGCAACGGAGTCTCCTCCGGCGACGTTCATCTCCACACCTGATCCGTCGGGCTCGAAACCAGGAGCCGTGATGCGCAGCGAGCTGACTAGCTCCCCTTCCGCTCGCGCAACCGCATCCGCGAACGGCTCTCCCTCCTTGACGAGCTTCTGGATTCGACGCGCAGTAAGGTGCGTGAACAGATTGATGTAGGCAGTCTGTGTGCCAGCGTTACTGGGAACGTAGAGGGCGCGCAGCGTGAGCTCGGCGCTCGACAGCTGTCCGGTGATCTCGTTGTAGTAGAAGCCACTACCTTCGAGCCGAACGGGGCTCGGGACCTCGATGCGCAGATCGAACTCTCCAAGGTCGTTCGTCGTCTCGGTATTGAAGTTACGGCCCTGTGGGATTCAAAGAATCGTCGAGCTCGGATACAACGATGGTAGACCCCTTCACGAAGGGCCCCTTTTCCACGGCGCCGCGCAGCTCGTACGCAGTAGCAAGACTCGCGGGCCCGTCCTCCGATTTGCTGCCGCCGCTTTCGCCGCCCCCGCCGCAGCCTATGGAGATGGCGGCTAGGCCGACCGCCGCTGTTCGCACCAAGGGGTTCATGACTGCTCCCTGTTGAAGTGGATCGAACACCGTGAAGCGGCCCCCCGGAGCTGGCGACGTTTGCCCGCCGCCGGATGTAGCCATTGGATATCAACGGCACGCAGGGCCCCCACTGAAGCCAACTCCCCGGCGATCTCTCACGTTGCTCATTCTGACGGGTGCGAGCCAGCGAAGTGCACGGCTGTTTCGCGATCCTTCACCTCTCACATGCACGACACGCGCAACCAACCCCGCGACGCGAAACAAGCCACGGGCAGGAGCCACATCGGTTGCACAACTCCTCCTGCCGTTTGCACTCGAGGCGCACGGAGCAGCTCGTGCTCGGTCGCTACTTCCGGGCTCCGCCGCGTGGGTCTCCGTGTTCTCGATCTGGGACGCCGGGATTTGCCCCCAGGGCTCCGCGACCGCCCTCGCTCCGTTGCCGGAGCCAGGCGTCATCCAGGCGACCCCGAGAGCGCAGCGCGACCAACCGCTCTGGATGTCGGGCCAGCGCGGCAGCTGGCGGCGGTCGGCAGCGCCGATCGCTCGCCCAGGACGCGAACCTTGCCAAGCTGCTGACAGTTCCGGTTCATCGACCAGCACCGATGAACCGGGATGAAGCACGTGGACTGACTGCGAGGGGAGCGCTAGATTGACGAGCTACGGCGCGTCAGGGCGACGCCGCCACAAGGGGGTAATGTGCACCCTGCAACCGTTCGGGTCGACCTTGGCTTCACTGCGGTGGAGCTGCCAGCCGGCACTCACATCTGCCAAGTCTATACGGATGACTCGGAGCGCGAGAGTTCGCTGAACGAGTACCTGCTGCGGGGACTCCAAACGCACGAACGCTGCGCGTGCTTCTCGGACAAGACCAGTGCTATCGAGGTAGGCGGATATTTGGACGCTCGCGGTGTGGCCAGCGGGGATGCCCTGGCGACAGGCGCGCTGCTCGTTTCGGGAGCGAGAGAGGTGTACTTTGCAGGGGACCGTTTTGACCCGGGCCGCATGCTCGCCCTCCTGCAGGGGTTCTACGAGGCGTCGAAGGCGCAGGGCTTTCGCGCCGCTCGGGTCATTGGAGAAATGGATGCAGCGGTGAACCAAGTCGCCGGGGGCTCACGACTGATGGAGTACGAGTCGCAGGTCAATTCATTGGTTCGCAACTGCCCACTCAGCGCCGTCTGCCAGTATGACGCGCGGGCGTTCGATGGCGCGACCATCATGGACGTGCTCAGTGTGCATCCAATGATGCTGATCCGGGGGGCAGTGGTACATAACCCTTTCTTCGTTCCGCCCGAAGTGCTGCTCGGATAGGCTCATGGCGGCGCCATGTCTGGATGCGCGGTTTCTGTCTAGGCTTCTGTTGTTGCAGAGCATGATTGGTCAGTTCGATGATCCGGATGCCACAATCGCGTTTGCATGTCGGGGGCTAGAGGAGCTGCCGGGTGCCGCCCGCGTCCGTCACGTCGCTAACTTGGGAGACGCTACTAACCCAACAAGCATCTCTCGCCCGTTTCCACTGACATTATCCGGTCGCACCTATGGGCACATCCTGGTCGAGTGCAGCAACCAGGATGCGTTTGAACCCTACAATGCCTACGTGGCGAACCTGTGCTTCATGTTGACCGTGGTGCTGGATGGCCAACGCCTGCGCCGGATCGAGCTCCTCCGTCGGGAAGAGCTCGAGGTGCGCGTCATGGAGCGCACCCGCGAGCTCATGCGGCTCGTGCAGGAACTGGAGATCGCTCGACGACGTGTCGAGGAGCAGCGAGCAAAGGCCGAGCGCTACCTGGAAATGTCGGAGGCGCTGATCCTGGAGCTCGACTGTTCTGGATGTGTGGCGGTGATTAACCAACGCGGAGCAGAAATCCTCGGGTATTCAGCCCATGCCCTCCACGGCAAGAACTGGTTCGACATCGCGGTCCCCGAGGAGAAGCGCCACGAGGGCATCGAAGAGTTTCGCCAGGTCATGGCTGGGGTGCGCTCTCTGAGCAAGCGCACCGAAGACGAGCTCTTACGAGCCGACGGCACACGACGACGAGTCACGTGGCACAATTCGCTGCGCCTCGGCGGTTCGGGAGAGCCAATCGGGGTTCTGTGCTCAGGGATCGACGTGACGGAGCGTACCCGCCTCATGGAGGCAGCGCAGCAGGCAGAGAAGATGAAGTCGCTGGCCGTGCTCGCCGGGGGCATCGCACATGATTTCAATAACCTGCTTACGGCACTGTTCGGGCACTTGGAGCTGGCTCGCGACGCGGAAGACGCGGGGGAACTGTCACGCGCCCACATTGTCGACGCGGAGCAGGCCTTCGCGAGGACCCAAAGCCTTACCCGGCAGCTGCTCACGTTCGCGAAAGGTGGCCACCCGATTCGAAAAGTCGAGCCATTGCCGCCCCTCATTCGCTCGACGGTCGAGTTCGCCCTTTCTGGTAGTTCGATTCGCCGAGTCTACGACCTGCCACCCGATTTACACAACTGCTCGGTCGATTCCAACCAGCTGTCGCAGGTGTTCGAGAACCTGGCAATCAACGCCCTTCAGGCGATGCCCCAAGGCGGTGTGCTGCGCATCGAAGCGCAGAACGTCGAGGTCAATGGAACGGAGGTCCCCGATCTCGAGATGGGAAGCTACGTGGCCGTAGCCTTCCGCGACGACGGGCCAGGGATCCCCTCCCATATCATGCCGCGCATCTTCGATCCCTTTTTTACGACGAAACCACAAGGCACGGGGCTGGGGCTCGCATCGGCGTATTCGATTGCGCGACGTCACGGTGGCCACCTGCAAGCGCGCAGCCCCGGCAAAGGCGCCGAGTTCCGCATTTACCTTCCGGCCGTCGCCGGCACCCGGGTGTGCACCGCGTCAGTGAGCGGCGAGGCACGACGCGAACACGGTTCTGGGCGAGTCTTGGTCATGGATGACGAGCCCATGCTCCGCGAGCTGATGACCCGGCAGCTGAAACGTCTCGGGTATGAAGTAGTTGCCGCGAGCGACGGGCAGGAGGCTGTTGACCTCGTCCGGCGGGACCCACAGCTGCAGCTCGCCATCTTGGACCTGACGGTGCCGGGCGGGGTCGGAGGTGCGGAAGCCGCCAAAACGCTGCGAGCACTGCGCCCGAGCATGCTACTCGTAGCCTCCAGCGGGTACTCGGAAGACCCCATTCTGGCGTCACCGAATGACCACGGCTTCGACGAGTCCCTGCGCAAGCCCTTCCGACTCGACCACCTCGGGACCATACTCCGAACACTGCTAAGCCCAAGCTGAACGGATCCAGGCTTGGACGGAAGGCTGGGCTCGTCAGGGATTCGGTGTCGATGCGCAGCTGCTATCGATCCTTTTCGCCGAGGTGCCACCCGTGCCAGCCCTCGGCCTTTGGTCGTGTCGGATCCTGCTCCTGCTCGGCACCGCCAACCTCACCTGCAGTATCCAGCCATTCATTGAGCTGACGCTGTATATCCGCCGGGTCGGCCCCTCCTTCCGCCTTGAGCTCCTCATCGAGAGCCTCGAGCCGGTGAAGCAGCTCCCGCGCCACCGCGGGATTCACGGTTCCTGAACGCGGGGCATTCAGCCTCGCAACCCAAGCCCTCAGCTTGCGCGCCCGCTGCTCTGCAGGCAGGTGGCCGAGCTCCTGCGTAACCTCTTCCAAGGTCAGATCTCCCATGCTGTTCTTCGTCCTGGTTCGGTCACTTGCCGTCCGCGGAATCATTCAGCGGCCGCTCCTACGGCTCCTCCATCTACGGCGTCTACGTCCCCCGTCCATTTTCGCCAGCTGCGAGCCAAGCGCGCCCTGGATGCCCCACCAGCTTGCGGGGCCAACAGCACCCCTACTGCGGCTCCGAGGAGAACTCCCCCCGTGACGAGGCCGACAACCGGAGCCAGGGCAATGCCCTTGTGAACTCCAGCTATCGCACCGGCAGCGCGACGTATGTTGGCGCTGCTCGCCAGCAGCGGCACCAGCCCCTTGGCCGCAAAGGTAAGATCACGAATGGCACCTGGTGTAACGATCATCTTGTCTCCTTGTTTGTTGCCCAGCACGAGGCTACGTGGCCTGGCTGCGCATCGCACGAGGAGAGGAAGGTGCAAACGGTGGACCAGACTTGAATACCCGTCAGAGCTCGCCACGACACCGACTTCCGCGGAGTGCTTCCGATCCTCAGCTCCCGGTCCGCCACGGCGTGAGGCAACACGCTACGAGACGAATGGCAGCGGAACACGCGCCAGCCGCACCAATGCGGTTGGCCCTCCAGTTGCATGAAAGAATGTGGAAACAAGCTCGCCCACAGAGAGAGGTTGCGCCATGGACAGCCAGGCCCTGGTCGAACAGCTCATGACTCCGAATCCCTCCACGGTGTCAGCCAATGCGACATTGAGGGACGCCGCCTTCGTCATGGAGAGTAGCGATGTGGGCGCAGTCGTGGCCCTCAATGAAGATGGAACAATCTTCGGTATCCTTACCGACCGCGACATCGTGGTGAGAGCACTCGCGGCAGGTCGAGATCCTCAATTGACGACCGTGGGCGAGGTCTGCAGCCGCGAGCTACTGGCGTTATCGCCGGATCAGACGGTGACCGATGCGGCACGGATCATGGTGGAACATTCCGTCCGCCGCCTGCCCGTGCTGAAGGGTGGCATACCGGTAGGCATCGTTTCGCTGGGCGATCTCGCGTTGGCGCGAGACCCAGACTCGGCGCTGGGTGCGATCAGCGCCGCACCCGCGAACCGGTAGGGGCAGTTCACCGAACGACCAGCGAGGCGGCTACTGAACACCAACGACGGCGATAACATGCAAGATACGACGCCCCGACGCAATCCCCAAGTCAACCGCTCGTGGATACTGCTGATGGCGGCAGTAGCCCTTGCCGTCCTGTGGTGGCAACAGGGCACGACGAGCGACAGGCATGAGCAGATCAGCTATACCGAGTTTCATCGGCTCGTTGATGAAGGCGAAGTTGCCGAGGTGCGGCTGCGGGGACAGGAAGTCTCGGGTGAGCTCCGGCGAGAGCTGGAGGTCGGTGGCACGAAGGTAGTACGTTTCGTCACGAATTTGCCCGCGCAAGAAGACCCAGAACTGATGCCTTTGCTGCGAGAGAAGGGTGTTGATATCGATGTCGACAGCACCGAACCCTCGCCGCTCCTGCAGGCGATTGGCTGGATCTTCCCGTGGTTGCTGCTCATCGGCGTATGGTTATGGATCTCGCGGCGCTCCCAGCGGATGCTGGGGGGAGGCGCCATGGGCAACATGCTCAAGACGCGCCGAACGAAGGTCGAGAAGCAGGATCATGTTCAGGTTCGGTTCGACGATGTCGCCGGATTGGAATCTGCCAAGCGCGACTTGTCGGAAATCGTCGACTTTCTGAAACGACCAGAGAGCTTCCGTGAGATCGGCGCGAAGATTCCTCGTGGCGTGCTGCTTGTGGGACCACCGGGAACGGGAAAGACCCTGCTGGCCCGCGCGGTCGCTGGCGAAGCGGGGGTTCCGTTCTTCTCGATCAGCGGCTCGGAGTTCATCGAGCTCTTCGTGGGCATGGGGGCCTCTCGGGTCCGGAGCCTTTTCGACGAGGCGAAGAAGGCGGCGCCCGCCATCATCTTCATCGACGAGATTGACGCGGTCGGCCGAGCCCGTGGCGCTGGACTCGGAGGAGGACACGATGAGCGGGAGCAAACGCTCAACCAGATGCTTTCGGAGATGGATGGTTTTTCGCGCAACGAGCTGACCATCGTGCTGGCGGCCACGAACCGCCCCGACGTCCTCGATCCAGCGCTGCTCCGCCCGGGCAGGTTCGATCGCCGAGTCGTCATCGACCGACCGAGCGTGGCCGCGCGTGAGGCCATTTTAGGTGTACATTGTAGAGGCAAGCCCCTGGCTGCAGACGTCGATCTCGCGAGCGTTGCGCGGAGCACGCCCGGGTTCTCTGGAGCGGATTTGGCGAATCTCACCAACGAGGCGGCTCTGCACGCCGTCCGACGCGGCCAAAAGACCGTCGAGTCGATGGATTTCACCGCGGCTTTCGACAAGATAGTCCTTGGCGATCCCCGGGAAGCCAAGCTGGCGCCGCTGGAGAAGTACCGGGTCGCGATCCATGAATCTGGGCATGCGGTCGTTGCCCATTTTTCTCCTCACTCGGAGCCGCTGCATCGTGTTTCCATCATCCCTCGTGGAATGGCCCTTGGCGCGACCCAGCAACAGCCCATCGCGGACCGGCATATCATCACGCAGCCCGAGCTCGAGGCCCAGCTGCGAGTCCTGATGGGAGGGTATGCGGCCGAGCGCGAGGTCTTGGGTGAGGTGTCCTCGGGTGCCGAGAACGACCTGAAACGCGGCTCGGACACGGCATTCCGAATGATGGCGCACTATGGAATGAGCGAGAAGCTGGGCCCCGTCTTTCACGAGCATAGGAAGGAACACCCTTTCCTTGGCCAGGCCCTGGGATCGGGCGGGGGCAGCAGTGATGCGACGATTCGAGCAATCGAAGAGGAAACGCGCGAGACGCTATTGCGAGCCGCCGCTGAGGCGGGCGAGCTCATCCGCACCCACAGGGCGCGCTTTGACCGCCTGGTCCAGAGTCTGCTCGAGAAAGAAAGCGTCGAGCAAGCCGAACTCGTGGAACTCCTGGGAGAGCCCGAGACTGCCCCGGACGCCGTCGTCCCAGCGCACCTGCATTCTCTCAACTGATTTTCGATCCCCTCCGAGAGTCAGTCTCGGTTACCGTCGCCTTTGAGAGGGCGCGTGGAGCGGAACACTCTTTGCAAATCCCGCTGCACTGACGATACCCTGCAGTCACGCCCCGGCGATGTTCTGGGGCGAGCAGCGACCCCGAATACCGAGAGATCACATGCTCAGCGTCAATCCAGCAACGGGCGCCGTCATCGGCGAGTTCGAACCTATGTCCTATGCCGCCGCCGAAGAGGTGGCGCGACGCACGGCTACCGCAGCCGGACGATGGAGGCAGGAGGACCTCTCCCGCCGAGCGCGGGCCTTAACGCGACTGGAAGAGCTCCTCACGTCCGAAGCAGGCGCCCTGGCGCGCATCATGGCACAAGAGATGGGTAAGCCAATCCGGGACGGGGTCAAAGAGATCGAGAAGTGCGCGACCGCGTGTCGCTATTACGCGCTCAACGCCGCCGCGTTTCTCCAGCAAGACGTCGTCGCAACCGACGCCACGCGAAGCTATGTCGCCTTCCAGCCCCTGGGGGTAGTACTCGCGATCATGCCCTGGAACTTCCCCTTCTGGCAGTTCTTTCGCTGCGCAGCCCCGGCGCTAATGGCAGGCAACGGCGTCCTTCTGAAACATGCCTCGAATGTCTCTGGATGTGCGCTAGCGATCGAGCGCCTCTTTTCGGACGCTGGTTGCCCAGAAGACCTGGTGCGTGTCCTGCTCGTCCAGAGTAAGACCGCGCTGGATCTGATCGATTCAGAGCACGTCGACGCCGTGACGCTCACAGGAAGCGTCGAGGCGGGCCGCGCCGTCGCCGCCCGCGCGGGGAACGCCCTGAAGAAGACGGTCCTCGAGCTCGGCGGCTCGGATCCGTACGTAGTGCTCTCGGATGCCGACCTGACGCTCGCGGCGGACACCTGCGTCATGAGCCGCCTCATCAACGGCGGGCAGAGTTGCATTGCGGCCAAACGGTTCATCGTCGTCCGCGATCATCGAGAGCGCTTCGAACACGACGTCGTGGCGAGGATGGAGGCAGTGGTTCCGGGCGATCCTTCGAGCGCAGACACCCGTATGGGCCCTCTTGCCCGCCAAGACCTCCGGGACGAGCTGCACGGTCAAGTCAGAGCAAGCATCGAGAAGGGCGCAACGCTTCTCCTCGGCGGCGAGGTCCCCCCGGCCGCGGGCGCCTGGTATCCTCCCACCGTGCTGACCGACGTGGTGGCGGGAATGCCAGCATTCGACGAAGAGCTATTTGGTCCCGTGGCTGCGATCACGATAGCCGAGGACGACGATGAGGCCATCGCGTTCGCGAACGCAACATCGTTCGGGCTTGGCGCTGCGGTCTTCTGCGGCGACAGTGAGCGCGGCGAGAGGATCGCGCGTGACCAGCTCCACGCCGGCTGCGCCTTCGTCAACACGCATGTACGGTCGGACGCGCGCCTCCCCTTTGGTGGTATCCGCTCTTCGGGTTACGGGAGGGAGCTCGGAAGCTACGGCCTCCGGGAGTTCGTCAACGTGAAGACGGTCTACGTGCGCTGAACGGGCGAGCGCAATTGTCGAGCACGTCGACGATTGCGCGAGCATCCCCCAGCGACGGGACGGATTCGGCACCCGCCGCATGGACCGCGACGTGAGGCGTTACTGCGTGGGGTCCGTAGCCGCGGCGCCAATCTCGTCAGCATGCGCCGACTCCGGGGTCGTCGTATAGCTGAGGTAGGTGAGCAGAGCCATGACGAGCGTCCCCGTGACGACGACAGCGATGAACCCGCCTCGCCGCAGCGTTCTATCCTTCTCGATTTTTCGCAGCGCCTCTCCGATCTCCGGATCCTGACTGTTGTTGCTCTGGGGGTTCTGAATAGGAGTGTTCTGAGCGGGCATGATGGTGTGATCCTTTTCTTTCTCTTCTCCAAGGATGCAGCCTTTGTGCCGCGCGATGTCGCGGTGACGAGCACAATGGGAAAGGTTGACTGGGCGAACTGGGCTCACCGTGTCGATGCGCCTCACCTGAGGCACGACGGCACAGTGGTTCGGCGAGGCTGCTGGGTTGCCGCATTGCTTCCCAATGGCACGGCATGTGCACGGATGCGCAGCGTGTTCGGCAGGGTAGCCGCAGCTGTCCCTGATCTTTGACCGGAGAACGCCTTCGATGAGTGACTACCACGAGCCCGAGAACGAGCTCAGCCCCTTCGCCCGAGACTACCATCGTGCACTGACCAGCCTGAAGGAGGAGATAGAAGCGGTCGACTGGTATCACCAGCGTGTCGAGACCAGCAACGACGCATCACTAGGAGCGATACTCGCACACAATCGTGACGAGGAGATTGAGCACGCTTGCATGACGCTCGAGTGGCTGCGGCGCCATGTACCGCAGTGGCAAACCATGCTCCAGACCTACCTCTTCACGTCCGAACCCATCACGGAGCTCGAGGAAGCGGAAGGGGACGCGACCAAGAACGCCAGCGTCTACTCGCTCAGGATTGGGAGCCTCAAACAAGAAGGAAACCTATGAACTTCCTAAAGCGTGAGCTCGCCCCACTCACCAGTGCCGCTTGGGATGAACTCGGGAAGGAGGCCGAGCGGGTCCTGAAGGGAAACCTCTCCGCGCGCAGGGTGGTCGACGTCGACGGCCCCAAAGGCTTCGACTATTCTGCCGTCAACCTGGGGAGGCTCTCAGAGGAGCACGAGGCGACGAGCGACGGCGTCCGCTTTGGCATCCGAAAGGTGCTGCCCTTGGTTGAGCTCCGAGTGCCCTTCGAGGTCAGTATTGGTGAGCTGGACAATATGGCCCGTGGAGCGGACGATGTTGATACAGAGCCGGTCATCGAAGCCGCACTCAAGCTCGCCCGCTTCGAGGACCACGCCATCTACCAGGGCTTCGAACCCGGCGGAATCCAGGGTGTTCTTGCCGGCTGCGCACACGATTCGCTGGCTTTGGGGGGCGACGCTGCCCAGTTTCCAGGGGCCATCGCAAAGGCGATGTCGATCCTGTCCGATGCTGGGGTCAACGGGCCCTACGCGCTGATCCTCGGCCCGGAACCCCATCGCCTACTCGCCGGTGATGTCTCCACCTATCCGCCGCGCCAGCGCATCGCGAAGATGCTCGAAGGCCCAGTGTTACGGAGCTCCGTCCTCGAGGGCGGACTCTTGCTGTCATTGCGGGGCGAAGACTACCAGCTCACCATCGGCGAGGATGTCGCTATTGGCTATAGCGCACACAATAGCGAACGAGTGTCGCTCTACCTTACGGAGACTTTTACGTTCCGGATGCTGTCGCCCGAGGCCGCGGTTCGCCTTTGTTGAGAGCCACCGCTGACTGACGCACAGCCCGGATACGGTCGGGTCGACTCGCCAAGTGCATTCGAGTGGCGAGACGCAGCGCGAGCCCCTCGGGGCCCGCGCTGTGCGGCCATGATACGAGACGGTTACGAATTTCCTGGTGGAGGGCCGCTCGCCGCCTGCCGCTGCTGCAGTTCGCGGATGCGCTCCTGCGCTGCTTCGGCATCGGTACGCGCGCGATCAGCCTTGGCCAGAGCGAGCGCCAGCTCCGCGTCGGCTTGCGCGCGCCTCAGGACAAGAAAGGCCTTGTCGTTCTCGCCCGCTGCGATGAGCTTCTCGGCCTGCCCGATTTGCTTGCGTGCGAATTGCAAGTGGAGGGCACCGTCCGGTACGGACTGGGCCCCCATTTCGTCTGCCGCCCGAATGGCACCTTGTGTTTCGGCGCTTTGGGCGTGGGGTACGCTGCTCCCACCGCATGCCGCCATGAGCGGAGCGGCAATGACTCCAGCAATTGAGATAATCGTAGCTTTATACATCCTAAATACCTCGCCTGATAGTGCTTGTCATGCGCTCTTCATGAAGCGTGCCAGGTCCATGTCCACACCCCCCGACAGCTGCGGACGCCCCGTTGGGCGAAGAACGCCAGCGCGCCAGCGTGTCGGCATGCCACAGGCTGAGCCACTCTGCCTCGGGGGCGTTGCGCGAGGGAACAGCGCGGGCCGACACGGAAAGAGTTCCTGCACGCCGTTGCGGAGATCTCCGAGAAGTTCCATGAAACCCGGTGAACCCGCCACTACCAACGGGGAAGCCCGCCCATGCCCCCAAAATCCTCATGAAGCCGTTGAGCGGGCTCCCCTTCCACGTACTCCAGCTGAGCGCCCCACGCCCGGGCTAGCTCGGGGAGCATCATCGCGAGTTCCCGCCGCTCTGGGTTGCCGCCCGTGGCGGGCCGTGCCTCCTCTTCCGACAGGGTGACGAACTGCGTCTTCGGATTGACATAGACGTCCTTCTCCAGTGGCACGGCAACGGCGAGCGTGTAGAGACGCCCCTGCTGCAAGGCGTCCAGACACTCTCTCAGCCCAGTGATCCCTCCCTCCGCAATTGCGTCTAGCAGCTCCTTCTTTCGCTGCTCCGCCTGCGCTTCGATATGGGGCCCGACGATGCCCGGAATGCTCGTCGCCGTAGGCGCCACGCCCCCAGACGCTGGAGTCAAAGCAGTAACGCAGGCTGCGACTTCGTGCGGCAATGCGGAGAAAAGGAGGTGTCGCTCGCGCTCCGCACCAAGCAGGATGACGCGCCGAAGACCCTCGCGGTCCATGATGGCTCGCAGCTCGGCGCCCTGCTCCCGGTAGAAGCGCGCCTGGGAATGTCGGACGCCCTCGTCCGCGAGCTGCCGCGCGGCGTCACCGCGATCCGCCTGGTATTTGGCACCGGATTGCTCGCGCCCCACCGTCTGGGCGTTACGCGCCTCGGCAGGCGACGCGCTCATGACACCGGCCGGCAGGCGATCCTTCGGCCGTGTGAGACCATCGTCTTGCTCTCCCGCTCGTTGCCGACGTGCCTCGTGGAGCGGCTCGGCGCGACCCAGCTGTACCCCGTACGCGCTGAGGTGATCCCGCTCGCAGTAGACGACTAGGTGCGGTTCCTGACCGCTATCGAGTACCAAGAGCGGCGTGAGCATCGGCTCACCCAGGTGCGTCGGGAGGCGATCGCTCTCCGCGTCGTCGACAGCGTCAACAGGTAATTCCATGACCTCCAGCTGGTCAGGGGTAGCGAAGAGCGCGACCGAGCGCCCCTCCGATTCTCTGCCGGTGAAGTACTCCACCACGCGCTCGGCGGCGCCCGCCGGTACTCCTTCCAGCTCCCGCAAGGAGTTCTTGAGTCTCGCGAGAACCGCTGCTGAAGAACTCTCCCTGCGTCCCGGCTGGACGTTGGCATAGACCGTCAAGACAGGTCGCTCGAACGACTCGAGCCTGCCCAACAGGGCTGTAATGTCTCGATATAGCTTGGAGTGGCCTTGTCCTTGAGTTCCAGTCATGAGCACTCGTCACTGCATGGCTCGTGCCAGACGGCGGCAACCCCTCGTAGTGCTCCGAGGCATTGCCGCAGGAACTGGCGCTCCTTCTCGCCTCGCCTGCGGCACGCTGGCACAGCGAAGAGAGGGGCAAGCCTTTTCCGGGCAGCGGCTTCATGAGGAGTGTTTGCTGCACACACGGAATGGCATGGGCATTGCCAGTAGCCCGCGCGTCGGCGCGCCACACCGCCTTCGCTGGCAAATTTGGTAGCAGCCAAGAGCTGTCAGTGCTCGCGGCAAAAAGCCTGGAGCACCGCCGTGCGAACACACATCGAGGAGCAATGCCAATGATTCGATCGACACTGACCCTTACTGGAACCGTCGTGCTGCTGTCGTCCGCCAGCACCTGGGCTCACGCAGCGGAGGAGGACAAGTGGAGCCTCCTTGGTGGCGTCGCAGCTGGTACCACGCTTCACCAAGCAGACGACGGCGCCTACACACCTGGCGGCGTGGCGGAGATCGGTGCATACCGTGCCGTGATTCCCCAGCTGAGCATCGGCGCGAACGTGCAGGTCGGTGGGATGGCGGATCCGGACAGTGTCGTGGCAGATAGCGGAAACGAGGCGTTCGGTCTCGGTCTCCTCGCGGGCGCGGTACGCGCGTATCCGCTAGCCTCCGGGAGGAGGGGGAACCCTGGAGGCCTCTATCTGGAAGCCGCGGCCGGCGCTGGCCTGGTCGCCAGCGACGTTTACCCGGCAATTGCGCCGAGCATTGGCTACTTGTTTGAGGTCGCGACTATCCATGTTGGACCCTCGGTCGAGTACCTTCAGATGATCCAGACAGACGGCGACAACGTGGAGCCCTTGGATCTCAAGGCACTCCTAATCGGCGTGGAGGTGTCCTTCTCCAGCGGTCGCACCGTCGACGAAGTGCGAAACGAAGAGCCTTACGGGGGCGGCGCCCAGGTGTGGCCTGCCGACGGGCAACAAGGGCAAGACGAGACTCTCGACGACGGAGCCAGCGACATGGATGCCGATGGCATTCCCGACGCCGTGGACAATTGCCCTGAGCGCGCCGAGGTGATCAACGGCTTCAATGACCTGGACGGCTGCCCCGATGTGGCGGAGGTCGTGTTCATCGATCGGAACCTCGTCATCGACGAGGCCGTGCTGTTCGACACCGGTTCGGCACAACTCAGACCTCAGGGCAGGGATGCGCTCGCGGGAATGGCGGAGTTTCTGAAGACCTTCAAGGAAGACTGGTCTGGACTCATAGTCCAAGGGCATGCTGATTCCCGTGGAGATGCGCTCTATAACCTGGAGCTGTCTCAGGCGCGTGCGAACGCAGTCAAGGCCTACCTGATCCAACAAGGTATCTCGGCGGAGAAGATTGAAACCACCGGGTATGGTGAGTGGCGGCCACAGGCGCCGAAGGCAGATGAGGTTGGAAAATACCAGAAGAACCGGCGCGTGGAGTTCGTTATCGCCGAATGACGGGGAAGGGGCGCCCGAGAAGGGGCGCTCTGATCCCGTATTCCGAACCGCGCGCCGCGACGGAGCGCCACCTGGCGCGCTCCGTTGCTAGATCGAAGGACAGGCGGCCTCTGCGGCGCGGAGAAGGTCATTGCAGCTGGTCATGTTGCAGGGCCCCTGGTCCAGCTGGCAGCGATAGGCATCCCGTGTAGCCTGCTGACAGCCAGCGGGCGCCAGCCCCAAGAAGCTGCAGAGGCCCGCACACTGAGACTGGTCCGTGATGCCACCGTTGGTGAGTTCGGGTCGCACGCAACCAAGACGGAATTGAGCCTCACAGAACTCGCGGCAGACGTCGACTACCTGTTCGCCGATCGGCGCCTGCGACGTCTCGCCGCCCGTGCCCGAAGCATCCTGTTCGAAGGGGGAGTCATCTTGACCGCAGCCAAGGGCAAAAGCACTCAAGGCCACTGCCGCCAATAGCTTCCTCCCACACCACATTCGGTCCATTGGTCTCCCAGCTCCGTTGCAATCTCTCGCGGAGTACGGAAACCCTACACCAGGGCACGGCAACTCGCACCTCCAACCCCAAAACGGCAACGAGCGCGTACCCCCGATGATCCTCGCGCAGAGGGCGAACGGGAGGCCGGGCGCCCGCCTCGTAGCCCTTCTCGGTTCCCTGGACGCCCTGGGCCTCAATTGCTGCTCCGAATGACCGCTTCTTGATTCCGTGCCGTCTTCGAATGCTGTTCGTGGTGTCTCCTCCGGTTTCCGCCCACACCGGACGTGGCTAACCACACTGCTCGTGGCGTTGGCGTGCCACGATCGCGGTCTCCCCGCTCCGCGGATTGACAGCGTTACTCCCAACTCGAGCATCGAGGGGCATCCAGTGCAGGTACTCATCCGCGGAGCGGGATACTTCGCGGCGGTTGAAGCCGACCTCGGCAACACCTCACCCCCACGAATCCGCACGGGAGTACGGGTCCGTATCGGTGCCGTCGAGCTGCCCCATGATGCAACGCTACGCCTCGACTCCGAACGACTCCACGCTGCTCTGCCCGGCACGCTGCTCCGAGGCGTCCATGATGTCTCCGTCGGCACGGCAGGCGGACTCTGGACCACTCTGCCAGCCGGGTTTTCTGTCGTTGCCAGGACCCCTGACGGTGGCGCCGATGGTATCTCGCGGGGTGGCGCCCTAGGAGCCGGGGAGACGAGCACCTCAGGGGGAAATGGCAGTGTAGGAGGCATCGACCAAGTCGACACGGCAGGTCGAGGCGGGAACGCGGGCACAGCGCCGGTAGGGGGAACCGCTGGCGACGCCCTGCCGGGAGGGGGAACCGCTGGCGACGCCCTGCCGGGAGGGAGCGCGGGCTGGGACAACACGGGTGTGAGCGGCGGCGCAGGCGCAAGTGCCGGATCGACTTCCAGCAAGTTCAGCTGCACCCAGCCGGTGGATTCCGCCACGATCTCGGTCTATCGCTTCGAGTATGACCTGACTGACGCAGCCAACAACCATCCCGCCAACTACGCGGGCAGCATCACCCCACAGTTCGTCGATGCTCCACCCAACTGTGGCGTCGCTCTCGCACTACAAACAAGATACTTCGTCTACATAGGAGATCACCCGGACTGGGATATAACCTCAGGCTCGATCGACTTTTGGTATCTCCCCGGCGCCATCTCCTATGCGAACCCAGGAGGAATACTCTCCCGTGACGCCGACGGCAGCGCCAGCCCTGGCCACATTACCTTCTACCAGGCAGGGGGCGGCTCCGGAAGGATCGTCGTTCGCATGCAGGACGGCAACGATCTCTACCTATGCAGTGACGAACCCATCATCCCCGGCGTGTGGACGCACATCGGGCTCAACTTTGGTCCCCCCGTGGTAGAGCTGTACGTCGATGGGGTACTCCAGGGCTACACCGGCTCTGTCCCTTTCTACTCGGGGACCGTGGGTTGCGGAGTTGCCGGCACCCATGGCATCGCGGGAAACAACAACTTCTGGGTGCTAGGCGCCTCGGCCGACGTCTCGGGGGAGGGCAGCATGGACGGCCTGCGGGGGTTCCTGGATGGCGCGGCCATCAACGCACTTCGCATTAGCAGTGTTCGGCGTGATTTCTCGCGCTAGTGGGGTTCAAGCCTCGGCCCCGCGGAGCTCCTTCCAGGGTCCCGGGTACCGTGGCAGTCCGCCACGCAGGCCTCAACCCGAGGTCACACCCTTGCTCCGGGATCGAATGCCCGAGGGAAGCACCTACAGCCCTCTTCGGTCACGCTCCGTCGGCAGCCTCGACGCGCTATCAGATTCGTTGCCGGGGGCCAATCCCGCTGCGATCGCCCGTCGAATCACGAGATCTGCAAGCGTCTCATCGATACCCAGCTCCTGAGACACCTTCACCCGAACGCCACGCCAGCGCGCCGCAGCTTCGCTCGCCAGGCGCGGAATGTCTTCATAAGCGTGCCGCCCGGGTGCCAAGAAGTACGGGACCACTATGATGCTCGATGCACCACCTCGCGCCAGGTGCTCGATCGCAGAAGAAATCGACGGCTCCGCCAGCTCCATGTGCGCGTAGGCGACGGAGACACGCTCTCCGAGGCGCTGCTGCACCAGCGCAGCGATCGAAGCGAGCTGGGTGTTCGATTCATGGCGACGGCTTCCATGATCCACGAGGAGCAACGCCTGCATGGGCGCGGGTATGGGGCCAAAGGAGGCCAGCGAGAAGCTTTCTCCGGCTGCTCCGGCGAATCGCCGCGATTTCTCGAAGAGCGCTGTGATTCCGACGATCGCGGCACCGCCATGGCACGCAATTTGCTAGGCGCAGGTGCGACGCGCACCCACAACGGCGTGTCGAGTAGGAAGCGATGACCCCAACTACGATCAAGTGCTTGCCAGGCCACCCCTACCCCCTCGGACCGACTTGGGACGGAAACGGTACGAACTTCGCTCTCTTTTCGGAGAATGCAACGAAGGTCGAGCTCTGTCTCTTCCAGGGTTCGACTGAAACGCGCGTCACCCTCCCCGAGGTAACGCATTACTGCTGGCACGGGTACCTGCCAAACGTCAAGCCGGGCCAGCGGTATGGCTACCGTGTGCACGGTCCCTATGAGCCCCGTCATGGGCATCGGTTCAATCCGAACAAGCTGCTCCTCGATCCCTATGCCAAGGCCATCGATGGCGAGGTCCGCTGGACTGACAAGCTCTTCGCCTACGAGATTGGGCACGAGGACGCAGACCTCAGTCAGGATTCTCGGGACAGCGCATCCTGCATGCCCAAGGGCGTGGTCGTCGACGGCGCGTTCGACTGGGGCAGCGACCAGCTCCTGCGCCGTCCCTGGCACGAGACCATCATCTACGAGGCCCATGTTCGTGGCTTCACGAAACGACATCCAGCGATCCCGGAGGCCCTTCGTGGCACCTACGCGGGCCTAGCCTCAGAACCCGCCATCGAACACCTTCGTCGCTTGGGCGTCACGGCCATAGAGCTCCTGCCCGTGCACTCCTACGTGCCCGACCGGCACCTGGTCGAGCGAGGCCTCACGAACTACTGGGGCTATAACTCCATTGGCTTCTTCGCACCCCACGCTCGCTATGCGCACGAGCAGGACCCCGCCGGAACTATCCTCGAGTTCAAACGGATGGTGAAGGCGCTTCATGCAGCGGGCATCGAGGTCATTCTGGACGTAGTCTACAACCACACTGCCGAGGGCAATCACTTGGGCCCCATGTTGTCATTCAGGGGCATCGACAATGCTGCATACTATCGCCTCCTCGGCGACGACCCGCGTTACTATATGGACTACACGGGCTGCGGCAACACGCTCAACATGATGCACCCGAAGTCCTTACAGCTCATCATGGACAGCCTCCGCTACTGGGTGACAGAGATGCACGTGGATGGCTTCCGCTTCGACCTGGCAGCTGCATTGGCGCGAGAGCTCCATGAGGTCGATCGCCTCGGCGCGTTCTTCGACACCATCGGGCAAGACCCCGTCATCTCTCAGGTGAAGCTCATCGCGGAGCCCTGGGATCTCGGAGAGGGCGGGTATCAGGTGGGTAACTTTCCGCCTGGTTGGACGGAGTGGAACGGCCGGTACCGCGACTGCGTTCGAGAGTACTGGCGGGGAACGCCGCAGACCCTCGGCGAGTTCGCCAACAGGTTCACTGGCAGCTCCGACCTGTACGCGCAGACGGGACGGCGCCCCCACGCGAGTATCAACTTCATCACCGCCCACGATGGCTTCAGCCTTCGCGATCTCGTTTCGTACGAAGAAAAGCACAATGAAGCGAATGGCGAAGACAATTGTGATGGAGAGAATCATAACCGCTCGAGCAATCATGGCGCCGAGGGCCCGAGCGACGACCCGACAGTCTCCGCGGCGCGGGCACGGCAACAGCGCAACTTCCTCACTACACTGATCCTGTCCCAGGGCGTGCCCATGCTGCTCGGGGGCGATGAGCTCGGCAGGACTCAGCAGGGGAACAACAATGCCTTCTGTCAGGACAACGAGCTCTCCTGGTTCGACTGGGACTCGGTCGACGAGGAGCTCATCGAATTCACGTGCCGCCTCATCGCGCTCCGGCGTAAGCATCCCGGGCTTCGGCGGAGGCGTTGGTTCCACGGACGCCCCATTCGCGGCAAGGAAGTGCGGGATATTGGCTGGTTCAGGCCAGATGGCGCCGAGATGTCCGACGAGGACTGGGACGTGGGGCATGCTCGGGCACTAGGGATTTTCCTCAATGGAGGTAACCTCTCTGCAGACGCGCGGGGGGAGACCGTGCACGACGCCAGCTTCTACTTGGTGTTCAACGCTGGGGACGAGCCGGCGCCCTTCACGCTCCCGCCCGAGGCCTGGGCGGCAGGCTGGGAGCGTGTTCTCGTCACCGACTCCGCCAGCTTTGAATCCGCACGGTTTGGCCCCCAGGAGGAGATCTTGGTGGGCCCTCGGGCGATCGTGGTGCTGCGCTCCGTCTGATCCCATGGGACGGGCATGCGCCTTGCAGCCATAGGTGCTTGCCGGTGCTTTGGACAGCGCCCGTCCGTGGCGCAGGAACCGGCCGGCGCAACGCGCCGTAACAGAATCCCAGATCAAGGAGTCGATTCTCATGCCGAATAAATTTGAAGAAGCAATTTCTAAAGGTGCGGGCAAGGTCGGCGCATTGGCCGCCGAAATGAAGGGGCTGCGAGGTGTGTTCAGCACGCTTGCGGAGGAACATAAGGAGGTCTCCGCGCTGCTGAAGCGGGCTGTTTCAGCAAAGGATCCCGCCAAGAAGGAGGACTTGTGGAGGAAGATTCGACTGGAGCTCCTTTCCCACGAACGTGCAGAGCGGCAGGAGGTCTATCCGCACCTGGCCAACGGGGGAGCACTCCAAGGAGTCGTCCAAGAACACCGCGTGGAGGCGGAGCAGCTCGAGGCGATCATCGCTGAGCTAGATGCCTTGGATCCGCGCTCCGACGCCTGGGATACCTCCCTGCGGAAACTCGAGTCAGTCGTCAAGCAACACGTAGACCAAGAAGAGAACGAATACTTCCCGCAGGCACAGGATGCCATCGGCAAGGACGGTGCTGCCCGGCTCGACCCGGCCTTCCGAGCTGCCAAGCAGAGTTTCATGGCGCGGTTGTCGTAGGCGTCGGCGCGGAACGCGGCGGTGTCGAGAGATGGACGCCGCCGCCTTCCGGTGCAGGCAGGCCCGCTCGCCCGCTCTAGCGCACCGAGACTACCTCCACCTCGCCGTCCGCGTCGATGACGGTGACCCCAACGTCCTCTGGATAGCGCCGCAGGCGGAGGTTCACCTGGGCCGCACCGACTCGCAGCCCGAAGATCTCTAGTTGGTCGATGAAGGCAGGCAACACCGGACGGCGAAACACGACTCGCCGCTCCTCGCCGTCAATCTCGATACCCAGGACCGCGTGCAGGAGCATGAACACCGAACCTGACGCCCACGCTTGCGGCGAGCAGGCAACCGGGTAACGCGTAGGAGGCCGCCCTCTTTCTCTCTCGAAGCCACAGAATAGCTCGGGGAGCCGCCGCGACTCCATAGATAGCGCCACGTCGAAGAGCGCCGTGAGAATGCGCGCCGCGAAGCCGCGGTGCCCATAGCGCGCGAGCCCCTCGGCCGCGATTGCTGTGTCGTGGGGCCAGACGGAGCCATTGTGATAGGACATGGGGTTGAACCGTCTTTCACCGACGGCCAGCGTCCGCAAACCCCACCCACTGAAGAGCTCCGGCGATAGGAGTTGGCGCGCCAACGGTCCGCCACGCTCTGGAAGTGCTATCCCGGTGAACAGGCAGTGGGCGGCATTGGAGGTGCGCACCCGGCAAGGACGCTTCTTGGCATCCAGAGCGAGAGCATAGGTGCCCAGGTCATCGCACCAGAATGCGCGATCGAAGCGCTGGCGTAGGCGCTCTGCCTGCTCGCGCCAACGCTCGGCCAGACCCGGCTCTCCCAGCTGTCGCGCCAACGACGCCATCCCTGCCCGCGCGGCATAGGCATATCCCTGCACCTCGCAGAGCGCGATGGGAGCCTCTGCGGGGGACCCGTCCGCGTGAAACACTGAATCGTGAGAGTCCTTCCAGCCTTGCTGCACCAACCCATCGCTCGAACGCCGCCCGTACTCGACGAAGCCATCATCATCGACGTCCCCACTCTGCTCGATCCAATCCATCGCGCGCAGCAGCATTGGCCAGATCGCTTCGAGGAACTGCCGGTCCCCGGTAGCCGCGGTGTACCTGTGCGCCAGCATCACGTAGAGGGGCGTCGAGTCGATGCTCCCATAGTACCGTCCAAACGGGATCTCCCTCAGGGCGGCCATTTCCCCTTCACGGAGCTCATGGAGAATCTTCCCAGGCTCGGCGTCCGCAGCCGCATCGAACTCGGTCGCCTGATGCGCAGAGAGGAAGCCGAGGACACCGCGCGCGAGGCCGGGGTCCATCCAGAGAGTTTGAAGCGCGGTGATGATCCCATCCCTACCGAAAACGGTGCTGAACCACGGCACGCCCGCGTAGGGATAGCGGCCATGCGGTGTCCGCGTCACAAGCATGTTCAGATCGGAGGTGGACCGGTTGATCCACTCGTTGAACTGGGCGTTCGTCGTCACGATGCGGCACGCGCCGTCTTCCTTCTGCGTTTCGGCGATCGGTGGGACGCTCTCGACCAGCCTTGGCTTGTCGCCCTCGGAGCTTTCGCACTCAGCGAACAGCTCCACAGAGCGCGTCTCCCCCGGTTCCAAGCGGACGCAGTGCTCCGCATAGCAGTCGGTCAGTGTATCCGGCGGTGGCGCGAACAGGAAACGAGTCGCCCTTCGCATGCCGTCGAGACCCATGTACGTCAGCTCGACCTCGCTCCCGCTGAGCGTGCTTGGCAGGCGCTCACCGCGCTTCTCTCGGCTGGTACCGCGCACCTCGAAAATGTCAGCGAAATCAGCCGCGAAGTCGATGCGCAGGATAACCGCGGCACCTCCGCCGCCATAATTGGCCAGCGACAGGACCTCGCGGTAGGCGCCATCCCGCAACACCACCGAACGCGCCAGGTGTACTGTTCCGTGGGGGATGGGGGGCGCCCCTTCCCGATGGATATCCGGATTCGTCACGTCCACGGCCAGCCTGGCGTTGTCATCCATAGCGGCAGAGCTCAATAGTAACGGCTCCTGCCGCTCCAAACGAAGCCGCAGCTTCGAGATATAGCGAGTTCCCCGATGGTAGAGTCCCTGTTCGCCGAGCCCACGTTGCTCGATGTTTCCGAGTGGGTTCGCCACGAGGAAAGTATCCCCGTGCTTGAGCACCCGAATGTTGCCCGTGGAATGGCCGGAAGTGCCCGCGACGTGATACCGTTCTTCATTCGCTAGTTCATTCATCGCGTGCACCTCCGCACCTCTCCGTTCACGCTGCACTCACTGGACGCCGCACGACGGGGCGGGCAAGGAACTCGTAGAGCCTGACGTAGTCCGTGGCCATCCTGCGGGCGGAGAAGCGCCGCTCGAAGGTCGCCCGGACCGCATGTCGGTCGAGCTGGAGGGCACGCTCCACCGCTTTGACCGCTTCCGGCACGCTCGTGACGGTGAACCCGGTAAGCCCTTCGTCGATGACTTCGGGCACCGAACCGTGGCGGAAGGCGACCACCGGCGTTCCGCACGCCATGGCCTCGATCATCGCCAAGCCAAAGGGCTCTGGCCAGTCGATGGGGAAGAGCAGGGCGCTGGCATTGCCCACGAACTCTGACTTTTCTCCATCAGAGATCTCCCCCACGTAGGTCACCAGCGGATGCTCGAGCAGACCCACGATCTCCCGCTCGAAGTACGCCTGATCTGCCTTGTCCACCTTCGCGGCGATTCGTAGAGGCATTCCCAGACGCTTAGCGATCTCGATGGCTCTGTCGACTCTCTTCTCGGGGCAGATCCGGCCGAGAAACGCGAGATAACCCCGCGGCTTCGCTTGGAACGTCAGCAGGTCGCAGGGTAAGCCGTGCATGACGGTGCCAAACCAATTGGCCTGAGGGAGCGGACGCCGCTGGGATTCGGAGATCGAAACGACGCGCATGTCCGGATAGCGTCTATAGAGCTCCTGCAGATCAGGAATATCGAGCCGCCCGTGCAAGGTCGTCATCTGGCGTAAGCCCAACAAGCGAGAAGTCAGGAAATGCAGGTAGTCGATATGGAAGTGAATGACATCATACTCGTGTGCCTCTCTGCCAACCATGTCCAGCATGACGAAGTGGTGAGCCAGAGAGTCGATGCATTCGGTGTCTAGTCGCAGGGAACGCTCGCAGGGAGCGACGAGACGTGCGGACGTCGACGAGTCCCCCGATGCGTACAGCGTCACGTCGTGCCCCAACGCGACGAGTTCCTCGGTCAGGTAGTGAACGACCCTCTCGGTCCCCCCATATGCCTTCGGGGGTACGCTCTCGTAGAGGGGTGCAACTTGCGCAATCTTCATGTAGTGCTCCTGGTCCTGGAGGCAGATGCGCTCCAGCGCGATCTAAGCAAGCGCAGTGCCACGCTCGAGACCTCGCCCTTGAGCTGGTCGTCTTCCCCCCTGGCCTTCGGGGTTGATGGCTTCTGAGCGGGAGAGCTCGTGCTGAGAAATGCCTTCCGCAGGCCGTGCTGCGTGGAGGAGCCGTGCTCCCGGGGCAGGCATCCCAGTGGCAGGTTGCCACCGGATGTGACGAAATCCTGCGCGCATCGGCGCGCCGGAGCTACGTCGCGCGATCGCGCGCGGACCCCAGCATGGTGTGCGAACCGCGCGGTCCTGGGCTCGTGCCTGCCGGCCTCAACCCTCGTTGCAGGAACGGGTTGGGGGCTCGTAGCGAGGCTTCACTTGCCCGGCACGGAGGCGTGCTTCAGGAGGGCAAGGTGCTCCGCCTGGCGCTCCCGCTGGTAGGCCTCTCCGGCGCGCGCCGCCTCTTCCGCCGAGAAGACCTCGAGAGCATGGGGAAACAAGAGGGACTCTTCGTCCGTCAGATGGTGCTGCACGGTGTCGCGCAGCGCCACGAAGCGCTCCCGCCACTCGTCGCTCCCCAACGCGAGCCCATCGAGCTCCTCGAATTTCGTCTTGATGGATGCATGCTCCTGCTGGTGGCCGACGACCAGGTTGGCCGTGCGCTCCCGTGTGGCAAGCAGTGGGTAGAAGGTGAGCTCTTCTCCCCGCGCGTGGGCCAGCAGCTCGATGCGAAGCCGTTTCGCGAGGACGGCGAGTTCCGCACGATCCTCGCAGACGACTGCGCGGTCGAACAGGGAGGCGATGGCGCCGTGTTCGAGCGACAGAGTCAGAAAGATGCTGCTCTGCTCCGAGGCTTGGCCGCCCTCGACGGACAAGCCGTCCCCACGTGCTGCATTACTCATTGCCATGCTCCGGGTCTTTCCTTGCATTCGTTGCCACTTGCGCCCCGCTGCGAGCGCCTCGTCCGTCTTATGAGCAATCCCCATGCCAGCCGACGGCGACGCCCAATCATCGGTCGCGCTATAGCGGTGAGGCCGATTGGCGTGGCGCGTGAACGCAAGCAACGAGGAGAACGTCTCCACTCGGAGCGCCAGACCGCCACGTTCCGTCACCTTGCCCCGTGCCCTGCGACCGGCACGACGCCCCTAGAGACCGCTCGCGCATGTGCGCCGCGCTCCGTCGTCATGCTCGGCGCTCCCTCAGTATCGCTTCTTCAGTGCCAGCACTTCGTCGCGGAAGCGGCGCGCGCGCGCCTCTCCCATGTAGACCTTGGCGGTCATGTCGATGCCAGCTGCTAGCCTTTCCAGCCGCTCGACGCCGATCGTCTCGGGACTGCGGCCGTGCTGTACGATTCGAATGCGGCGGCGCACGTAATCCTCGGCAGCCGGGCCCATGTAGTCTTTGGCGATCGCCAGAATCTCCTCGTAGAGAGTCTTCATGCGCGCTAGTCCGCCGGGTCTTCGTCCTTGCGCCGCTTCGCGCGCGCCCCATCCGCCACGGGAAGCTTGCTTTCGCTGACGGCCCCCATCCGTCCTGATGACGGTGCCTGGGTCTGCTGCAGTTCCATCTCGTCTTCCTCATCGCGGCGCGAATGCTCGCGAAAGAACTTGATGGCCGCCACCATGCGCTCGAAGCTGCTGGCAAGCTGACCAATCTCGTCGCTGGAGTTGATGTTCAGGCGAACGTCCAAATCGCCCCGGCTGATGTCATCGGCGGCGCGCTTCAGAGCATTCAGCGGTCGGACGAGGGCGCGTGCCACGAGGAAGGCGGCCAGCAATGCGAGAGCGAGGATGCCAAGCGCCAGAGGTATCATGCGATTCCGCACCTCGACGAGGGGCGTCGTCGCTTCAGCACACCCAACCTTGACGGCAAGAGCCCACTCCAACGAGGGCACGTGCTCCCAGGCTGCGTAGACGCAGGCGCCGCGGTAGTCGAGGACGCGCCCGCTCCCTTGCTCGCCGCGGGTCGCCTGCTGGAGAGGATGCCCAAACGGAGAGCCGCGGGCGACCCGCGCTTTCAGCGCGGCGTCGGGGTCGTGCCTGGTCGGAGCCATCAGCACGACCGAGTCCCCGATGAGCTTACCGACCACCGTCTCCCCCGTGCGCCCGAGACCGACAGCGTCGTTCACCAGGCGGAAGAAGCCGCGCAGGTTCAGCCGCGCCGCGAGAACTCCCACGACAGCTGCACTCTCGTCACGCATGGGAGTAGCAATGACCATGGTGAGACGGCCGGTGATGGGAGACAGGAACACGGGCTGGACGTAGGTGGCGCCCAGCCCGTTCTGGAAGTAGGCGAGCTCCGCAGCCGTCTTGTCTTCGTGATCGTTGAACGTTGAGACTAGCACGGTCCCATCCGCATCGATCACCAGGAGCTCCTCGAACTTCTCCTGATCCCACAGCATCAGCCCGAGCTGCTGACGCACAAGGGCGATGGCCTCTTCGACGGCGCGCTCGCGAGCTGCATGTCGTGCGGGCGCTTCGTGCTCCCGATCGCCAGTGGAGACGTTCGAGGGTGCGTCCGCCTTGCCGTCATCCTCGCTGGGCGTCGACGGTTCGGCTTGGGCGTCCTCCCCCTCGGGCAGCGGCAGTG
Organism: Pseudomonadota bacterium; assembly: GCA_023398955.1. Taxonomy (GTDB): domain Bacteria; phylum Myxococcota_A; class Polyangia; order Polyangiales; family Polyangiaceae; genus JAEWRL01. The sequence continues at coordinate 53,130 of JAEWRL010000058.1, forward strand.
CCTCGGCGTCCTGCAACTCGGGCAGGGGTCCGTCCTCTTCGGCAAGGCCCGCGCGAGCACGCAGACGCTCCGCCTCCTGGATCCGAGCTACCTGCGGGACGAGCAGCTGCGCAATGCGTTCCACCTCGGTCTTGCGGTCGTCCGTGAATTGCTCGAGCGCCTCCGCTTTCGCGCGAGCGAGCGCTTCGAGACCCTCGAAGGTGGCGGTCTCGTAGCTGCGCTCGAGCAGGTCCAAGGTCCACCATGCCAGAAGCACCAAGGGTGCAACGGCAAAGAACCCGAGCAGGGCGGGTAGCTTGACGTGCCAGCTGATTGTCGGTGTGGTCATGACTGTGCCCCAGACCGCTGCGTGCCGGAGGTGCCCGTGCCGAGCAAGAGTGACACCAGCCTGTGCGCTATCTCGTCCAGAGGCAACACGTGGTCGACCCGGGTACGCGCCAACGCGGCGCGCAGAGCCACTGCGCTCCTCGCAGACGCCGGATCCTGAACGATGGTCACACCGCCAGCGGTCGCCACAGCTTCAATACCCGCAGCACCATCCTCGCTCGCAGCCGTTAGCAACACGGCGATGACGTGCCACTCGTCCGACTCGGCAGCGGACTCGAACAAGACGTCGATCGACGGCCTGGCCCAGCTCACGGGTTCGTCGACGTTGAGGTGGAAAACTTCACCGTCGACGAGCAGGTGATAGTCCGCGGGGGCCACATAGACGTGGCTTCGCTCGATCGGGTCCTTGTCCTGGGCTTCCTGAACGGGGAGCACGCAGCGACGGCTCAGCAGGTCCGCCAGCCTGGAATCGCCGTCGGGACGACGGTGTTGGACGACCGCGATGGGCGCGGGCGTCTCGCCGGGGAGACTTCCGAGTACTTCCGTGAGAGCATCGAGACCACCCAGCGATGTTCCGATAACGACAAGTGGACGCTTCACCACGGTCCTCACAGCTACTGATATCCCGCGCAGAGCTTCTCCGCAACCATCATCGCACGCGCCGATAGAGCCGCAGCTCCGCATCCAAGGCGTCGAAACACTCGGCAGTCGAGGTGAAACGGATACTCTCGCGCAGCCCAAGGCCAAGGACACCAAAGGTGCGAAGGCTGTGACACAAGAGCTCGTGCACACGAGAACGCAGGACCTGATCGAAGTAGATCATGACATTGCGGCAAAGCACCAGCTGGAATTCGTTGAACACCGAATCGGCTGCCAGGTTGTGCTGAGAGAAGACCACGTTCGTGCGTAGCTGCGGATCGAAGACAGCGTACCCATCCTCGACACGGTAGTAGGATGAAAAATCGCGTGTGCCACCAGCGCGCTGGTAGTTGTGAGTATACGCCTTCATGCGATCGAGTGAGAACCGGCCTTGCGCCGCACGCTCGAGCAGGTCGTCACTTATATCTGTCGCATAGATGCGAATCCGATCGTAGAGTCCTTCCTCTACCAGCAGCATTGCCAGGGAGTAGACCTCTTCACCCGTCGAACAGCCGGCCACCCACGCTCTCACAAAGGGATACGTCCGAAGCAGTGGGACGACCTCGCGCCGCAGCGCCCTGTAGAACGCCGGGTCGCGAAACATGGCCGTCACGTGGACCGAGACGACCGACACGAAGTGACGGAGCGCGCCGCTGTCGTGAAGCAGATGCTCCTGCAGGCCGCTAATGCTGTCGACCCGATACTCCTCCACTGCCCGACGGATGCGGCGCTTGAGTGAAGGTCTCGCATAGTTCCGGAAATCATAACCATATCGCTTGACGAGGGCGGTAAGCAGCAGCTCGATCTCGAGATCTTCGAGGGCGGTATCACGAGAGCGAGACGCCTGGGGGCTCATCGATAAAGCCATACCCGAAGCAGGGAGACGAGCTGGTCGGGGTCGACCGGCTTCGTTACGTAGTCGGATGCGCCCGCCTCGATGCACTTCTCGCGGTCGCCCTTCATTGCTTTGGCCGTCAATGCCAGGAGCGGAAGCTGCCGGTACTTCGGCATGGCACGAATTCGACGCATCGCCTCGTAGCCGTCCATCTCGGGCATCATGATGTCCATCAGAACGACGTCCACGTCCGAGTGCTCCTGGAGTCGCTCCAGTGCCTCATAGCCATTCTCCGCGTACACCACCTGCATGTCGTGCTGTTCAAGGACGGCAGTAACGGCGAAGACGTTGCGCACGTCATCGTCGACGACCAGGACCTTCTTTCCCTGCAGAGCGGGATCACCGTGCACCAGGCTTCGAAGCATGTTGCGTTTCGCTTCGGGGAGGCTGGATTCTGGCCGATGCAAGAAGAGGGCAGCCTCCTCCAGGAGCCGCTCCGGCGAACGCACGTCCTTGATGATCACCGTTTGCGCGAGCTGAGCCAACCCGTGGTGCTCCTCCTTCGAGAGCTCCTTACCCGTGTACACGATGATGGGTAAACGGCGCAGGGCCTCCTTCGTCTTGATGGTCTTGATGAACTCGAGCCCCCCCATGCCGGGGAGGGATAGGTCGAGCACCATGCAATCGAAATGGCTACCATCGAGGAGAGCGAGGGCAGCCTCGGCGCTCTCGCAGGAGACGATTTCCACGCCGTCATCCCCGATCAGGCCGATAATCGCGCGGCGCTGGGTCTCGTCGTCCTCGACGACGAGGACCTTCTTGATACGCCTATCGAGCAACGCCTGGATCTCGGCGAGGGTCGTGTCGATGGTGTCGCGCTCGACGGGCTTCTCGAGGACGGCGACGGCGCCATACTCGAGACCGCGGTACTCCTCGGCCACGGCGCTGATGATGTGGACGGGGATATGGCGCGTCCCAAGATCATGCTTCAGCCGATCGAGGAGGACCCAGCCATCCATGTCCGGCAGCATCAAATCGAGACTAATGGCGTCGGGCTGGTGCTGCCGCGCAAGCTCCAGACCATCACTTCCCGTGTGAGCCACCAGGCCCTTGAACCCACGCTCGCGAGCCAGGTCGAGGAGGGTTTCGGCGAACACCCGGTCGTCCTCGATGATGAGCAGCGTGCGGTCCCCCGCCTTCAGCTGACCGCGGTCGTCCCGTGAGGGCTGCTTGGTAGGGGTGACGCCGCCTGCCTGTCCGCTAGACTGCCGCCCCAGAGCCGGGGGTGGCGCGCTACTTGGAGGCCTGTGGGTGCCTCCCGCTGGCGCGCGCGCGATCTGACGCGAGCTCCCGAGCCCGCGCCCTCGATAGACGCGCGGAATGAGGAGGCTGAACGTGCTCCCCCTGCCCGGTTCGCTCTCGACGCGCAGCTCGCCGCCCAGGAGCTTGGCTATCTCTCGGCTTATCGACAATCCCAGCCCGGTGCCACCGTACTTGCGGCTGGTTCCGCCATCCGCCTGTTGAAAGGCCTCGAAGATGATGGCCTGTTGGTCACGACGGATGCCGATGCCGGTGTCGACGACCCGGAACGCAATGACGCTGTCCGCCGCATGAAGGGCCTCGTTGTCCGTGGACCACTCGCGCTCCGGGCAGGTCTCGACGACGACCTTGACGATGCCCTTGTCCGTGAACTTGAGGGCGTTCGAGAGCAGATTACGCAGGACCTGTCGGAGCCGCATGTCATCCGTCAGCAGGAACTCGGGGAGACCATCCGCTCTATCGATCAGGAAAGCGAGGCCCTTCTCTTCAGCCACCTGGCGGAACGAGTGGTCGACATACTGGAGGAGGTCATCGAACCGCACCTCCGTCTCGTCGATTGCCATGGTGCCCGATTCGATCTTGGCGAGATCCAGGATCTCGTTGATTAGCGCAAGCAGGTCGGCACCTGCCTGGTGAATCGTGTGCGCGTACTCGACCTGCTTCGGGTCGAGGTTTCCGGCGCGGTTGTCTTCGAGCTGTCGTGACAGGATGAGGAGGCTGTTGAGAGGCGTCCGCAGCTCATGCGACATGTTGGCCAGAAACTGCGACTTGTACTTCGAGGTCAACGCAAGCTGCTCCGCCTTCTCCTCGACTTCCTGCTTGGCAAGCTCTACCTCGCGGTTCTTACGTTCGACCTCGTCCTTCTGCGTAGTCAGCTGGCGAGCTTTCTCTTCGAGCTCCTCGTTCGTCTGCTGCAGCTCCTCCTGCTGAGTCTGAAGCTCCTCGGCCATGCTCTGCGACTGGCGGAGGAGCTCGTCCGTGCGCATCGTGGCCTCGATTGTGGCGACCACGATGCCTAGGCTTTCGATCAGCTGATCGATGAACGCCAGCTGGATGCTCGTGAACTCGTGGAACGAGGCGAGCTCGATGACTCCCTTCACATCCCCTTCGAACAGGACGGGCACGACGACCAGGTTCAGCGGCGGAGCTTCGCCCAGGGACGAAGAGATCATGACATAGTCGGGCGGGACCTCCGTCACGAGGATACGCTTCTTCTCCCGTGCGGATTGGCCCACGAGGCTCTCACCAATAGCGTAACGACTACCCAGGTGCTTGCGCTCCGTGTAGGCATAGGAGGCGAAGAGCTCCAAGTACAGTGTCCCGTTATCGCGCTGGGCCATGAAGAACGCGCCGTGCTGAGCGTCGACGACGCGCGCGAGCTGCGTCAGCACCTGATCGGAGACGGTGAGCAGGTCACGCTGTCCTTGAAGCACGCGGGTGAAACGCGTGAGGTTCGTCTTCAGCCAGTCTTGCTCTTCATTCACCCTCGTCGTCTCGGCGAGCGCTCGGATCATCTGATTGATGTTGTCCTTGAGGAAGGCCACCTCCCCGCGCGCCTCGACGTCGATGGTCTGCGTCAGGTCACCCTTCGTGACCGCCGTCGCAACGTCGCCAATGGCGCGGACCTGCCGGGTCAGGTTTCCGGCCAGCTCGTTCACATTGTTCGTGAGGTCACTCCAGATGCCGGCTGCACCGGGAACGTCGGCCTGTCCGCCCAAGCGCCCCTCCACACCGACGTCGCGCGCAACCCCGCTCACCTGATCCGCGAAGGTCGACAGGGTCACCAGCATGTCATTGATGGTGTCGACCAGGGTGGCGATCTCGCCCTTGGTATCCAGCCGAAGCTCCTGCTTGAGGTCCCCGCGCGCGACTGCCGTCACCACCCGGGCGATGCCCCGCACCTGCTCGGTGAGGTTTCGCGCCATGATGTTCACGTTGTCCGTCAGCTCTCGCCACGTTCCGGACACGCCGCGCACCTGAGCCTGTCCGCCGAGAATACCTTCCGTACCGACTTCGCGAGCTACACGCGTCACTTCGTCGGCGAAGGAGCGGAGCTGGTCCACCATCGTGTTGATGGTGTTCTTCAGCTCCAGGATCTCTCCACGCACCTCGACGGTGATCTTCTTCGAGAGATCGCCCGTAGCGACGGCGGTGGTGACCTGAGCAATGTCGCGAACCTGATTGGTCAGGTTCGACGCCATCATGTTCACGTTGTCCGTCAGCTCTTTCCAGATCCCGGATACTCCGCGGACCTCCGCTTGCCCCCCAAGCTGACCTTCCACGCCCACGTCGCGAGCGACCCGGGTGACCTGGTCAGCAAAGCTGGAGAGCTGATCCACCATCGTGTTGATGGTGTTCTTCAGCTCGAGCAGCTCGCCACGAACCTCTACCGTGATCTTCCAGCCGAGGTTACCCCCCGCGATGGCGGTCGCGACCTGGGCGATGTCGCGAACCTGGTTCGTCAGGTTCGACGCCATCATGTTCACGTTGTCCGTCAACTCTTTCCAGGTCCCACGAACACCCTCTACGGACGCTTGGCCCCCGAGCTTGCCTTCTGTTCCGACCTCCCGGGCGACGCGGGTGACCTCCTCGGCAAAGCTCGACAGCTGATCCACCATCGTGTTGATGGTGTTCTTCAGCTCCAGGATCTCCCCCTTCGCATCGACGACGATCTTCTTGTATAGGTCGCCCTCGGCGATGGCCGCTGCCACCTCGGAGATGCTTCGCACCTGATCGGTCAGGTTGCCCGCCATCGAGTTGACGGCGTCCGTGAGGTCTCGCCAGGTCCCGCGTACGCCGCGGACGTCTGCCTGGCCTCCGAGCTTACCTTCGACCCCGACGTCGCTGGCGAGGCGGGTCACCTCTTCGGCGAAGCTCGACAGCTGATCCACCATCGTGTTGATGGTGTTCTTCAGTTCCAGGATCTCTCCCTTCGCATCGACGACGATCTTGCGAGTGAGGTCCCCGTTCGCGACAGCCGTAGTGACTTCGGCGATGTCACGCACCTGGTTCGTCAGGTTCGACGCCATCAGGTTGACGTTCTCACTGAGCTCCTTCCAGATCCCCCGCCCCCCGCTCACCTCCGCTTGGCCGCCCAGCTTGCCTTCGACGCCGACTTCGCGCGCTACGCGAGTCACCTCGGCGCCCAGGGCATTGAGTTGGTCCACCATGTCATTGATGGTATCCTTGAGATCCAGCACCTCTCCGCGCGCGTCCACGGTGATCTTCCTCGAGAGGTCCCCATTGGCAACAGCGCTGGCAACTTCCGCGATGTTGCGCACCTGGTTCGTCAGGTTCGAGGCCATCGAGTTCACGTTGGCCGTGAGCTCCCGCCAGATGCCGGACATGTCGTGCACCTGAGCCTGCCCACCGAGCACGCCCTCGGTGCCTACCTCCCGCGCCATACGAGTGACCTCGCCCGCAAAGAAGCTGAGCGAGTCCACCATCTCGTTGATGGTGTTCTTGAGCTGTAGGATCTCCCCCTTCACCTCGACGGTGATCTTCTTCGAGAGATCTCCGTTGGCCACCGCCGTGGTCACCTCGGCGATGTTGCGCACCTGATCGGTGAGGTTGTTGGCCATGGAGTTGACGTTCTCGGTCAACTCCTTCCAGATGCCCGAGGCGCCGGTGACCGAGGCCTGCACTCCAAGGGTGCCCTCGGTGCCTACGAGCCTGGCAACACGGGTCACCTCCGCCGAGAAGTGATTGAGCTTGTCTACCGTGGAATTGATGGTGCTCTTGAGCTGTAGGATCTCACCGCGGGCATCGACCGTGATCTTCCGCCCGAGATCGCCATCGGCGATCGCCGTCGTGACTTCGGCGATGTTGCGCACCTGGTTCGTCAGGTTCGTCGCCATCCCGTTGACGTTCTGGGTGAGCTCACGCCACACGCCAGAGACGCCAGCAACCTCGGCGGTCCCGCCCAATATCCCCTCGGTGCCGACCTCCCGCGCCACCCGGGTGACCTCGTCTGCGAAGCTAGAGAGCTGGTCGACCATCGTATTGATGGTCTTCTTCAGCTCGAGCAGCTCCCCCTTCACCTCCACGGTTATCTTCTTGGAAAGATCGCCATCGGCGATGGCCGTCGAGACCTCAGCGATGTTGCGGACCTGAAGGGTGAGGTTGTTGGCCATGGAGTTGACGTTCTCCGTGAGCTCCCGCCAAACCCCAGAGACGCCACGCACCTGCGCCTGACCGCCCAGAATACCCTCGGTGCCGACCTCCCGGGCCACGCGGGTGACCTCGTCCGCGAAGCTCGAGAGCTGGCCCACCATGGTGTTGATGGTGTTCTTGAGCTCGAGAATCTCCCCCCTCACCTCGATGGTGACCGTCTTCGTCAGGTCGCCTTGCGCCACTGCGGTCGTGACACGGGCGATCTCACGAACCTGCGACGTCAGGTTGGAGGCCATCAAGTTGACGCTCTCGGTGAGCTCTTTCCACGTGCCAGAGACCCCTGGCACGCTCGCTTGTGCACCCAGCTTGCCGTCGATGCCCACCTCGCGTGCGACACGGGTCACCTCTGAGCCAAAGACGCTGAGCTGGTCGACCATGCCGTTGACCGCCCGCGCGTGCTTCAGGAAATCCCCCTGTAGCGGAACCTCGACGCCGTGCTCGTCGATGCGCTGCGTGAGATCCCCACGAGAGACGGCCGTGACGACCCGCGCCATATCGTCCGTATGGCTCGTCAGATCGTCGAGCAGATCATTGACCGAGCTGACGTAACGTCCCCAACCTCCCGTCGCGCCATTTGGCCTCATGCGTCGGCGGGTCCTCCCCTCGCGGCCCACGGCGACACGCAGCGCCTCGAACTCGCGTTCCATGGCTTCTTGCTGCTGCGCGAGCTGGTTGAAGGTCTCGCAGATCTGTCCGGCAACCCCGGTCAGCTCATCGGGTAAGCGGACGGAGAACTCTCCCCGCTTCAGCGCCCGGAGTCCGGCCAAGATCGCCCGCTGAGTCAAGACAGGCTCATCGACTGGGGCGTGGCTGTTTCCACTGTTCTGGCGGGCGGTACCCCTCTTTGCCTTGGATGTCGTCTTCGTTCTCGGGCTCGTCGTCGTGGACATTGTCTTCATCCGAAATCGGCCAGTACGCGCTGCAGCTCCCGAGGTTCTGCGGGTTTCACGAGGTGGGCGTCGAACCCTGCTGCCTTCGAACGCTCACGATCCGCGGCTTGTCCGTAGCCGCTCATCGCTACCAGACGCGGAGCACCTTCACCGAGTTGGCTCCTCACCGCTCGCGCTACCCCATAGCCATCGAGCCCCGGAAGGCCGATGTCCAGGAGAGCAATGTCCGGGCGGGTATCCACGACCAACCCCACACCGTCCGGTCCCGTCGCGGCGACGGTGACGGCATGCCCCCATTGTTCCAGGAGCCACAGCAGCGTCTCGCGCACGTCCTGATCGTCCTCCACGACGACGATACGCAGCGACCGCGCCTTCACGGTGCTCACGGGACCTTCGGCTCCCTCGTGGTGGGTAGCTCCTTCAGCCGCGACGCTCCCCAGCGGAAGCGTCACGATGAACTCCGCACCCGCGCCCCGCCCAGCGCTATGCACCGCCACCTTGCCTCCGTGCATCTCCACCAACTGGCGGACGAGTGTGAGCCCGAGGCCTAGCCCCCTGCCGACGTCTCGCTCCTGGACGAACATGTCGAAGATGCGCTCTTGAAGCTCGGGCGCGATGCCGCGACCCGTGTCGCGAACTCGGATCGTGGCCTTCTGGCCGTTGCTCCCCCACTGGACGACGATCTTACCGCCTGGATCCGTGTAACGGGAGGCATTGTGGAGGAGATTCGAGACGACTTGAGTGAGGCGCACCGGGTCCCCCTCCAGGAGCACCGGTGCGTCCGCCTCGATGAGCTCGAGGAGCAGCTCGCCCTTTTCTATCTTCTCCTTGCAGGCCTCGAGCGCTTGTCCCAGGACAGCCCCGAGGTCCACCACCTCTCGGTGAAGCTCCATCTTTCCCTGTGAGATCCGCGAGACGTCGAGCAAGTCGTCGACGAGCCGGGTCAGATGCGAGAGCTGCCGGCTCATCACCTCGCGGGCCTTGATTGGCAATGGATCGGTCAGGGTGGCGAGCTTCATCAGCTCCAGTCCGTTGACGAGCGGGGCCAACGGGTTCCTGAGCTCATGGGCCAGGATCGCGATGAACTCATCCTTGCGACGATCCAGCTCTTCCAGGTGCTGGTTCTGCTTACGGAGGGTCTCTGCCTCCCACTTCTGCCGTTCCTCTTCGAGGCGCCGCTCACTCTCGGCGCGCTCCATGGCGCGTAGCTGCTCGGCTTGCATGGCGACCTCGGCGGTCCGGGCGCCTAGCTCGATGAAGACTTGCACCTTGGCGCGGAGTACCTCGGGGACTATCGGCTTGAAGAGGTAGTCGACGGCACCAAGCTCGTAGCCCCGCCGCATGTCGGCATCGTTCTGGCTGTAAGCGGTGACGAAGATGATGGGCACGTGCCGGCTCCGCTCGCGAGAGCGAATCAGACGCGCGGTCTCAAAGCCGTCCATCGTGGGCATCTGAACATCGAGGAGAATCGCCGCGTAGTCGCGCTCGAGGAGGGCCTTGAGCGCGTCCCTCCCCGATCGCACCTTGACGAGGTGGCAGGCCAGCCCCCCAAGAGCTGCCTCCATAGCCATGAGGTTATTGGGGTCATCGTCGACGACCAAGATATCGCTCACGTACCTCCGAGGCTCCTCGCGGTCCGAAGGCTCGAGCCTCTCAACGAGCGAGGTCATTTGTTGCCGTGCCAAAACACCGCCAAGGGGCGGGAATCATGCAACCGCGGAGTGCCTTCAGCAAGCGATTAGCTGCCTTTTGCCCCAATTGCCGCCGGCCACACCGCCACAGCGTGGCAGAATGACACAATATCGAGCTACATTCTTCTTGCTTGAGTGGGTCCTGCTGGGTGGGTCCTGCCTGGGGGGCATCCCACTCTCTGCTTCGTTGCGACGGCCCCGTGCACCAACGCCACAGTGGACGCCCGGCAGAGGAGACCCTACGTACCGCCGACCTTGGGCAATGCTGGATGAAATCAGCGGGCCGTCGCCGCCCTCTCACGCGAGAGTGGCACAAGCTCACGCCGGAGCCGCTGGCGTGGAGGGTTCAGCGTCGCCGGCGATACCCGATCTGCAACTGATCTCCCAATCGGCTCTGGAGCCAGCCGGGCGCGATGCCGAACGAATCGCCACGATGTTCTGGTGGATGGTGGGAGGAGGGGCGCTCGTCTGGCTCGCTGTCATGGGGATCACCTTCTATGCCGTCCGGGCTCGGGGTGAACGCCACAATCCCCGGCGGGCTCGTGCGTTCATCATCGGCGGCGGGGCGCTGGTGCCCACGCTGGTCCTCGCAGTCTTGTTGACCTGGGGTCTAGGACAGATGCCGGCGCTCCTGGACAAGGGCCCCGACGACGGCCTGCGCATCCATGTCTCGGCAGAGCAGTGGTGGTGGAGGGTGCGGTATGAGCTCGCTGACGGCACGGAATTCGAGCTCGCCAACGAGATCCGTCTGCCTATCGAGCGTCGCACACCGGTTTGGCTCCACAGCGCAGACGTCATTCACTCGTTCTGGGTACCCTCACTCGCTGGGAAGCTCGACATGATCCCTGGCCGCGTGAACCGCATGGCGCTCGAGCCCACGCGGGAAGGCGTCTTCCGCGGCGTGTGCGCCGAGTACTGCGGGAGCTCACACGCCAACATGATGTTCGACGCCGTGGTACAGACGCCGAACGACTTCGAAGCGTGGGCCAGAGCGCAGGCGCTGCCCGCCAGCCCCCCCCAAAGCGACGCGGCGCGGCGCGGCGAGCGCCTCTTCGAACTGCACGGCTGTGGAGCCTGTCACACGGTCCGCGGCACACCCGCCGGGGGCGCGGTGGGCCCGGACTTGACCCACGTCGGCAGCCGCCTGAGGCTCGGAGCCGGAGTCCTGCCGAACGACATGGAAGGGTTTCAGACATGGTTAGCACGAACCCAAGAGCAGAAGCCGGACGTACACATGCCAAGCTTTCATATGCTGTCCAGCACTGATCTCAGGGCACTGGCCAGCTACCTGGAGGGCCTTCAATGAGTCACGGCGACCGGCCGCGACCGGCCACGCGCGGCGAGCGCAGCGACTCGCTCCCTGGCGACGAACCCAAGAAGGAGGTCCAGGACCCAGAACCTCTGGAGGAAGCACCACCTCAGCACGTCCGCGAGCAGCAGGAGGCACGACTGCTCAGAGCCTGGCAGACCCCCAAAGGCTGGCGCTACTGGTCCGCCGTCAACAACACCGAGGTGGGAGTCTGGTACACGACGGTCGCGTTCGCATTCTTCGTCTTCGGTGGCGTGCTGGCCCTGTTGATGAGACTTCAACTCGCCGTACCGGACAACGACTTCCTGTCGGCCGAGACCTACGACCAGCTCTTCACGATGCATGGCTCCATCATGATGTTCCTCTTCGCCGTACCGGTGTTCGAGGCGTTCTCCATCATGATCCTGCCCGAGCTGCTCGGCGCTCGCGACTTGCCCTTTCCGCGACTCTCGGCCTACGGGTTCTGGTGCTTCGTCATCGGGGGTGTCTTCCTCTGCGGCTCACTGTTCTTCGGCATTGCACCGAAGGGCGGCTGGTTCATGTATCCGCCTTTGACGAGCCAGTACTCGGACGGGCCCGGCGTCGATGTGTGGCTGCTCGGGCTCTCCTTTATCGAGATTGCCTCTATCGCCGCGGCTGTCGAGCTCATCGTCGGAGTCCTCAAGACGCGGCCACCGGGCATGCGCATCAATCTGATACCGCTCTACTGCTGGTATATCCTCGTGGTGGCGGTGATGATCCTGTTCGCCTTTCCTCCCCTCATCGCGGGCGACGTCCTGCTCGAGCTCGAGCGCACTCTGGACTGGCCGTTCTTCGACACGACGCGAGGCGGCGACCCGCTGCTCTGGCAGCATCTCTTCTGGCTCTTCGGGCACCCCGAGGTATACATCGTCTTCCTGCCCGCCATCGCCCTGGTGGCGATGATGGTCCCGACCTTCGCGCGGACACCCATCGTCGGCTATGGCTGGGTGGTCTTGGCAGCCGTAGGCACGGGTTTCATCAGCTTCGGCCTGTGGGTGCACCACATGTTCACCACCGGCTTGCCAGGGATCTCCCTGGGGCTCTTTAGCGCGGCTTCAGAGGCCGTTGCCATACCGACCGGCGTCCAGATCTTCTGCTTCATCGCGACCCTGCTCGTGGGCAAGGTGGTCTGGAAGGTCCCGGTGCTCTTCATCTTGGGTGGATTGTCCACCTTCATCATCGGTGGCCTCTCCGGCGTCATGGTGGCGCTCGTCCCCTTCGACTTCCAAGCTCACGATTCGTACTTCATCGTAGGACACCTGCACTCCGTGCTCATCGGCGGCACCATCTTTCCGGTCGTCGGAGCCTTCTACTATTTCTTTCCGCTCGTGGGGGGCAAGCAGCTCTCGGAGAAGCTGGGCAAGGTGACCTTCTGGCTGATGTTCATCGGCTTCAACGTCGCCTTCTTGCCCATGCACATCACGGGAATGCGTGGCATGCCCCGCAGGGTCTATACCTATCCCGCGGGCGCTGGCTTCGACACGCTGAATCTCGTCAGCACCATCGGCGCTTTCGTTCTGGCCGCTGGAGTCGCGGTCTTCTTGTTCGACGTGTTTCGCCCCAAAGGCAAGCAGCCATATGCGCCGCGCAACCCATGGAATGCTGGCACCATGGAGTGGCTCGCCGAGATGCCGGACAAGCCATGGGGAGTTCGTTCCATCCCGGAAATAGACGGTCGCTATCCGCTCTGGGACCAGCCCAATTTCATACGCGACGTCGATCAAGGCCGCTTCTATCTACCCGATGCCGAGGAGCTGAAGCGAGAGACGCTCATCACCAGCCCCGTCGACGCACAGCCCATGCAGTGCCTGCGCGTTCCCGGACCGACCTTCGTGACGCTCATCGCCGCGGTGTTCACGGGCGGCGCCTTCATCTTCGGCACGTTCCACCAATGGTGGGTGGCTTTGGGCTGCAGCGTGCTCGCCCTATTCACCATATTGTACTGGCTCTGGACAGGCACAGCCATCATCCCAGAGAAGCCCGAGAAGGACGTGGGCTTGGGCGTCACCCTCCCCCTGTATCGCTCTGGTCCAAAGTCCGTCGGCTGGTGGGCAATGCTCATATCCATGCTGGCAGACATGACTGCCTTCGTGGCGCTCGTCTTCGGCTATTTCTTCTACTGGACGGTCCACGAGGACTTCCCACCAGCGTCCCAGCCCACCCCAGGGTTACTGTGGCCATCTGCCGGGCTGGTTCTGCTGTTGGCGGCGTGGGCAGCCACGCTCGCCGCGCGGCATCTCAACCGACGGGACAGCAAGACTCGGTTCACGGCGGCGATAGTGATGGCGGCAATACTGGCGGCGGCTGGATGCGTCGTGTTGGTGCTGGGTCTCCAGGGGTCGGGCATGGACCCCACGTCCCACGCCTACCCGGCGATCGTCTGGACGTTGGTGCTCTGGTTGGTCTTTCACGCGGGGCTCGGAGCACTGATGCAGCTCTACTGCTTGGCGCGCCGCCTCGCGGGTCGCATGACAAGCAAGCATGACATAGACATCTCCAACACGACGCTCTACTGGCACTTCGCGGCCGTAACGACCATCATCACCGTGGCTGTCGTCGGCGGCTTTCCCTTGGTGGCATGATGACTGCAGACGACACCCCCTCCCGACCTAGCGACAGCGACACCGAAGAACGACGGGAGAGCCTGTGGTGGCTGGCAGCCTCACCGACCATCTGGGCCCTCCATTTCCTCGGATCCTACATCACCGTCGCCGTGCGCTGCGCGAAGGGGTCAGTCCTCTATGGGTCTCTCGGTTGGGCACGAGGCGCCATCTACATCTATACGGGCGTGGCACTGCTGGGCGTCGCGGCCATTGGGGTGCGCGCCTATCGCCGCCACACCATCGGGAACGCCACGGTCCCTCACGACTTCGACACACGGGCGGACCGGACTCGGTTCTTGGGCTTCGCCACGCTGCTTCTCTCGGCCCTCAGCGCAGTCGCCATCGTGTACGTGATGCTCCCTACCCTGTACCTGGAGACATGTCGCTGATCCGTCGAAGATGGCTGCTCGCCGGGGTGGCCGTGCTCACCGCTGTGTGGGCCTGGCCACTGCCCGGCGCTCCCCTGCCGGCCTTTTCACGCCACATGATCATGCACATGGCCGTTGTGACCGTGGCGGCTCCGCTGCTCGCCTGGAGCGTAGCGGGGACGCCCCTCGACCCTGCCAGGCGCTGGCCCAGCACCTTCTCTGCGATCCCGGCTTCGGTGGCCGAGCTCGTCATCGTCTGGGGGTGGCACGCACCCGCCCTGCACCACGCCGCGCGCCACCAGACGATCGCCCTCATCGTTGAGCAGTCGACGTTCTTGACTGCAGGGTTCGCGCTGTGGGTCGCGGCGATCGGGGGAACGCCGAGGGAGCGCCGGCAGCGTGCGCTGGCAGGCGTAGCGGGTCTCCTTCTCACGTCCATGCACATGACACTGCTTGGGGCGCTCATCGCACTCACGCCTCGGGTGTTGTATCACCACACGCCCTCGGGGAGCGCGCTGCCGCCGCTGGAGGATCAGCAGCTCGGCGGAGCCATCATGCTCGTCGTTGGCGGCGTTGCCTACCTGGCTGGGGGCCTCATCCTCACCGCGAAGGACCTGCTCGCCAGGGCGCACTCCGGGAGCCAGCCGTGAAGGGCAAGTGGACCGCGCGCGCCCTGGGATCCATCGCAGCGCTCGGAGCGCTGGGAGCTCTCGTGGTGGCGAGTGGCGTCGTCCCGGTGAAGGCAAGCTCGGGCCATTGGGCGCTCACGGAGTGGGTGCTTCATACGGCTATGCAGCGCTCTGTCGCCACCCATTCGCTGACCATCGACGTGCCGGAGCTCGATGACCCCGCCCTGGTGCTGGTTGGGGCCGGGCACTACGAGAGCGGCTGCCGGTTCTGCCACGGCGCCCCTGGCTCGCGGCCTCCGCGAGTGCCGCATCACATGACGCCCCATCCGCCGGACCTGAGCCAGGTGGCACGAAAGTACGACAGCGCCGAGCTCTTCTACATCGTGCTTCATGGAATAAAGATGACCGGAATGCCCGCGTGGCCAGCCCGGGGCCGAGAAGACGAGGTCTGGGCCGTCGTGGCGTTCCTGCAGCAGCTCCCGACGCTCGACCCTGCAGCGTATGCTGAGCTCGTGTTCGGGGCTGAGGACACTCGCCTCCGACCCGCGCCGCGCCCTGTCGGTGAGCCCATTCCCACCGAGACCGTGCCCTCGCTGTCGACGGCGCCGACCGTCGTCGTGGAACAGTGCGCACGCTGCCATGGCATCGATGGATTGGGCCGTGGTGCAGACGCTTTCCCTCGTTTGGCGGGCCAACGCGCGGAGTACCTCGAGGGAGCCCTCGATGCCTACGCCCACGGCAAGCGGAGCAGCGGCATCATGGAACCTATCGCTGCCACACTAGATCTAAAGGCGATCCAGCAGGCGGCGGGTTGGTACTCCAGGCGGCCTGCGCCTTCATGGACGCCCGGGGGCGACCCCGGCCGCAGCATCGCCCTGCGCGGAATACCAAGCCGCCGCATTCCCGCGTGCGCCGACTGCCACGGCCCCAGCAAGCGCGAAGCCCACCCCGGCTATCCGCTCCTGGGCGGTCAATCCCGTGCCTATCTAGTCCGACAGCTACAGCTTTTCACGAACGGGCAGCGAGGTGGCACCCAATACGCGCACATCATGCGAGAGGCAGTCACCGAGCATGACCT
Source organism: Pseudomonadota bacterium (assembly GCA_023398955.1). Lineage (GTDB taxonomy): Bacteria > Myxococcota_A > Polyangia > Polyangiales > Polyangiaceae > JAEWRL01. Next base: position 69,013 of record JAEWRL010000058.1, read on the forward strand.
CCGCCCGAAGGAAATGGAGGCGGTAGCTCAGTACTACGCTGGTTTGCCTGGCTCGCCCTGAGTTGATCCTAGGTTTCGCGCGCCCCCCGGCACATGGACACTGAATCCTGCGGAATTCTCGGCTGTTCATCCCGCGGTGTGGCGCGCGTGGCTTCATCAATGAGGTGAAGTAGCGGCTACCCGCCGGAGCTGTCGATCGATCGTCCGATCTAGGATCTTCAGCGCTCGGGAGAAATGACCCGGGTATGCTCGCGAGAAATGACCCAGGCTTGGCGCGCGCCAACAGCCCGCTACCCGGTGACGCGGCTGTGGATAGCGCACAACCTGGGACCGAGTTCGGGCGCCCCAGAGGAACGGGCGCGCTCGAGAGTCAAAGCACGGCCCTGGCGCAGACGCTCGGCGGACAGAGCCGTCGCGGCACCGCGCCTGCGCCCGCGGGTACGAAGTCAGGCTCCGCACCATCTATCAGGTCACGCCTTGCTCGCTCGCGTTCAGGAGCTCGTGCGCTGCGACAGGCAAGTGACAGCCGAAATCGTCGCGCACTTGGCCGAGGTCGATGCGCGACAGATCTATCTCGAGCAGGCCTGCTCGTCGCTGTTCAGCTATGCGACCCAGCGCCTCGGGATGAGCGAGCCGGCGGCGTACAAGCGGATCACCGTGGCACGTTTGGCAGGACGACTCCCTGTCGTGCTGG
>JAEWRL010000093.1 GCA_023398955.1 Pseudomonadota bacterium
CGAGCTTTTCATGAGCCAGTTCCATGCTCAGCTATCGGCCAGCGCTGGCCCCCGCGTTGCTAGCTTTTTCGGGCACGGGCACGGGCACGTTTACGGAAGAGCCAACCGCATTCAGGGACAGGCCCTAGTCCGCGCTCGGCCATCGAGAGCGCCGAGCCAGCCGCCGCGCGATCGCTGGAGCTGCCGCGGAGTGTTCGTCGACGCAGCTCCAGCTTGGCGACAGGAGCCTGCGGGCATGGCCCGAGACCTGTGTGCCAGCGCGCAAGTCTGCTCAGGCCTGCCCCGATTTGCTGCTCAGCCCCTGCCTGCTGCCCTTCTCCGGCATGCCCCTTGCCCGGGGCCGCTGCGCCTGGCTTCCGCGCCCAAGATGCAGTATCCCTGTTCTGGGACCTCTTACTTTCTGGTTCCCTGGCTCGTCCGTTTCCTGGCCGGTTCGGGGGCCACTCATCGGCACGGAGCACCATGCGACTCAACCAGACGGCGATCCTGGGTGGCGGACTCATTCTCACCTTGTTCGTCGCGGGCTGCGGCGGTTCGGGTACGGACGACAACGGCACCCCCATGGCAGGGGCGACGAGCCTCGGCGGCGCTGTCGGCACGGGCGGGGTCAGCGCCTCGGGTGGGGTCAGCACCTCGGGTGGCGCGAGCAGCGGTGGCGCCTCTGCTGCGGCCGGAGGCAGCACCAGCACCGGTGGCAGCACGACTTCCGGTGGGGCGCCAGCGGCCGGAGGGACACAGGCCACGGGGGGCGCTCCGATCAGTGGCGGTGGCCCGAGCATGGGAGGCGCGAGCGCCGGTGGCAGCAGCGTCGGTGGCAGCAGCGCCGGCGGCACGGCGGGTGGTGGCGGAATTGGCACGAACGGTGGCGCCACGAGCGCGGGGGGCAATGAGCAAACGGGTGGCGCTGCCGGAAGCGGCACGGGTGGGGGTGGCACCATCATCACCCACGAGGGGCGCGATTTTGGGGACGGGGAGTGCCGTCCCCTCTGTGTGGATGCCGGCTCCGATCCCGACGGCGATGGTTGGGGTTGGGAAGAGCAGACGTCGTGCGTCGTCGTGGGCTCCGACCCGTACAACTCGGGTGCCAGCTGCACCATCGAACAGGTCGTGCTGCGCCCCGTCGGCGGCGGAGAGTGCCCAGCTCCCGTGAATCCGAACGCCTCGACGCAGGCGAGGAACCTGCTGTGCTACCTGTACGAGATCTACGGGAGCTACGTCCTTTCGGGGCAGCAGGAGACCAGCTGGGATGCGGATCCTGCCGAAGACGTGCAGTGGATAACCGACACTACGGGAGAGCACCCTGCCGTCCTCGGGGGCGATTACCTCTACCCGAACGGCACTACGGACCGCGCCATCGCTTGGGCCCAGGCTGGCGGCATCACGATGCTCCGCTATCACATGGGGGCTCCGCCTTTGGCCGATACTTACGAGAACTCCCAGCAGGCGGTGAGCAGTGGAATCAGCTCCGTGCTCGAGCAGGGGACCCCAGAGCATACCTCGTTCCTCGAGAAGCTCGACTACGCCGCGGCCGAGCTGCAGCGGCTCGAGGACGCAAACGTCCCCGTGCTGTGGGCGCCCTTCCACGAAGCGAGCGGCGATTGGTTCTGGTGGGGCATGGACGACGGGGCCTACGTGGTGGAGCTCTGGAACTTCACCTACGACTACCTCACCAACACGAAGGGCCTCGATAACCTGATTTGGCTCTTCCCCTTCGCAGGCGCCATCAACGAGGTGGTCTACCCGGGCAGGGCGACAGTGGATCTGGCGGGGCCCGACACCTACGACACCAACCAGCCCTTCGCGGGTCTCTTCAACCGCACGGTGGAGCTCGTGGGGCAGAGCCTCCCCATCCCGCTTCACGAGAACGGGATGGCCGTCGATCCCAACGTGATGTTCCAGGAGCAGACAGCCCCGTGGGTGCTGTTCAACATCTGGGCGACCTATCAGAATGATGGCACCCACAACACGGTGGACGGCATCCAGACGGCCTACTCGAGCCAATTCACGATCAACCGCGACGACCTCCCGAGCTTCGACTGAGCTGGTGGCGGCGCGTCACCCGGCGAGCCTCGCGCCCGGGGGGCGTCGTATGCCTCCTCGCGCCGCTCCGAGCACTTGTTCCGTATGACGAAGAGAAGCTGGATTCTCCTGGCTTGCGCAGGGCTCGCCGCAGGGGGTGGGGCGCTGCTCTGCTCGAAGGGGGAGCCGAGCAGGACGCCTACGGTCGGGGAAGCCCCGCCAGCGTCCGTCTCACTGCCCGGGAAGGAGCAGGCTAACCAGCAGGAGGCGCTCCGTGCGCATCCCGCGACACCGAGGAGCATCCCCGAGCGCGCCGCCGCTGTGAGGGACGGGGGCACGCCGTCACCCTCGCCCCCGGACATCTTGAGGGACGATCCAGCGTTGACCTCCCGGTTAGCGGCCTTGCGCAAGACCGATCCAGAGCTCGCGCTGGAGATGACGCGCGTCGTGCTGGAGAGGGATCCCGAGAGTCAGGAAGTGCCGCAGCGTACCTGGATCGCGATTCGTGCCCTCGTCGACCTGGGTCGTCGGGCGGAAGCCAAGGACGAGGCGCGCGCGCTCGTGCGCAAGTACCCGAAGGACCGCTGGGCTCAGGACGCAGAGCGCCATCTGCTCGTGCATCCTTGATGCGACGCAGACCATCGCGGTGACCTTCGGGTCACGCCCTTGCTGGCGACGGAACGCTCCCTAGGTGATCGGGACCCGGGTTCCGATTCGCTGCATCAAGAGCCAAGCGAGGTTCCCGGGGTTGGAGCCTCATGTCCAGAATCGAAAAACACCCGAGCGGCAGCCCTTGTTGGTTCGATCTCATGACGCAAGGGGGAGACGCCGCGAGGGCGTTCTACGCATCCCTTTTCGGATGGGAGATCACGCCAGGGGATCCCGAAATGGGGAACTACTCAATGGCTCTGCTCGACGGCGAGCCCGTCGCAGGCATCGGCGAACCCCCGGGTGACGCCGCATCGCCCGCTGTGTGGTCCGTCTACTTCGCCACGGAGGACATCGAGCGCAGCTGCTCCCTCGTGAAGGAAAACGGCGGTCAGGTGCTCGTGCCACCGATGGTCATCCCGGACGCAGGCACCATGGCCGTTTGCGCGGACGCGAGCGGTGCCGTCTTCGGGCTGTGGCAGATGGCGGGCCATGCCGGGTCCGCCTGGACTGGCAAACCGGGGACGATGGCCTGGTGTGAAGTCAACGCCCGGGACGCGGACGACGCCAAATCCTTCTACGAGGCAGTGCTCGGCCTCCGCGGGGAGCGGATGGACATGCCCATGACGACCTATTACACCCTGAGCGACAGCGAGCCACGCGCAGGCATCCTGCAGATGACGGCGGAGTGGGGCGATATGCCGCCGCATTGGATGATCTATTTCGCGGTGGCCGATGCGGACGCGGCCGCGAAGCAAGTGGAGGCGCTGGGCGGCCGCGTTGCCCACGGCCCCTTCGACTCCCCCTATGGGCGCATCGTTGTTGTCGCTGACGGCCAAGGTGCAACCTTCTCTCTCGTCGAGGTGACTGAGAGTCGTTGAGGTCCGCACGTCCGGTGCGACGAGGGGGAGGGCGCCGCCGGTCCCCCACGAACCGGCGCCAACCTCCCGCGGGAGTCGTAGCCGCCCCTATGGCTTTCAACGGTTCGCCGTCTCCGCTCCTCCGTTCTGACGTCGGTACTCACCCGGAGCTCGGCCTGTCCAGCGCTTGAAAGCGCGGCAGAAGGGCGCTGCCTCGGAGAACCCCAGCATGTACGCGACATCCGAGATAGAGAGATCGGGTCGCCTGAGATAGTGTGTGGCGAGCTCCTGGCGCAGCTCGTCCACCATCTGCTTCAGGGATGTGTTCTCGTCCTTCAGAGAGCGCTGCAGACTGCGCTCGCTCATGCCGAGCCGCTTGGCGACGCTGTCGAGGGCGACTTCGCCGTCTTGCAGCCCCCGCGCGAGGAGCTCCCGCACCTGGCTTCCTATCAGCCCCAGGGCGGGCAAGGCTGCGAGGGCTTCGTTCGCATAGCGGTCCAGGAGCTCAGCGAGGCCCGCGTCGGCGAGGTGGGAGGGGCGGTCCAGCAGCGAGGCTTCGAAGCGAAAGGCGTTGCGGTCTGCGCCGAGCGTGATGGGGACGCGGAAGTAGTCCTCGAGCTCCAAGAGCCCTGCTAGCTCGCTGTGGCGGATGCGTACCTCGAGGGGAGTGAAGGCGGGGTCGGTCCATAGACGCAGGTGCTTGACGACTACGGCGAGGGCGAAGACCGTGTCCTGCTGGCACGCAGCGGCGGCGGCGTCTGCCGGGGTAAACCGCCACCACACGTGCTGGCCCTCGCGATCGAGGGAGTAGGCGCCGCCGTCCGTGATGAGGCGAAAGTAGCGGATCACGCGCGTTGCGGCGTCGCCAACGGTTGGGCTGGCCGCCACGACGTAGCTGAAGACGTCGAAGCTCTCCCGCGAGATGTGCTGCGTCGCACGGAGGGCGACCACTGGATCGTCGAGGAGCTCCGCGGCGAGCTCCCAGAGGGGCAGCATCAGCCGCGCCACGGGGAGGCGGGCGTCCCTGTCGAGAAGCATGTCCGGCGGGATCCCGAGACGCTTTGCTACCACCGGCAGGTCGATACCCGCTGCGCGCAAGGTCAAGAGCACCGGGCCAGCCGCCCGTACGCTGCATGTAGGTTCTGAAGGCACGGGCCGACAATAGCAGTTGGCGCGGGAGGTCAGGGATCTGGCGTCGCGAGTCATTGCGGCGGGTGGTGGAGCGGTCCATCCTCCGCGCCGCTATTCCAATGGGAGCCCTTCGCCGAGCGCTGATCGAGAGCCCACCCCACCGCGCAACGACTAGCGTCACCGCGGCTGTCCTGGCTGCGCTGCTCGGAGCGGGAAGCGCCAAGGCCCGGCAGGACTCAGGGCCGGGTGCTGCAGCTGTCGATCCGAAGCCGGCCACGACGGACGCTCCTGCCACCGCGTCGCGGATCGTTGCTCCGCGCCTGGTCCACTTCGAGCCCGCGGACTACCCCGCGCAGGCCCTTGAGGATGCCATACAGGGTACCGTCACGCTGAGGATCACCATCGATGAGCGCGGGCGCGTCGCGGACGTCCAAGTTGCCGAGGCGGCCGGCCACGGCTTCGACGGCGTCGCGATGGCGGCCGCCAGGCGCTTCGTCTTCGAGCCGGCCCTGCGCGATGGTGTTCCCGTCGCCGTCACCATCCTCTATCGCTACGAGTTCGAGCTCGATGCGCACCCAGACGCTGCCGAGCCTTCGGAGCCTGCCCCTCCGAACCCGACGAGCGCGCCGAGCGACGCGCGCCCGGAGACGCCCGTCGAGGACACCGGGACGCCCCCCTCCCCCGAGGACGAGGTCCCCCTCGAGATCAGGGTCCGCGGTGGGGTGCTCGCGCGGGAAGTGACCCACTACGAGCTCGAGAGGACCGAGCTGCTGCGCATGCCTGGCACCATGGGCGACGCGGTCCATGCCGTGGAGGCCATGCCCAGCGTGGCGCGCCCTCGAGGACTTAGTGGAGAGCTCGTCGTCCGGGGCTCCGCCTCCCAGGATACCCAGGTCTATATCGAAGGGACCCCCATTCCCCAGGTCTTTCACTATGGAGACCTCTCGAGCGTCATCCCCGGCGAGATGATCGAGAGGCTAGAGTTTTATCCCAGCAACTTCAGCGCCCGCTACGGCCGAGCGATGGGCGGCGTCGTGGAGATCCGCCTGCGCGAGACGAACCCCGATGGCGGGTACCACGGCTCGGCGCAGTTGGATTTCCTCAACGCCCGAGCCAACGTCGAGGGCCCCGTCCCGAAGCTCCGCGGCTACAGCTTCATGGGCGGCTTTCGTACGAGCTATCTCGACCGTTGGCTCGCCCCGATGATGCGGTCCGGAGCCGACCCGGAGGATGGCCTGCCACGGTACTACGACTACCAGCTCTACGTCGAGCGCCCCATGCCGCGGCAGGGGCTCTTCCGAGTGGGCCTCATCGGCTCGCGGGATACCTTCGTGCCCATCAGGCCAGGGGTCAAGGGCTGGTATGTCCCTCGACGGGCCTCGTTTCAACACCTCCAGTCCACGCTGCGCGTGCCCCTGGGGGAGGAGGTGGACTTCGCCGGCAGCTGGTCCTTGGGAAGGAATCGCAGCTACGCCTCCGATGGGGAGCGCTCCACCGAGTCCGTGTACAGCGTTGGCGCCCTGCGCACGGAGGTCTCGGTGAGGACTGGCCTCTACGGCATAGCGCGCCTTGGTACCGACGTTCTCTATGCTCCCTTCGAGGTCCAGGCGCGCACGGATCGCCGCTTCGTGGAGGGCGAGCTTGCCACCACGGCCATCGATTCCCCCGAGTTGACGCCGTATGACATCCACGGCGTCTCCCTGCGCCCCGCGGCCTACCTCGAGTACGAGCTCGCTCCCAGCCACCGCCTCGACATCACCGCAGGTACCCGCGTGGATTACGCTCGCGACACGGACGAGGTGGACGTCGCGCCCCGGTTGGCGGCTCGAGCCGTCCTGGTCGAGGCGCCGCTGAGCACTGTGCTCAAGGGCGGCATCGGGCTCTTCTATCAGCCTCCGGATCCGAGTCAGACCGTGCCCGAGCTCGGCACTGCGGATCTCGTCTCGAGCCGCGCCGTCCATCTCATGGTCGGGGTCGAGCAGGCCTTGACAAAGAACGTTGGCCTGTCTGTCGAAGCCTTTGCGAAGCAGCTGAGGAGGCTCCTCGACGTGAGGCAGGACGGTTCCGGCAACGAGGTCGTTGATGACGAGGGGCGGGGCAGGGTTCTCGGCGCGGACGTGCTCCTTCGCTACCATGCGGACGAGCATTTCTTCGGATGGGTCGCCTACACCCTCTCTCGCGCCACCCGGCAGGCCAGGGCATCCGCGCCCCGGGAGCTCGAGCGCCATGACCAGACGCACGTCCTGAACCTCGTCGGCAGCTATCGCCTCGGTAGCGGTTGGGAAGCCGGCGGGCGCTTCCGCTATGCGACGGGGCTTCCCTACCGGGACTGCTTCGGCGGACTCTTCGACAGCGCTACCGGTGAGTACCGCTGCTATGGGACCTTCGCGCAGGAGCGCCTGGGGCCCTTCCACCAGCTCGACTTGAGGATAGAGAAAGCCTGGGAGCGGCAAGACCACAGGCTTTCCGTCTACCTCGATCTCATCAATGTGTACTTCCACTACAGCCCCGACAAGGCCGTGCCCTCCTACGACTACTCGGGCGTGAAGCCCCTGTCGCGCAGCCTCCCGCTGCTCCCCAGCCTCGGCATACGGGGGGAGCTATGACAGCGCAGCAGCGCAGGGTTTTCGGTCTCGTGCTCCTGGCCTTCCTCGGGGGGCCGGCCTGCGACGACGTGGACTGGCCCGAGCCCCGCTATGTGGACTCCTTGCGCGTCCTGGGGGTTCGCGCGGATCCGCCCACCCTCACTCCAGGAGGCGCCACGCGCCTCTCCCTTGTCTGCGCCGACGGCCGCGGCGGCCCTCGCTCGGATCCCACCTGCGACATCGAAGTGGCTTGGTTTGGCGGCTGTGACAACCCCCTCCGCAATGACCCGGAGACGTGTTTCGACGCTTTCGGTGCCTGGGGTGAGCAGCTCGCCAACCCGGTCGCCGCCACGGCGGAGCGCGCCTATCCCGACGGGTTCGGCTTCGGTCCGGAGTTCGTCCACGCCGCCCCCCCGGACATCCTTGCAGGGGAGACCCAGGTCGGCGAGCGCCGCGTTCGTGTCGGGACCTCCTACGTCTTTTTTGCTGCCTGCGCCGGCACTCTCGTGCCTAGCCCCGGGGTCGCGGATCGCTTGCCTCTCGAGTGCCGGGAGCGAGAGACGGGCGAGCTATTGGACCATCGAAGCATGGTCGCGGGAGTCACCACCCTGTACAGCTACGACGTCGTCGCCAGTCGAAACCCCGTGCTCCTCGCGCCGCGTTTCGACGAGGTGGCGGTCCCCGTCGCCTGCGGCTCCCCTGAGGCGTGCCCGACCGGCTTCGAGTGTACCGAGCTGGGTCGCTGTGCCCCCGTCGTCCCTCCCTGCCGCGCCGTGGAGCCCGACGACTGCCCCGAACACTGCCTGACCGTGGCGGTCGCCCAGGAGAGCTTCAGCCTGCTCTCCGAGGACGGCAGCAGTATTGCGGAGCCGAAAAAATCCGTGTGGCTCGAGGCGCTGACGAACGCCGGCCAGCTGCCCGCCGACGAGGCAAGCTTCGGCATCCGCCCGCCGCGCGAGGGCGCAGCCGCACGACGCACTCCCTGCATCCGTTGGCAGGCGCCCACGACCCCAACCCGCCATGCGCACCTCTGGACGGTGGTTCGCGACAACCGCGGCGGGCTCGCCAGCTGGGACCTGCCCATCATCGTCCGCGAGTGAGCGGCAGGCGGCGCCCGTCCACGAGCTGCAGGTCGCGGTCGCGGTCGTGCATGCCAAATGAGCTCGAAGGCCGTGGTGTGGTCGGACCCATTCCTGTTGTTTTGCTCGCGCAATCGTCGAGGTGCTCGACAACTGCGTTCGTCCATTTAGGCTGGGCGCCGTATGACTCTCGCCTCGACAAGCAGCAGCTACCCCTTCCCGCCCGAGGAGTTCACGGCGCGCCGTGAGCGCCTCCAGGGGCAAATGGGACCAGCAGACCTTGATGCTGTCATCATCGCGCAGAACGCAGGACTCTACTACTTCACGGGGACCGTCCAGAGTGGACTCCTGTACGTCCCCAGAGAGGGGGAAGCCGTCTATTGTGTGCGCCGCGACGTGGAGCGGGCGCGCCGGGAGTCGCCCCTGGAGCACGTCGTGCCCTTCCGAGCGATGAAGGAGGTGCCCCCGATTCTGGCGCAGGTGGGTCTGGCGCCGGCTCGTCGCATTGGATACGAGCTCGACGTGCTGCCGGTCACGTTCCATGAGCGCTACCGTCGGACCTTCAGCGAGGCCGCCTCCGCCGACGCCGCGCCCCTCCTACGGCGCGTGAGGATGATCAAGTCGGAGCTCGAGCTCGCCGAGATGCGCCGCGCCGCCGATCAGATCGACCGCATGCTCCGCGTTGCTCAGGGCGTCCTGCGCGAGGGCATGACGGAGCTGGAGCTCGCCGCTGAGCTCGAACGCGCCTCGCGACTGGAAGGGCACCCGGGAATCATCCCCATGCGGGCCTTCAATGGGGTGATGCTCTACGGTCACGTGCTGGCGGGTTCCGACTCCGCAGTGCCAGCCTACCTCGACACGCCGCTGGGCGGCGCTGGGCCCCACCGTTCCTTTGGGCAGGGGGCAGGGCACCGCCGCATCAAGCGTCATGAGCCTGTCATCGTCGACTGGGGCGGCAGCGTCAACGGCTACCTCGCCGATCAGACCCGTGTCCTCTGCCTTGGCGAGCTTCCCGAGCGCTGGCGCCGCGCCTACGCGGACATGCTCCGGGTGCAGGCTCTCATGACGGAAGTCGCGCGCCCTGGCGTCCCCTGGGGGACAGTCTATGAGCGTTGCCTAGCCCTCGCCGTCGACTTGGGCCACGTCGACAATTTCATGGGAGCCAAGGGCGCGCAGGTGTCGTTCATCGGCCACGGCCTCGGGCTCGAGATCGATGAGCCGCCGTTTCTGGCGCGTGGCTTCCAGAAAGAGGCGCTGGAACCGGGCGTGGTCTTCGCGTTCGAGCCCAAACTCGTGTTCCCGGGCGAGGGCGCCATCGGGGTCGAGAACACGTGGGTTCTGCGCGAGAACGGTCCCGAGCGGATCACCTACTCCGACGAGGCCGTCATCGAAGTCTGAGCCCCGCGTGGTCCCCATGGCTGTTAGCAGCTTCCGCATCGGTCGCGGCGTCAGCGACAGGTGCCGATGCGGGGGCAGGAGCAGTGGCTGCAGCGGCATCAGCAGCCGAATCAGCGTGAGCAGCTGCACTGGTTGCCGTTGCCGACTCAGCG
>JAEWRL010000178.1 GCA_023398955.1 Pseudomonadota bacterium
TGAGATTGCTGGGACGCTCTTCGTCGTCAAGGCTCGACTCACGCCTGAGCTCACCCACGCTGTGATGTTGGTCGAGAGCTCCACGCCCAACTCTGCTGACCCCACCACAACCGAATATCGTCCGTGGTGGAAAGGGGGAGGTCTATCCACGGGGCCGATCAACCCACGATAGTGGCCCCCCATGCGCTCGAAAACCCCAACTCCGCCCATCCAAACCTTTCATGGGGGGGAGCGCGCGAAATCTAGGTTCAATGCCGTGAGCTCTTCCGAGCTGAGCCCCGCGCTCGCCGAGCGCGGACGCGCCGCGACAATGGCGTCGTGATCGTTGCGAAGCTCGCGCGACTTGGGTAGCGTCCCCGGATTGAACCAGCGGACACGGTTTCCAGAGAAGGTGGGTAAGGGAGAGCGGCGCGCGAGGGCGCTGCTAGGACTTGCCTGCGGCGGCCTGCTCGGGCTGCTGGCACCGCCTAATGCAGCGCAGGCGGCAGAAGCAGAGGGGCCGGTGGCGCTGCAGGCGCGAGCGACAGCTGGAGCCGCCGATTGTCCGGCGACCGAAGGCCTCGTGGCCATGATCAATCGTTTGACGGAGCAGCTCGCCACGCGCTCCGCCTCGGCGGGCGAGAGCCCGTCAATCGTCGTCTCCTTCGATCGGGACACAGCGGGGTACCACGGACGCATCGAGGCCGTCGGCCGTATTGCCGGCGTGAGGGAGATCGACGACGCCGGCGCGACCTGCGCCGGTCTGGCAAGTGCGCTGGCCGTCACCGTTGCGGTGCTCGTCGAGCCCACATTTGCCGAGGCGTCCGCCGAGCTAGCCGACGCGCCTGGGGAGAGCAGAGCGGGCGAGGACGAGGGCGACGGTGCGCGCGAGGCGAGCCGAGGCAGCCGAGCGAGTCGAGGGCCGGCCGATGAAGTACGCCCGGAATCCGCCGCGTCTGAGGGCTCCCGGGACTCTTCGGGCGCTGACGCTGCCGATCGCCTTGGGCTCGAGCTCGGTGCGCTTGTTGCGCTAGGCGTGACTCATTCCTCGGCGTTCGGCAGCTGGCTAGGGCTACGGGCGTCGCAGCGTCCCTGGACGGCCCACGCGAGGGCCGTGTGGCTGCCTACAGCGGAGCGGGACGTGGGCGGAGGGACGCGCTTGCGCCTGAGGCTCGTGGGTGGGCAGCTGCGGCTGTGCCGAGAGCTCTGGAGCTTGCCCGGAGCATGGCCCAGCGGCGCGGCTTGCGCCGACGCCCTCGCTGGCGCACTGCAGGCGGAGGCGCGAGGGGTCGATGACTCCCGACAGGCGACAGTGGCCTGGGTGGGGGTCGGAGGCGGGCTCAAGCTGCTGGGTAACTTGGTCGGTCCCCTGTTCTGGCAGGCAGAGGGAGCAGCCCTCGCGCCGCTCATGGACGAGCGTTTCACTGTCGAGGGGCTAGGGCCGGTCCACTCCCCGCCGCGAGCGGCCGGCTACGCAGGATTCACACTCGCAGCGTCGATTTGGTGATCCTGCGGCGAGGCTCGTGTCACTCATAGTCCGTGAGCTAGCGCGTTGACGTCCACGAACCCCTTCGAAGAGCTCTATCGGGAGAACGTCGCCTATGTCTGGCGCTCCCTGTACCGCCTCGGCTGTCCTCGGTTCGAGGTGGCCGATGCAACCCACGATGTGTTTCTGATCGCGTTCAAGAAGCTTCAGGATTTCGAGCACCGCAGCAGCTTCCGCACCTGGCTCTTCGGGATCTGCTACAGGCAGACCCTCGAGCGGCGCCGGGCCGCCGCCAAGCACGTCACTGCAGCGCCAGCGGCGGTGGACGCCCTCGTCGATCACCGACCGGATCAATCGCTGGTTCTGGAGCGCAGTCGGCAGATGGCGGCCCTGGAGGCGATTCTCGTGCGGCTGTCGGTCGAGCAGCGCGCCGTCTTCACGCTCCACGAGCTGGAAGGGCTCGACGGGAACGCCATCGCCCAGGCTCTGGGCATCCCCAAGGGCACCGTCTACTCGCGGCTCCGCGCCGCGCGTGATGTTTTCTGGAAAGCGGTCCATCAACGCCAGGCTCAAGAGAGCTTCCCTCGACCCGCGCAGGCAGGTTCCCGATGAAAGAGCTCGAACGTCTCCGCGATGCCGCCGGAACCTTGGGAGAGAGGGCGCGGGCCGTCCTCGACGAGGACCCTTGGGGTGAGCCAGAGCGCGCCGAGACCGATGCCATCTGGAAACGACTGGCGGCTGCGCTGCCTCCGTTGGCGCTCGCGCCCGACGCGCCGGATGTGCCTTCTGCGGATGTGCCCGCGCCGGGAGCGTCCCCTGCGCCGGGAGCGTCCCCTGCCCCGGGAGCGTCCCCTGCCCCGGGCGGTGCGCTCGCGGGCGGAGCTGCTGGTGGTGGCGGTGCCGGTGCCGGTATTTCGACGGCGGCGACGAAGCTCGCTGTCGGCAAGGCGGGCGCCCTCTCCGGGGTTGCCTCTCTGGGCGGAGCGGTGAAGGCCTTGGCCGTGGGCGCCGTCGTCCTCGGTGGAGGCCTCGCCGGCTTGAACCTGGTGCGAGATGGGGCTGTACCAACACCGCCAGCGACCGAGGTGGCATCGACAGATAAGGCGCCGCGGCAGCATGATCCCTCGTGGCGGCAGACCCAGCAGACCCAGCAGACCCAGCAGACCCAGCAGGACGCACGACCGCGCGATGACGTCGCGGCAGATGACGCCGTGGCGGCGCGCGAAGCCAGCCGCCGCAGCGCGCCGAGAGCGCTGGGAGCGCTGGGAGCGCCGAGAGCGCCGGGAGGGGGTACCCCGACCAGGACGCCCGCCTTGGCACCCACGGAGCCGTCCACGGAGCCGTCCACGGAGGCCCGCGACGGGCAGGCGACGGCCCTGCTGGAAGAGAGTCGACTCGTGGCCGCGGCGCGCGGGGCCATCCGTCGCGGGGCCGTCGCTCGCGGCATCGCTCACCTAGATATGCTGCGCCAGCGCTTTCCGCAGGGACGGCTCGTTCAAGAGCGGCGAGCGCTGCGCATAGAAGCCGTCCTGGCGGCAGGCAACGAGGACGCGGCGCGGCGCATGCTCGAGCTGTATGCGAGGAACTACCCGGGCAGCCCCCACACGTCCCGGCTCAAAGGGCTCATCGACGCGAATCGCGGGACGAAAGAAAGTGAGCGTTGACGCTCGATTCGGCAAATGGCGAGCGCCTTGCATCGACACTCACTTGTAAACGCGATCTCGGAGAGCTGCCGTAAGCGCTTCCCGGGTCTCTCGGAGTGGAGAAGAGGTACGATGTCACGAAGAACACCCACTATTTCAACGCTGGTTTTGCTCGGCTTGTCCCTGGCGCCGCTGGGAGCCGTCCAGGGCTGCCAGTCCGACTTCACGGAGCTTGGCTCGAGGTTGGGCTCCGGCATTCACGGTGGCAAGGACCAGGGAGGCGACACCGCGGGCGAGGGCGCGGCCGGCGCGGAGAATGGCGCTGCCGGCGCGGAGAATGGCGCTGCCGAGGGCTGCGACGAGGGCGCCTGCGGCGGCGCTCCGGCTGAGTCGCCCTGTGGGGACGGCTATGTCGCGAACGATGAGGTGTGCGACGACGGGAACACAGTGGACGGTGATGGCTGCAGCGCCGACTGCGGCACCGTCGAGACGGGCTGGGTGTGCCCCGTTGACGGAGTGTGCGAATCGCTCTGCGGCGACGCCATCGTAGCGGGCGCCGAGGAGTGCGACCTCGGCAGCGAGAACGGACACGGCGAGTGTACGGAGGACTGCAGGCTCGCCGACCCCACCGCCTCCATTTGCGGCAACGCGCTCCTCGAAGACGGCGAAC
>JAEWRL010000182.1 GCA_023398955.1 Pseudomonadota bacterium
TGAGATTGCTGGGACGCTCTTCGTCGTCAAGGCTCGACTCACGCCTGAGCTCACCCACGCTGTGATGTTGGTCGAGAGCTCCACGCCCAACTCTGCTGACCCCACCACAACCGAATATCGTCCGTGGAGGAAAGGGGGAGGTCTATCCACGGCGCCGATCAACCGACGATAGTGGCCCCCCATGCGCTCGAAAACCCCAACTCCGCCCATCCAAACCTTTCGTGGGGGGGAGCGCGCGAAATCTAGGTTGAAGCGAGCACCCGAGCGGAGCTCAGGCGACCGGCAGGCAGAAGGCGCCCCAGACAGCCACGGCGGACGGCCATGAGCGACCTGGGAATGACCCCTACCATCGTTGGTCAAGAGCTCGTCGCCAAGGTCCAACGCGGCCGAGCTGCGCTTGGCTTCCGACGTCGGAGACCGTCAAACTGCGGGTGTCTGCTGGGGAAAGCCGGGGGGTTCTCATCCGACTAATGCTTGGCTGCTAGCAGCATCTCCAGGTTGGCGAGGGTGTGCGGCTTCTCCAGGAAGCCCACGACGTTGGGGTCCGAGAGAAGGCTGCTGGCGTCGTCGGGGTGAAACCCGCTGCTGATCACGACGCGCACATCACTCCGCTGACGCACGAGCTCACCGAGCACCTCGGAGCCCATCAGGTCCGGCATCGTCAGGTCGAGCAGCACCAGGTCTATCGATGGCCCCTGCTGCGCAAAGACCTCTAGGCCCATGGCACCGCTTTCGGCCGTCAACACCTGCTGTCCGAGCTCCGT
The DNA here is from genome assembly GCA_023398955.1 of Pseudomonadota bacterium. Classification (GTDB taxonomy): domain Bacteria; phylum Myxococcota_A; class Polyangia; order Polyangiales; family Polyangiaceae; genus JAEWRL01. The sequence continues at coordinate 765 of JAEWRL010000182.1, forward strand.
GAGCAGTCTACCCGTGACCAGGCGTACAGCTGCCTCATCGTCGATGAGGAGTATTCGCTGCGGGAGGCACTGCAGTGCGGGACGCGACCCGCGACGGACCTCACGCAGCGCGCCTGCTCGCGCGACAGGCAACAAGACGTGAAAGGCGGTGCCGGTGGGAAGAGAGCGATCGAGCTTCAGCAGGCCTCGGTGTGCGCGGACGATTCCCTCGACAGCCGCTAGCCCCATGCCCCTCCCCGTGCCCTTCGTCGAAAAGAACGGCTCGAAGATGCGCTCGCACAGCGCTGCCGGGACGCCGCGCCCCGTGTCCTGCACAGAGATGCAGACGTATTCTCCAGGGAGGAGGCCCGGGCGCTCCTTGCCATCAGCCAACTGATCCCGCGTCAGGCTCACCCGCTGGGTGCGTAGGGTAAGCGTGCCTCGTTGATCCCCCATCGCTTCGAGTCCGTTGATGGCCAGGTTACTCAGGACCTGGCGCAGCTGGAAGCGGTCGGCCGCGACCTGGGGCAAAGCTTCCGCGAGCTCCGTCACGAGCCGCGCGCGCGCCTCAATCGCACCGTGGAGGAGACGCAGCGCTTGGAGCACCTCCGTGTTCACATCCGTAGGCTCGACGGCAAGGCTACGTCGCCCGGCATATGCCAGCATTTGCCGACTCAGCTGGGCTGCCTCACCAGCAAACGTCTTGATCTCCTCCAAGCAGCTGCCGAGGTCCGGCGGAGCCGACGTCGGAAGCCAGCGCTGTGCCAGCTCTGCGTTGCCAAGCACCCCGCTCAGAAGGTTATTGAAGTCATGCGCGACGCCTCCAGCAAGGACAGCGAGGCTCTGAAGCGCCTCGCTGCGCTGGAGCTCCTTCTCGAGGTCCCGCTGTCGTCGTTCGCTGACGATCCGTTCGCTCAGATCTCGAAGGACCCGAAGCGTCAGCACTTCTTGCGATGCCCCGGGCGCGAGGCGCGTCTCGGTGACGAGCAGCAAGGTGGACTCGGAGCCCTTCAGCACCAGCTCGTAACTTCGGGGCAACGAGTCGGACTCGCTGGACCCGCCCGCCCGGCCATGCCCTGCTTCGGCGAAGAAATCGCGGAATCGCCGATCCTGCAGGGCCTCGGGAGTCGTGCCCAACGTGGTCGCCAGCGCGCGGTTCGCGAACCGAAACCTATCCTCCGAATCAAAGAGGCCCACTCCCTCTCCAAGGCTCTCCACTAGGACACGGTACAGCCGCTCGCTACGCTCCAGGGATGCTTCACCGCTCTGCCTCGCTGCAACCTCCGCGGCAAGCCGTGCGTTCACCTCTCGCATCCGCCGACGGGAGTCGAAAACAAAGCCCGTACCTAGCCCCACCAGCAGCTTCGCAAGCACCCCGATAGTGCGCGAGGACTTGCCGACCGACTGCGGGTCGACCTGGTCCGCGCGCATCGTCAGCACGAGCGAACGGTCGACCAGGATCATCACGGCGACCACGACGACGGCGCCTTTCATACCCAGGAGCGCCCCACCCACCGCGCAGATGAACATGCCCAGCAGGAACGCCAAGCCACCGACTGCTTCGTGGATGCGGAAGAACGACCACAAGTAAACAGCAATCAGGCCGGCCACGATGGCGAGTCGAACGGCGTACCTTGCCCACCAGGAAGAGCGTCCCCCCGGACGGACGAACCAGAACGACATCCGGAGCGTCTTAGGCCGTCCAAAGACGCGAATCAACAGGCCGGATCAGCGAAGCATCGACCGCCGTCTTACCACAGCCGGCCCGAGCTCGGTCCCCGTCGCTATGCTCTGGGTTGTCGCGTAGCTCGACGACACTAGGGCCTGTCCCTGAATGCGGTGCCCGTACCCGTGCCCGTGCCCGGCGCTGTACGCCGAAGACCTTTCCATGGTGCTTGAGGCATGCTCCAGGGAGCGCAGCATGCTTCGACTTCAACTGAACGACGGTCAGTGGTCAAAGGTGGCTCTTGTGCTGGAAGGCCAGCGCGGAGCGGGGCGCCGGGCGAACTCGACAGTACGATCAATCGGGCGCACCAGCATGCGTCGGGCGGTAAAGGGGGGCCTCGACGCAGGGGATAGGTCGTTCGCGGGGCGGCCTTTCCACGAAAGTTCACCTTGTTGTCGATGCGCTCGGCCTGCCGCTCTCCTTCGAGCTCACCGAGGGCCAACGCCACGACATTTGTCCTGCGAAAGCGCTCGTTGCACGAGCTCTTTCGCGCTGCCTGCTTGCCGACAAGGCGTATGACTCGGGAGCCATCGGCTGCGCGCTTCTGTGGTTGCGGTTGTGAGACGTGCTCACATCTCGCAGCTCTGCGCGAGCTTGATGAGCATCGAAACAATGCGCACGACCATCTCTCCTTACCTGCCCGGTGTTGCTCCTGTTTGAGCAAGTTCAGGAGCAGGCACACGTCGAATAGTGCAGCGGATTCTGTCGCCGAGCCTCGTGCCGTCAAGTAGAACCGCCGCTTGTCCGGCTTGGAGTGCTTGCCTGCGCCCTCCGCCAGATTCAGCACCACCGATGTTGCTGCCCGCGCGAGCTGGTCGGCCAGATG
>JAEWRL010000239.1 GCA_023398955.1 Pseudomonadota bacterium
GGGAAGAACCTGGCAACGACAACGGAGTCTCAGACGCAATTCACCGTCGCAAGAGGCTTGGTGGTATTCTCAACTTCTATCACCGGAATGCAGCGTAATTGCTGGCGTTGAGTATTCGGACACTACGGGCTTCCGTCAAGCAACGGGTCGGTCCCGTTTGCGTCAAGCTACTTTTGGCTCCAGCGGTAGGACTCGAACCTACGACCAATCGGTTAACAGCCGACCGCTCTACCGACTGAGCTACGCTGGATCGGTATGAGAGGCGCGAAGACTAGCCAGGCGCGCCCTGACGTCAAGCGAAACCGACCGAGCGCGCCCCCAATCCTTTTCGCGACTTGACTGTGCGGCCGAAGGAGTGACATAGGGCGGACCGTGACGGAGACGCCCGCTTCCCGCGCCGAGACTAGCCCGAAGAGTGCTGCCGCCTCCCCCGCCGAGGACGTGGCCCGCAGCGCGGGGCGTGGCGGGCTCGCCGTCGCGTTCGCGAAGGTGTACTTCATCCTCACGGGGATGGTGCAGCAGATGGCCCTGCCGCAGATCCTCGGCTTGGGCGGCTACGGGGCGCTGAGCACCGTGCAATCCGCGTCGAGCATCGCCTACAACCCGGTTGTCAGCATGAGCATCCAGGGCGTGAGCCGCGCCGTGGCCCAGAGCCACGAAGCGGACCAGCCCGCCGCGGTGCGCCGTACTCTCACCATCCACGCCCTGCTCACCCTGCCCTTCGCCGTCGCGTTCTTCGTGCTGGCGCGGCCCATCGCTGGACTCTTCAACGCCCCCCACGTCAGCGGCGCGCTGCAGCTCGTGAGCGGCGTGTTGCTCTTCTACGGCCTCTACGCGCCGCTCGTCGGCGTACTGAACGGAAAGAAGCGCTTCCTGGCCCAGGCGGGCTTCGACATCCTGGCGGCTACCCTGCGTACCGTAGGCCTGCTCGCGGGGGCCTGGTACTTCGCGAAGTCCTTCGATAAGGGCGTGGAGGGGGCCATCGGCGGCTTCGTCGTGGCGGCTGCCTGCGTCTTCGTCACCTGCCTTTCCGTTGTGGGCATCGGGAAGGCAGGTCACGGGCGTCCCACGGCCCGCCAGCACCTCGTGTTCCTCGGGCCGCTCTTCGCCGGGCAAGTGCTCATGAACTTGCTCCTCCAGGCGGACTCCCTGCTGCTGCGGCGCTTCTCCGGCGAAGCGGCGGAGGCCGCGGGGCTCGCCCTGACGGCGGCCGATCCCCTGGTGGGGGCCTACCGCGCGACCCAGCTCTTCTGCTTTCTGCCTTACCAGCTGCTCATCGCCATCACCTTCGTCCTCTTCCCCATGCTGGCCACCGCGTACAGGGATGGGGATCGGGAGGCGGTGGCGCTCTACGTACGCACAGGGGTACGGTTGGCGCTGGTGATTGCCGGGGCCATGATCAGCGTCACCTCGGGCTTGAGCGAAGGGCTCTTGCGGCTAGTGTTCCCCGCGGAGGCCGCGGAGCTTGGCACCGCGAGCATGCAAGTACTGACGTTGGGGTTCGGGTTTTTCTCCGTGCTGGCCATCTTCAACGCCGTGCTGACGAGTCTGAAGCGCGAGCGCGCAGCCGCGTTCGTCATCGCCCTGGCCGTGCTGCTCGTCTCGGCACTCTGCTTCCTGCGGGTGCGCGGGGCGCCCTTTGGTCCCGAGCTCCTGTGGCGTACCGCCCTCGCCACCTCTGCAGGGCTCGTCCTGGCGACCCTGAGCGCCGCCGCGCTGGTCAAGAAGACGGCCGGCGCCGTGGTGGCGCCCCTGAGCCTCGTGCGGGTCCTGATTGCGCTGGCCGTAGCCGTCACTGTCGGGAGACACCTGCCCTACATGGGCAAGGCCATGACGTTGGTCTTCAGCGGCCTCGTCGCGGCAGTCTACGTCGTCGTGCTGCTGCTGACGCGGGAGCTGACGGCGGCCGATGCGCGTATCGTCGGGCGTGTGCTCGGCCGGGGAAGGGCCTGAACGCGCCGGAAATGCCGGCACGCGCAAGCGGCGAGGGCCCGCGGGGGCTAACTCGCGCGTCATCGCGGCCGTACTGTGCTGGCTAGTCGCGTCGTGATGCGCCGAGAGCCACCGCGCGGGTGCAAGGAGCCCCAATGGCCCAACGAAGTCAAGTCGGCATCATGGTCAAGGAAACCCTGGACAACCTCCTGAGGTTCGGGGTCAGCAATGGCGCCTCGGACATCCACCTGGAGGTCGGGGCACCGCCCTGCTACCGGGTCAAGGGCGAGCTCCTACGTGCCCGCGCGGAACCTCTCACGCCCGAGCAGACGCTCGCCGCCGCCACCCTCCTCCTCGGCGACCGCGAGCTCGACCTCTCGGACCGCTTCACCGAGCACGACAGCAGCTACAGCATCGCCGGCCTGAGCCGCTTTCGAGTCTCGATCTTCCGCCAGCGCGGCAGCGTGGGCTGTATCCTGCGCTCCATCCCTTACGCCATCCCGACCCCGGAGGAGCTGGGGCTGCCTGAGGTACTCAAAGACATCATCAAGGCGCGGCGCGGACTCGTCCTGGTGACGGGCGCGACGGGCTCCGGGAAATCGACGACAATCGCATCCCTCGTGCAGCTCATCAACGAGACTCGCAACTGTCATATCATTACCATAGAGGACCCTATCGAGTTCCTCTTTCCCAACAAGCGCTCCCTCGTGATTCAGCGGGAGGTGGGGACCGACACCCGCACCTATGAGGAGGCGCTCGTCGCGGCCCTGCGCCAGGACCCCGATGTGATCATGCTCGGGGAGATCCGCGACAAGACGACCGCGTCCATCTGCATCAAGGCCGCAGAGACGGGGCACCTGGTGATCAGCACCCTGCACACGCCGGACGTGATAAGCACCTTGAAGAGGCTGACGGGGCTCTTCTCGAGCGGAGATCTGGCGTCGGAGATGGCGCGCCTCGCCGACTGCCTGCAGGCCCTCGTCTCGCTGCGGCTCGTCCCGCGCGCCGACGGCAAGGGCCTGGTGCCCGCCGTGGAGATCCTGCGGGCAACCCACACCATCCAGTCGTGCATCCGTGACCCGAACCAGCACGGGGACATCCTCCAGCACGTCGTGGCAGGCCGTGAGATGTACGGCATGCAGACATTCGACGCGCACCTCATCGAGCTGGTGGGCGCCGGGGTCATCACCTTCGAAGCTGCAAAGGCGGTAGCAAGCCGCCCAACGGAGCTCGAGCGAGCCCTCATGCTCGACGGCTGAGGGCTGCTTTCACGCGGACGGCTGAGGGCTGCTTTCACGCGGACGGCGGGCGGACGCTGCCCGTCGCAGAACCGATGGCCTCCCGCACGAAGAGATCCTCCAGGGTCTCCTGGCGCGGGATGAGCTCGTGGACCTCCACCCCCGGGTGCGTCAGGATGCGCCGGAGCTGATCCTGGGAGGCAGCCACCCCCTCGCACTCGACGACGAGGCGCCCACCGGCGCGACGCAGCGCCCTTCCCTCCGCCTCGAGGGCGGCGGCCAGCGCGTCGAAGCGGCCCCCAACGACGATGTCCACCCGCTGCACCTCGCGGTTCAGGAGCTCCCCCAGGCTGCCGGAGACCACTACCTCGCCGCGCCGAAGGATTGTCACGCGGTCACAGAGGGTCTCCACGTCGTTGAGGATATGAGTGGAGAAGAAAATGGTGCGACCTTGGCGGCGTTCCTCCAGGATGAGGTCGCGCACCTCCTTGCGTCCCACCGGGTCCAAGCCGCTCATGGGCTCGTCAAGGATGAGAAGCTCCGGGTCGGCAACCAGGGCGGCTGCGAGGCCCGTGCGCTGCAGCATGCCCTTGGAGAGGCGCCGCACTTGGCGGTCAGCCGCGTAAGCGATACCAACCTGTTCGAGGACGCGGCGGGTCCTGTCGCGCAGAGCCCTCCCGCGTAGCCCCGAGAGCCGCCCGCAGAGCGCCACGAACTCGAGGGGCGTCAGGAACGGATAGACGTAGGGGTTCTCCGGCATGAAGCCGATGCGCCGCCGGGCGGCAGCGCTCGGGATGGGATGCCCGAAGAGGGTCGCTCTCCCTGCTGTCGGAGCGATCAGGCCCGTGAGCATCTTGATCGTCGTCGTCTTCCCCGCGCCGTTGGGGCCCAAGAAGCCGAAAATGTCGCCGCGGTGCACCTGGAACGAGACGCCCTTCACCGCCTGGACGCGGCGCATCCAGAAGCCCTGGCGGAACTCCTTCCTCAGCCCTTCTACGACGATCAGTGCTTCGGTCATGTTCGCGAGACCCGCAATCTACCCAAGTTGTCCGGAAAAGTCCTGGCGCGACGTGCAAGAATGCTTCGGCAGCGGACAAAAGGATGATAAAAGGGCACTGACGTCGGCTGGTCGTACCAGGTACGCGCATCGCGCCGTCCCGCAACCGAGGGATTCATGAGAACTGTCCGCTTCGCCGCGCTTGGCTTGATGAGCTCGCTGGCTTTCAGCTCGCTAACCCTCACCACCTCTGGCAGCGCCCAGGACCTGCCGCCGCCGCTCCCGCCGCCCCTTCCCACCGACGATCCTTCCTCCGCGCCCCCACCGCCGCCGCCGCCACCACCGCCGCCACCGAGTGAGCCCGACGCTGCGGAGTCGGCGCCACCCCCTGTTGGTGCCTCACCGGGCGGCGCTGAAGCCCAGCCGCCGTCTGCTGCGCCGCAACCCGGAACGTCCGGAGCCAATGGGTCGCAATCCGGAGCGGCTGTCGAGGATCCCTTCGCCGCCGAGGGGGACTGGCCCGGCGTCGATCCCTTCGCGGAGACGGACGCCACGGCTGGGGCAGGAGCCGATGACGAAGTTGAGGAGGGAGCCCCCGTTGCCGGGGAGCAGGAAGCGCGCCGGGCTTCCCTGCGGGTTCACAATGGCCTCGGGTCCTGGACCGGCTTGCTCCACGTCCGCGAGGCAGGCTCGGGGGCACCGGGCACGTTCCGCATGAGCCTCATCACGAGCTATTTCTCCTCCAGCGAGTTCCTCTGTCAGGGCGCCGCCGACTGCCCTCGCGCAGACAACGGGGAGATGGGCACGGACGACGCGAGCCGCGTCACGGGTCGCCTGAGTCTCAGCCTGACGCCTCTGCCCTACCTCGAAGGCTTCTTGGGGATCCACACCATGGCCAGCCACAACAGCCAGGGCATCCCCCAGCTCCTGCAGGTGCTCGGTGACACGAACTTCGGCGTCAAGGTCTTCACCCCGCCGGAGCCTGACCGAACCTTCTCCTTTGGCGGAGAGCTCAGCTTCTGGGTGCTCAACGGGACCGGGGACGTCGGGCTCGATCTGAGCGGCACCAGCGTCGATATCACCGCCATCGCCAGCGCGGACTTCTCGAACCGCAGCAATCCCGAGGATGCCGTACCACTGCGCCTCCACGCCAACCTAGGCTACCTCATCGACAACGCCGGTGAGATCGTGGAGGACACGGAGGCGCGCCGCGGCGCGCGCATCACCCGCATCGAACGCTTCGGGCTGGACATCGACAGAGTGGATTTCGTCCATTTCGGGCTCGCTGCCGAATACGTCCATGAGTCCGTGCGGCCCTTCGTCGAGTGGACCTGGGACATCCCCTCGAACCGCCAAGGCTACACGTGCTTCGCGGAGCGTGCCTACCCGCGCGACGGCTGCCTCCGCGACGACGGGGACTTCGGGGCCCATCCCTCGCGGCTCACCCTGGGCGCCCGCGCCTACCCTTGGTTCGACGGCTTCTCCCTCATCGGCGCCCTCGACATCGGCACGGGTGCCACGAACCGCTTCATCGAGGAGGTCTCCCCCGAGCCTCCATGGCAACTCTACTTCGGCATTGGGCTGGCTGTCGATCCCTCGCCTCCGCCTCCGCCTCCGCCTCCGCCCCTGGAGCCCGAGCCCGTCCACCTGCCGACCCGGACCCTGCAGGGCGTCGTCATCAATGCCGAGACGCGCGAGCCAGTGCCCGACGCGAAGCTCCGATACCGCGACGCGCCCCTCACGGGCATGATCGCCGGCCAGGACGGCACCTTCCGCAGCGTCGATCTGGCTCCCGGCAGTTATACCCTCACCGTGCAGGCTCAGGGTTTCCGCGACGGCGAGTGCGTCGTCGACGTGCCCGAGGCCGCTCCCTTGCCGGAGGCGGCGCCAGCTGGCGCGCCCGGCGCGAATGCCGCTGGTGTGGAGGGGGTCCCCGAGGGGGCCGCGGCGGACCCGATGGCGGTCCCGGAGTACGGCCCCGACGGGCTGCCCATCGACTCCGGGGAGGCGCAGTACGGCCCCGACGGCATGCCGCTCGGCGACGGTGTCGATCCCAACGCCGACATCGTGATTCCCGTCGAGTGTCCTCTCGAGGCATTGCCACCTCTCGGCGCCGTGGAAGGCGTCCTGCGCGACGCGGCCACGGGGACACCCGTGGCGAATGGCAGCGTCATCATCGCCGACAAGCTTGGGCGCGAGCTACGCCTGGAAGCGAGCGCCTCGGGCGAGTTCCGCTTCACGAACGTACCGCCTGGCATGGTGCGGCTCACTGTGATCAAGACGGGCTACTTGCCCGCCGTCGCAGAGCTCGAGATCACCGCGCACGAGGAGAAGGAAGCACGCATTCGGCTGAACCCCCTGCCCACCGAGCCCAGCGTGAAGGTAGGAGGCAAGGAGCTGAAGATGTCGCGGCCCATCCAGTTCGAAGAGGGTTCGGCGCGGCTCGCCCCCGATTCCATCGTGGTCGTCCAAGAGGTGGCTCACGTCCTGCAAGAGCACCCGGAGATCCGCAGCCTCGAGATCCAAGCCCACACGGACGTCGAAGGCGGCGAGGACACGAACAAGCGTCTCAGCGAAGAGCGCGCCGACCTGGTGCGTCGCGCCCTCGTCGACCTGGGCGTGGACGCCGGGCGGCTCACGGCGGTCGGTGTCGGACAGAGCAAGCCCGCCGTGCCGGGCGCCACCGACGCGAACCGCGCACGCAACAATCGCATCCAGCTCCTCATCAAGAGCCAAGACGCTGGCGAGTGAGGCTCAGTCGGAGTCGGCCTTGGGTTCCTGCTCGATCTCGCGCAGGATCTCCTCGACACGCCGTTCCGCGTCGAGCCCTGTGTCGTAGGTGAAGCGGAGCTCCGGCACACGGCGCAGGCGCAGCTTGGGCGCCAGGCCGCGCCGCAGCCGCGTGCTGGCGCGGTGGAGGCGGCGCGTCACGTCGCTCCGCTTCTGCGGATCCTCGTCACCGACGAGCAAGCGCACCGAGACATGCGCCACGGCGAGGTCGTCGTTCACCTCGATGCCCGTGACGACGAGGTTCGTCAGCACCACGTCGCTCAGATCGCGCCGCAGTGCGTCCGTCAGATAGCTTCGGATCGTCTCTGCAACGCGCTGGGACCGCCGCCCATTCATGACCGCTTCTCCATGCTATTCCTACTCACGGTCGGGTTCCTTGGTGGAGCCCGCCCAGGGCAGGTCGCTCATCCCCTCGTCCTCGCGAGACACGTCGCCCTCGGGCAACGGCTCGAGCCGCAGGGGGAGGGAGCTGCCCCCAGAGCCAAAGGCGATCGTCTCCGTGCGCACCTCCGCCAGCACCGCATCCGGCAGGCGATTCGCGAGGGCGACGACCTGATCCATGACCTCATCGCAACGGGCAGCAGCCCCGGAGACCATGGCGAACGCCAGCTCCGCGACCTGATAGCGCTCCACGTCACCCACCTCCGCAACACTGACGGGATAGCGGGCTCGCACTCTGTCCTTGAAGCTCCGCACGACCTGCCGGCGCGCCTTCAACGAGGCCGCGCCGGGGATCTGCAGCACCACTTTTGTTACCTTGACGAACATGGCTGGCGCCAGCGCGACCGCCCGGGCGCCACGGGGGGGTTAGAGCTTCTGCTTGACCTCTTTGATCTCGAAGACGTCGAGCACGTCGCCATCACGGACATCGTTGAAGCCATCCAAGGAGATACCGCAGTCGAAGCCTTCTTTGACTTCCTTCACGTCCTCCTTGAAGCGCTTCAAGCCAACGATCTTGCCTGTCCACACAAGGCTCTTGTCGCGGTAGATCCGCGTCTGAGCGCCACGGCGAACGATCCCTTCGAGGACCATCGAACCAGCGACGATACCAGCCTTCGATAGCTTGAAGACCTGCCGGACCTCGGCCTTTCCGATGACGTTCTCCACGAGCTCGGGCGCGAGCAGGCCTTCCATGGCCAACGTGACGTCCTCCAGCACCTTGTAGATGATCGAGTACTGGCGGATCTCGATGGACTCCTGCTGGGCGAGCTGCGAGGCCTTGCCCGCGGGACGCACATTGAAGCCAATGATGATGGCGCCCGAGGCTGCCGCCAGGTTGACGTCACCTTCGGTGATGGCACCCACAGCCGCCTGCACGACGCCAACCTTGACCTTCTCCGTCGAGAGCTGGCCCAGGGCATCGGTGAGGGCCTCGACAGAGCCTTGGACATCGGCCTTGATGATGACCTTGAGCTCCAGCTGATCCGCCTGGCCCATCGCCTTCGCGAGATCTTCCAGGGTCATGCGCGGACCACCCGAGGTAACCAGGCCGCGGCGATCCTTGTCCTTCGTACGACGACTGTCGGCGATCTCCTGAGCCTTCTTGAGATCCCGCACCGCGTGGACAGGGTCGCCCGCGGACGGAACGTCATTGAGGCCGATGATCGCCACCGGGGTGGCAGGTGGTGCCGAGGAGAGCCGCTTGCCCGTATGGTCCAGCATCGCCCGGATCTTCCCGAAGGCGCTGCCTGCCAGGATGACGTCGCCAGCGTGGAGGGTACCGTCCGTGACGAGCACCGTGGCGACCGGTCCCTTGCCCCTATCGAGCTGAGCCTCGACGACGATGCCGCTCGCGGGCTTGTTGGGGTTCGCCGCGAGTTCGAGGAACTCCGCCTGCAGCAGGATCTGATCGAGGAGGGCATCGATGCCGGCCCCCGTGGCCGCGCTCACCTCGGTGAACAGGACGTCTCCGCCCCACTCCTCGGGGACCAGGCCCTGCTCACTGAGCTCGCGCCGCACTCGCTCGGGCTGCGCCTCGGGTTTGTCCACCTTGTTGACGGCCACCACGATGGGCACCTTGGCGTTGCGTGCGTGAACGATGGCTTCCTTCGTCTGCGGCATCACGCCGTCGTCGGCGGCAACCACGAGCACGACGACGTCCGTGCACTGAGCACCCCTGGCCCTCATCTGGCTGAAGGCGGCGTGGCCGGGCGTATCCAGGAACGTGATCAAGCCGCGAGGCGTCTTGACGCTGTAGGCGCCGACGTGCTGGGTGATGCCACCTGCCTCGCCCGAGACGACGTTCGCGCGGCGGATCTTGTCGAGCAAGCTCGTCTTGCCGTGGTCGACGTGACCCATGACGGTCACCACCGGCGGCCGCGGCTCACGCACACCGTCATCATGCACTTCCTCGATGCCCTGGGCGGCGACGATCGCGTCCGCTTCGGAGACCGCTACGTCCTCCACTTCCCAGCCGAACTCATTGGCGACGATCTTCGCAGTATCGGCGTCGAGGGTGCTGTTGATGTTGACCCCCGTCAGACCCAAAGTCACAAGCTTCCGGAGGAGCTCATGGGCCTTGATGCCCATACGGTTACCGAGGGTCTGCAGGCCCACCTGCCCTTCGATCTTGACGACCTTCTTATGGGCAGAGCGCTCCTGCGTGACAGGCGCCCCCGAACCACGGGGCCGCGACATGGATCCGATCCCTCGGTTGCGCATGTTCCCGCGCCCCCGGGGACCACCGCCACCCATGGGGCCGCGCCCGCGCGGACCGCCACCCTGGGGCCCGCCTGCCTTGGCGTCATACTGGACGCGCCGCGGCGTCGGGCCGCGAGGCGGCTGCGGCATTGGCACACCGGGACGCCCTTCCCAAACGTCGATGCCCGTCTTTGGCGGGGACGTTGGTCGAGGCGGCGACGAGGGACGCACCGATGGCGATGTCGTCGCCTGAGGACGGGCCGAAGGCCCGCTGCCGGCGTAGGGACGTGCCGAGGGGCCTCCCCCTGGAGCCGGAGCACGCGGAGGGGCCTGAGAGGGCCGTGAAGCCTGTGCCCCAGCCGCTCGCTCGGGTCGACCTGGTTGGGCTGCTCGACCCGGCTCGGCGCGGTCCGCCGTGGGGCGGCCCGTCTGGGCCTGGCCTGCCGGAGCTTGGCCAGTCTGCCCTGGACCTGCCAGGGCGTGGCCCACTGGGGCTTGATCTGCCGAGGCTTGACCTGCCGAGGCTTGACCTGCCGAGGCTCGACCTGCCGAGGCTTGGCCCGTCTGGGCCGGGCCCCTCTGGGCTGAGTCCGCCGAGCTTTGGGCAGCCTGCGCTTGGCTCACAGGGGCTTGGCCCGTCTGGACTGGACCCGTCGGCTGAGCTGCGTTGGGCGCATCCGCAGGGCTCGGCTCGGCTGTGCCCGCCGCAGCGTGGCCGGGCTGAGCTGGGCTGGCCTGAGCTGGGCTGGCCTGGGATGTGCTGGAGGCCGGCGCAGCCGAGGTCGGTGCGGGCTGCTCCGACGGCGCGGCCATGTCGACCGCTCCCGCGACCGGCGCGACGTTGGCCGCCGGTCGCGCGACAGGCGACTCTGCCCGACTCGGAGGGGTCTCCACGACGCGCTCATCGGATTGCCTCATGGCATTATCCGTAGCGGGCTCTGCCTCTTGCACCTTCGGCGCTGCCGCTACGGCGGCTCGCTCCGCCTCGCTGGCCTTCCCTGAGGGTGCCGGCTGTTCCATCGCAGGCGGCTCTGCCCCGCTGGACGCTGCTGGGGGAACTTCCGCCTCCCGCTGGCGCTCGGCGGCGGGGGCCACCTTGGACGGCGCGTGGGCTGGTGCCCCGGTTGCTACCTCACTCGGTGCTTCCCGCGCAGGCTCTGCCTGGCCTGCCGTGACGCGGGCAGGAGCTGACTGAGCTGACGGAGCGGCCGCAGCGGGAGCTGGAGCCGCCGCGGGTGCGGCCGAAGCAGCAGCAGGCTCTTGTGGCCCACCACGTCCGCGCGCCGCGCCGCCGCTCTCGCTGGCAGCTGCCGACCGTGACGGCTCTTCCTCACCGCGACGCTTCACGGCCCGCCGTTTGACGACAGTGGGGCGGATGCGCTCTTCGACGACCTTCTGCGCCGTCTGCTTCTCTTGATGCCTCTTGAGGCGCTCGACGACCTCCGGGGCCACGGCACTCATATGGTTACGAACCTCCGACACACCCAGGGATTGCAACAAGGCAACCAATGCCTTGTTGTCCATGCCCAAATCACGGGCAACCTCGTACACACGCAGCTTGGTGCTCATCAAACCTCCCTGAACGGGTACCCCCCGGCACGATCGACTTCAGAACGGCTTTCGCCCAGATGGGCGACGTGAATCATCGTAGAGAGGGCTTCTGCAAGGCCATCGTCCAACACCGCCAGAACGGCGACCTCGGACTTGCCCACGGCCTGACCAATGGCGACTTTGTCGCCCCAACCCATGGCGTGGCCCGTCGAGATGGCCTCCTCGACGCCGGGCGTTCCGAGGGCCGCGCGGGCATCCCGCGCGACGACGACGAACCGCGCCGCGCCAGACGCCAGCGCCTGCTTCACCGGGCTCGCCCCGATGGCCGCCACCCCGGCGCGCCGCGCCGAGCTCAGGAGCCCCGCGATGCGGTGATCCGCGGCCATCCGCAGCGCAGCCAGGAGCTCATCGAGGGTAACGCGCACTGGCACCCGCAGACTGCGCGCCAGCCCACGTGCCACCGCGCCTTGGACGCATGCCAGGCGCGGATGAATCCAAGCGCCCCGCCCCGGCAGCCTACGGCCAAGGTCGGGCACGACTTCCCCCGCAGGGCCAAGAGCCAGGCGCAGCAGCTCTTGCTGCGGCACGACCTGACGGCACCCCGAGCAGGTCCGCTGCGGCCCGCTACGCGGCCGCAGCTCCGGCGCACGCCGACGATCCCGCGCGGCGGGTTTCGCTGCCGCGTGGGAGGATGGCGTCGATGTCTTGCTCATGAGGACCAGCACGATGGGGGAATACTCCTAGGGAAGCCTTCTACTCTTGGCCAGACCGTTGTTCGCGCTGGGCAGGGTCGGCCGCCGCGGGCGCTTCGTTGTCAACGGAAGGCGTCTCGCTGTCGACGGAGGGCGTCTCGCTGCCAGCAGCCACATCCGCCGCGTTGGCGTCTGTCGCCTGCTGCGCGGCCTCCTTGGCGGCGTCCGCGTCTGCTGCCTGCTGCGCGGCCTCCTTGGCGGCGTCCGCGTCTGCCGCCTGCTGCGCGGCCTCCCTGGCGGCGTTCGCCTTGGCCACGGCGGCTTCGGCGGCGTGCCGGGAGCGCGCCGCGTCGATCTCCTTCGCGTCGGTCTGCAGGAACAGCACGGCGCCGTCCCTTACCTGACGGGCCTTTCTGATGCCCAAACCGGTGCGCAGGGCGAGCTTGTCGGGGTCCTCCCTTGCCAGGTCTTCCACGCTGCGGTAGCCGGCCTCCTCCAGAAGCTGGAGGGAGCGCAGTCCGACGCCCGGGACGAACCTGAGCCGCTCGCGATCCGTGAACAGGTCGGTACGCTGCTTCGCCTGAGCGATGCGCTGGAGTCTCAGGCGCTCCATGCTCGCCTCGGCGTTCTCCCGGAGGGACTCGGCCTTGTCCGCGTCGCCAACCCCGGTAATGGGGATGAGCTCCTCGATCGAGGCTTCGGCGACCTCCTCCAACGCGCGGAATCCCAGGCGGTACATGCCGCGCGCCAGATCCTCGCTGACGTCGTCGATGTCGCGGAGCGCGGTGAGCGCCTCCTCCTCCATCTGCTTGAACTTGCTCTCGCTCACGATGTCCAGCTTCCAGCCGGTGAGCTGAGAGGCCAAGCGCACGTTCTGGCCCTTGCGGCCAATCGCCAAGCTCAGCTTCTCGTCCGGGACGACGAGCTCCATGCGGTGGTCCGCCTCGTCGACGATGACCTTGTTCACCTCGGCGGGCTGGATCGCATTGATGATGTAGCGTGCCGGGTCGCGATCGTAGGGGACGATGTCGATTTTCTCCCCGCGCAGCTCCTGGACGACGGCCTGGACGCGAGAACCCTTGATACCGACACAAGCGCCGACCGGGTCTACGTCTCCATCCCGTGTGCTGACCGCGATCTTGCTGCGAGCGCCGGGCTCGCGCGCGACGGCCTCGATGCGCACGATCCCCTCGTCTATCTCGGGAACCTCGGACTCGAAGAGCTTCTCCACCAAGCGCGGCGCCGCGCGGCTGAGGATGATCATGGGCCCGCGCGCCTCACGATCGATCGTCTTGACGAAGGCAATGATTCTATCACCAGGCCGGAAGGTCTCACGCGGGGTCTGCTCCCGCGCCGGCAGGATTGCCTCCGTGCGACCCAGATCCACGATGATGTTGTGGCCCTTCTCGAAGCGCCGCACGATACCGCGAATCAGCTGCCCCTGACGTTCGCGGTACTCTTCGTAGATGATGTCTCGCTCTGCGTCGCGGACCCGCTGCAGGAGGACCTGCTTTGCCGTCTGCGCCGCGATGCGGCCGAAGGCGCTACGCGCCTGGCGCATGTCCAGCACCGCGCCGAATTCCTTGTCCTGCTGACGGGCTTTGTCCGCGTCCTTGGGGTGCCAGAACACCTGGAACCCGAGCTCCTCTCCCACCTCCGCCTCGAGCCCGTGCTTCTGGGCAATTGGCAGGGCTATCTCCCGTTCCGGATCGATAACCTCTTCCACCACCGTCATGTACTGAAAGAGGTCGATGCTGCCCGTGTCTGGGTTGAAGCGCGCTTCCAGCTCGCGATTCGGCCCAAAGGATGCCTGGGCCGCCTTGAGGATCGCCGCTTCCATGGTCTCGATGAGGACCTGTGGGTTGATTCCCTTTTCCTGGGCAACCTGCTCGACGATGCTGCCGAGATCGATGTCGAACCCCGCTGTTGCCATGCTCACTTGCTCCGTTGTGTCTTGCGGCCAGGCCGCTTCGGCCCCGCCTCGCGCCGGCGCACGCCCTTGGCACTGCCGGCTTCACGTCCCGAGCCGCTCTTCCAGTCGAAGAGCAACCGAGCGCTTTGAATCGCGCTGAGCTCCACGCTCAGGGCGCCACGTTCCGTATCCAAGATGACGCTTTCCGCGCCGTCCAAACCTTGAACGATGCCAGTGAGCACGCGCTCCCCGTTCACCGCTTCCGTCAGCTTCAGCTTCGCCGCCTGCCCTGCAAAGCGCTCGTAGTCCCGCGCCGTGTAAAGCGCGCGATCGAGCCCGGGCGAGCCAACCTCCAAGCGATACGCTGCAGGGATGAGGTCGGCAGCTTCCAGTGAGGCCGAAAGCTCGCGCGAGATCTCCGAGCAGAGGTCGATGGTGATGCCCGCCCCCGGGATCCGCGATCCCGGCTTCTCGATGGTGATCTCCAGGACCCAGTCGCCACGATCCGTACGCCACACGAGCTCCACCCCTTCCACGCCGCGGGCGTTCAGGACGGGCTCTATCGCCGCGACGAGTCTGTCGCGATCGAGGCCGTGGAGTTTTTCGTGAGCGAAGGACATGAACGGAGAGAGAGAAAGACTCGAGAGGGTTCCAGCGGGAGCAAACCTGCCGGTCGTGCCGCGCGCGACGCGGCCTGATCTTGCGGCAGCCCTAAAAAAAAGACGGACCCTGCAAGGGGGTCCGTCAGGAGCCGCCCAAATTTTCGGCGGGAGCTTAGCCGACCGCCGGGCGTCCTGCAAGGAGCCCTCGAAAGCATTCCAACCTTTCGAAATTGCTGGAAAACCTCCGGCTACCCCGGCAACCGGGAAAGCTGAGCACGCTCCTACCACACCTGCGCCGAACATCCAGCCCAATAAATGGAATGCCGGATAGGGTTGCCCACTATTTCCGCAGACCGCACGGTCGACCGCAACTCAACCTGCGTGCGAACGCCCGTGGAGGTCCGGTGGGGCA
This sequence comes from Pseudomonadota bacterium, assembly GCA_023398955.1. Taxonomy (GTDB): domain Bacteria; phylum Myxococcota_A; class Polyangia; order Polyangiales; family Polyangiaceae; genus JAEWRL01. Next base: position 14,767 of record JAEWRL010000239.1, read on the forward strand.
CTCCCGACGCCCTTCCGCGCGAGCTCCGCCTGCCAGCGTACCAGATCCTTGTCGTCGTCGGGCACAGCGAGATTGCAGATGGGCGCTCCGGGTCTCACCACGGGCAGGGTCGTCACAGCCAAGACAAAGCCGGACGTGGGAGCTGGCAGCGCAGGGCTTCGGCGATCGAAGAAGCCATCGCAGACGCCAAGGGTGGCCCCCGCCTCGACGATCGCGCCGGGCTGTACCTGCATCCGCAACAGGCCTCCAGCGTGGGAACGAACCCACTGAGTACGGCGCACGGTGATTCGTTCGGTGGGCTCTTGGGGGGCCCCATCGATCATTTCCAAATGGCGCAGGACGTTCAACGTGCAGCGAACACCCAGCTCGACAAGGCTCCGCTGCACGCGCAGCGCCTCCCCAGCCTCGAAAGTGATCGTGGGGCAGCCATGGTAGGTAGCAGCGCGGCGCAGGCACTGCTCGTCCCCCTTTCGATCGACGCAGATCTCGCAGCCGAACCACTCGGCTAGGCGGCGCACCTCCGGCAACTCGAGGTCGGCGCGTACGTGCGGGTAGTTCGAGCGCCCCTGCGCGGCACTATGGAAGTCGAGACCATAGTCACACTTCGCGACGATCTCTCGGAAGACCGAGCTCGCCAGGCGCAGGGCCAAGCTCCCGTTGGGATCCCCCGGGAAGCTGCGGTTCAGGTCGCGGCGGTCCGGCAGGTCGCGGCTGTTGCGCTCGAAACCGAAGACGTTCACGACGGGCACCAGCACCAGGGTGCCGCGCCGCAGCCTGAGATCCCGGAGCATCAGGTCACGGATGATGCCCGTACCGTTGAGCTCGTCTCCGTGCACCGCACCCATGGCGTAGACGCGTGGGCCCGACTTGTCCCCACGAATCACCCGCACGGGCAGGCTCACCGGCAACCCGAGGGCGTTCTGGCTCACAACGAGGGCGACGTTGCGGGCCTCACCCCGCGCCACGACCGTGCCACCGATGGAGAAGGAGCCGACGGACCGACGGCTCATCCGAGCTTCTCCGCTGGCCGGCTACGACGCTTGCGGGGGCCCTCACCTGCCTGAATATAGCTCTTGAGGGTCAGCAGCTTGCCAAAGCAAAGCAGCTGATCCCCAGGAAAGATCTCGTGGCTTCCGCCGGGGTTGGGAATGACGACACTGCCGCGTGTGATGCTGAGCACGTGCACATCGCGCTCACGCAGGAAGGAGTGCTTCAACATGACTCCCGCCAGCTCCGAACGCGGCCCCACGACAAACTCCGCCACGCCATAACCGCTCTTCAGCGTCAGGCGCTGCCGCAAGTCCAAATCGGGAAACAGTACCTGCTCCTCGAGGTGATCGACCATCGCGGTCGCAACGTCGATGCCTGTCGCCTTCTCGATACCCTCGAGCCCAGGCGACGAATTGACCTCCATCACCTTTGGCCCATCATCGGACTCCAGCATATCGACGCCCGCCACACGCAGGCCCAAGATCTGAGCCGCGTGAATCGCTGTGCGCTGATAGGTTTCCCCGAGCACCACAGCCTCGGCGCGGGCCCCGCGGTGCACATTGCTGCGGAACTCTCCGCCATGAGCGACCCGGCGCATCGCGGCCACGACCCGGTCTCCGACGACGAAGGCGCGGATATCCTTGCCGCGGCTCTCCTTCACGAACTTCTGCACGAGCACATTCTGCTTGGCGCTCTGCAGGGTTTCGATGATGGCCTCGGCGGTCTTCGTCTGATCCGCCAGGATGACGCCAATCCCCTGGGTGCCCTCCAAGAGCTTGATGATGACGGGGGCGCCGCCCACTTTGGCGATGGCGGGCAGCACTCCGGAGCGCTCCCGCACGAAGGCAGTTGCGGGTAGACCAATCGCGTGGCGGCTCAGCACCTGGATGCTGCGCAGCTTGTCGCGCGACACGGTGATGCTGTGCGACGAGTTCAAGGTGAACACCGCCATCTGCTCGAACTGACGGACCACGGCGGTCCCGAAATGCGTCACCGACGCCCCAATGCGGGGCACGATGGCGTCGTACCGCGGCAGCACCGCGTTGCGATAGAAGAGGGCGGGCCGCCCAGCCTCCACGAGTATGCTGAAGCCCAGGGTATCGAGCACCCGAACCGTGTGCCCCCGAGCCAACAACGCTTGCTTGAGCCGCCTAGTACTGTAGGAAGACGGGCTGCGCGACAGGATCGCAACTCTCATGGTTTCACGTGCGCCGAATCGTCGTCCCCTCGGCTAGGGTCACGGTGACGGGAAGCCCGGAGCCTGCGTCATGGCGCGCGGGAAAACCATCAGGCACCGATGCTATCACGCCCGCGCCCTCGGCACCGATACTGGCGGTCGTCCCCCTCGCGGCCCCCCGGCCAGTCCGCGGGCATCTCGACGCTCGCTGATACGTCGAGTAGAAGGAGGCACGTGCCGGAACGATTCCCGACATTCAACGCCGTCGCCGCCTTGGGCCTGCTGGTCGTGCTGCTCCGGACGATTGCCCTGGAGCGGATGATCAGGAGCATTCCCCGCTTCGCGCAGCGCATCACCGCGCTGATGGACGCCGGCAAGTACGAGCGCGCGCTGGCCCTCTGTGAGCAGTACCCGGTTGCCGTATACCCGCCCGTTGCGCGTCGCTTGCTCCTGCTGGCGGAGCGCTTTGGCGACAACCGCCCCGAAGCGGAGGTGCGGGCGCGGCTCGTCGAGGCGTTCGATGCGGCCCATTCCGTGCAAGTATTGCGGCAGCGAAGTAGCCGGGCTCGGGACCTGGCAGCACTCATCGTGCTCGGGGGTGCCGTCGCCTACCTAGGCTCCTGGGGAACGGGCGCCTCCCCCACTTTCTACGCACTATGTGGAGCGGGCGCCACATTCTTGGCGTGGGGCATCTTGTCACGGAACCGGCTGCTGAGCGTCAGCCATCAGCAACGTGACGGACTCGTCGAGGCCTGCGTACGGGCCTCGCGACGAATGGCCGCGGCTCACCGCGACGACGATCGCTGCCCCACCTGCGGGGCAGAGCTCCCCAGCAGCCGAGCCTCACGACGCAGCACCCCAACATCCATCATCAACTCGTCGCCTGCCCTCGAGGGCTTATCCTCGGGCAACGACGACGAGCTCTGACGACCCGAGCGGCACTCGACGGCCGTTCTCCTCGAGAACCACGGAAGGACTGGCATGGACGCCTCTGGCTCTGAAAACGCAAACCGAGCATATTACGACGCCTTCTCGAAGGGCTACGAGATGAACCGCGGGGAGAACGACCCGGGTGGCTACCATGACCTCCTCGATACCCTCGAGGCAGACCTGGTGCGCCGCTATGGCGCGGGCCGCCACGTGCTGGAGGTCGGCTGCGGCACAGGACTCGTGCTCGAGCGCATCGCCGCCTTCGCCCAAACCGCGAAAGGCATCGATCTCTCCCCCGGCATGCTGGCGAAGGCCCGAGCCCGCAACCTCGACGTCTGCGAAGGCTCTGCCACCGCGCTCCCCTTCCCCGACGACACCTTCGACGTCACCTGCTCCTTCAAGGTGCTAGCGCACGTCCCCGACATCGAGGCGGCCCTCTCCGAGATGGCCCGAGTCACGCGACCGGGCGGCCATGTCATCGCCGAGTTCTATAACCCCTTCAGTATCCGTGGGCTGCTCAAGCGATTTGGATCCCCGCAGCGGGTTGCTGATGCGGCCGCCGAGAGCGACGTGTTCACACGTTTCGATTCGCCACGGCGCGCGCGCGAGCTGACGCCCGCCGGCTGCCGCTTCGTCGACGCTCGCGGCGTACGCATCACCATCCCGACCGCCGGGGCCCTGGCCGGGAAGCGGCGGCGCACTCTCTTCCGCAGCCTCGAATGGGTGCTCTGCGACTCTCCCTTGAAGTCGCTCGCGGGCTTCTACGTGGCCGTGTACGAGAAGCTGCCCTAACCCGGCGGAGCCGGAACCAAACAGGGGAACTGGCAACGCCAAATGCAACCGGAGGGCAGGCTATAGCGAGTAGGCCGGGGTTGCCCCCGGCCCCTCTCAGATCCGGACGTGCAGATTTCCC
>JAEWRL010000245.1 GCA_023398955.1 Pseudomonadota bacterium
GAGCTGGCAATCAGCGAGTGTCCTTCTGCACCACGAGCTTCGCGTTGGTGGGATCGACGCGAACGGCCTCTTGATGTTGACCGAAGCCACGGTGGCCCAGCACGAGCTGCTCAACATCCCTGCGTGCAAAACCGAGGGTGCGGAAGAGGGCGACCTGACGAAGCACTTCGAGGAGTTCGCGTTCGCGCTCCTCACCGTGCTGTGGGAGCTGCTCGAGCAGCTCGGGCGCGTGCAGAACAACGAGACCCACCTACCCTGGCAGGTGGTGGCCCCGCCGGATGAACTCGACGCTCGGTTGTACGAGGTGATCGAGCGGCTGGGGCAGGCCGGCAGCGCCGCAATCCTGGAAGCGCTCGGTGCCGCCGCGCCGCCGCTCCGTACCGTGCAGCGGCGTCTTCAGAAGCTGGTCGGTGACGGCGTCCTCTCCAAGCACGGCGGACGGAAGAACGCGGTCTACTCCGTGGCCGATCGCGAAACGGAGTAGCGGCGGCTGGACAGGACGAACATGGAGATCCGTCCCGAGGGTCCGAACAAAGAGCGACAGAGAGTCGAGTTTGCGCACGATGGAGACGGGGGCATTCGATGCTGTACGCCAACTATCCGCCTGTGCTGGCTCCTTTCATCATCCGTCGTTCAGGCCACCCTTTGGTAGTGATGATGAAGCCCATTCAGTACCGGAAACGCCACAAGATTTCCAGCGCCGTTGGAGGGCTGCGAGCCCTTGGCTCTCGGGATCCGTTGCTGGATGCCCTGGTGAGGGCGCTGGCTGTTGAAGTAGGCGACGTATTCGGAGAGCACCGAGCGTAGGTGGTTTTCGCTGAGGATGATGATGTGGTCGAGACATTCGCGTCTCACGCCTCCCAGGAATCGTTCCACGACGGAGTTCATTCTGGGGGCACACGGAGCCGTTCGTAGCACCGTGATGTCGGCTCCTTCAACGACGCGGTCGAGGACGGTGCCGTACTTCGCATCTCTGTCGCGGAGGAGGATTTGCGGGCCTTGCCCGAACGGCGTGACTTCGCGCAGCTGCTGGGCTGTCCATTGCTCCGTGGGTGCCCGAGTGACGGCAACGTGGACGACGCCCTTGGCGTTCACGTCGAGGATGAAGAACCCGAAGATGGGACGAAACCAGATGTCGTGGAGCTGCAGGAAGTCGCAAGCCCACACGGTATGGTTCTTCAGGAAGGTCTTCCAAGACTGCCCGTCCCTCGGTCCTGAGCTTCGGTTGCGATACATGTACCGCTGGACCGTGCGCTTTCCGACGCGGATACCGACCTTGAGAAGCTCTCCTCGAATCCGCTCTGCTCCCCATAGCCGGTTTTCCTCGGACATGCGGATGATGAGGTCGATCGTTTCTTGTGGCAGCCGGGGCTTTGGCGTTCTCGCGCCCTTGGACTTCCGTCTCCACAGCAGTCGAAACCCTTCGCGGTGCCAGCGAAGAACCGTGTCGGGCTTCACGAGCAGCGTCGCCTGGCGCCAGCGGCCAAGCCGGCTCGCCAGGAGCACGACGAGGCCTCTCTCCCACGGGCGGAACTTCGCCTGCTTGACCTTGCGCGAAGCCACGAGCAGCTGCTGGCGAAGGAGCAGGTTCTCCGCCAAGAGCTCCTCCCTTGTCCGGCATGCATCCTCGATGAGTCCAGAGACCAGGGGCAGTGGTCGCAAGGCTTCCGTCACAGTCCTGCGGGCCCGCGCAGCGAGTCTGCGCCCGGCAGCTCGCACCTTGGCCTTCAGGACGTCGAGAGACACCGTCGCGATCTCGCCCAGCCCTGGTAGAATCGCAAGGCCTTGTGTTGCGTAATTTCTTCAATCATTCTGAGGCGGAGCGTACTGGGAGCCAGCACACCCTGCCAGCGGCGTTCGCGGCCGCGCTGAAGGTCGAGTTGGGGCCCTGAGCAGAAAGAGGCGCGGGAGCACGGGGACGGCTGGTCGGGTCGCTTCCGCGTTTCGTCCCACGGCACTGCCGACGAGATCACCCTGAAGGGTGATGGGCCTCCACCAACGCCCAGGCCACGTGGCCTGAACAAACGAGCAAGCATGAACCTTGGCATAGGTTGATCACGGTTGTATAAGGTTCGTGTGGCACACACCGCGCCCGACCGGTCCGAGCTCCTGACCATCAAGGCGGCCGCAGCGATGTTGGGCGTGAGCGAACAGACGCTGCGGCGCTGGGACAAGGCTGGCAAGTTCTCGGCGAAGCGCCACCCGATGAACGGATATCGGCTGTATCCTCGGCGCCAAGTTCTAGATCTGCAACGGCGGCTTCACGCCACCTGAAACCTACCAACATGAAGGCGGACATCCTCACCTTGCTACTGCGGTCCCATGCGGACGGCGATGAGTCATCGTTCCGCAAGGCGGCGCTGCAGCTTGCAGCATCGGAGAGCAATGCGGGCCACGTCCGTGTTGCCGAGGAGATCCGCGGGATCATCGCGAGGATGCCGGCGACGAGCGCGGTCAAGCATGGTCCGGTCATAGACATCGCTTCGCCAAGAGGCGAGCTCGCGGACCTCCTCGAGGGGGGACATCGAGACGAGCGCCTTCGCGACATCGTGCTCCGGCCAGATGCGAGAGAGCTGCTGCTCCGCGTGATCACGGAGAATCGCTCGCGGGGGCGACTCGAGCGGTTCGGAGTGTCACCGCGGAGACGGCTGCTGTTCCACGGCGCGCCTGGTTGCGGGAAGACGCTGGGGGCAGCAGTCCTCGCTGGCGAGATGGGGCTGCCCCTCATGACGGTGCGGTTCGACGCGCTCTTCTCGCGATTTCTCGGCGCGACAGCGGTTCAGCTTCGGGCGATCTTTGCCGAAATGCCCCGTCGTCCGGGCGTGTACCTCTTCGACGAGTTCGACTCGGTAGCGAAGGCTCGCGGCGATTCCCAAGACGTCGGCGAGATGAACCGAGTCGTCACGGCCTTCTTGCAGCTCGTCGATGCGGACGTCAGCGGGAGCATCTTGGTTGCCGCGACGAACCACGTCGAGTTGTTGGACCGGGCCGTCTTCCGAAGGTTTGACGTGATCGTGCCCTTCGACAAGCCGACTCGCGAACAACTGGTCGACCTGATGCAGCTGCGTCTCGCCGCGGTTGGGCTGAGTAGTGATGTTGCGGAGCGGCTTGCCGCCAGCGCTGAGGGTTGGAGTTTCGCCGACGTGGTCAGGGCGTGTGACGATGCCGTGCGAACGATGGCCCTCGACGATCGAGACGAAGTGGTCGAGCACGATGTCGTCGCGGCGCTGGAGGAGCTGAAGCGGCGCGAGTTGCCCGTCCGGAGTTGATGGATGGTTGACTCCCGGCTTCCCCTGCTTCGTGGAAGAATCACGGCAGTCGACACCTACGAGGCGCCTCAGCCAGGGCGAGGGAAGCCGCCGCGTCTTCCGTCGCTCGATCCCAGCAGCCACAGCACCAGGCTATTGGCGCAGCTCGACGCGATCCGAGCGTTCGCGGACTCACGACCAGAAGCGGTGCGTGACGAGCTTGCGAATCGCGAGATCGTCGCCGTTCACCCAATTCCCAACACCGACCTCACGCCAACCCAGTTGGACGACGCACAGGAGGCGTGGCTGATCGGGGTTGTCCCGGAGACGGGAGCGGTTCTGCTCGACGTTGCAGACGGGGAGATGGCCTACCTTCGAAAGAAGGTTGAAGCCTTCGCCGACGACTCGAAGGTTGTCGCGAAGACGCACAGAGACGGGACGCCCAAGCTGGACGACAGCGGCGTTCAGATCATCTCGCGCGCGGCGGAGCGAGCAGTCGCGCCCATCGAAACCTTGCAGATTGCGTCGATCGATGACGTGGCAGGGCCAAGGCTTCGCGCAGAGACGCTCGCCGACGATCGGGCGTGTTGGTTCGAAGTGTCGTGTCGAGGTGGATACCGGCGACCGGGGGGACTCACCGAGAACAGCCGTGCGCAAATCGCACGCCAGCTTCATCGACTTGGATTTCCTCCACAACGGCTCGAGGAATTCAGCGGTCCCGAGCATGTCTACTACTTCCTACGCCTGACGAAGGGCCAGATCGAGGCGCTTCTGCGTGCCACGGACTGCATCTATGAGGTGGAGCTTGCTCCGCCAGCCATTCGCGACATGAAGATTGTCGATACGGTGAGCTCCATCGACCTCGGATCGTTCTCGCTGCAGCCGCCGCCAGACGCCGCTCCGGCCGTTGTGGTGATGGACACGGGCATCGCCACCGAGCATGCGTTGTTGAAGGCGGCGCTCCTTCCCGCGGCGGTTGCCGGACCCGAGATCCCGGGGCCTGAGGACCTTCACGGCCATGGGACCCAGATGGCCGGGGTGGCGCTGTACGCAGATCTGGGTGCAGCGATCGAGCGTGGTAGCTACGCGGCCGGTCACTGGATCCAGGGCAGTCGACTTCTCGTGAGGCCGCAGGGGGGAACTGCGACTGACGCGAACTACGAGAAGTGGCCAGTGCTTACGCAGGGAGCAGTACGTGCTGCGGAAGACGCGGATACTCGACGGCGCAACCGCGTTTTCGCGATGGCGGTCACCCGAAGTATGCAGGACCCACCGTTTGCGGAGCCCGTTCCGACGCTGTGGAGCCACGCGGCTGATATCGTTGCTTTCGGAGAAGGTCAGGGACGATTGCTCGTCGTCTCGGTGGGGAACGCCAGGGAACCGCAATGGCTGGCCCTCGCAGAGCAGTACCCGCAGCTGCAGCTTTCCGAGAAGCTTCACGAGCCAGCTCAAGCCGCCAACGTGATCACGGTCGGTGCGTTCACCGAGCGAGTTGAGCTCCCTCCAGGCCCGACCTACTCGGAGTATCGCGTCGTCGCGACGAAGGTGGGGGAGATCTCGCCGTACACGAGCACCGGCGTTGCCGGCAGCGGGTGGCCGATCAAGCCAGACGTGGTGATGGAGGGTGGCAACCTTGCGACGTCTGCGCTGCTGTATGATTCCGGCGTCGAGACGCTCTCTGCCCTGACGACCCAGAGAACGCAGATCGCGGGCAGGCCGCTGGCTACGCTCAACATGACGAGCGAGGCGACGGCAAGAGCCGCGCGTCTTGCTGCCGAGGTTTGGGCCGTAGAGCCCAAGCTCCGACCGGAAACCGTTCGTGGGCTTGTCGTCCACGCGGCGACCTGGTCGACCGCGATGGTGGAGCAGTTCCCTGGCATCAACGATCGTTTGATCGCTTGCGGGCACGGCGTACCGGACGGGCGAATTGCCTCCGGCTGTGCACGGGGCATTGCGACGATCGTCATCGAGGATGCCGTTCCGAATGCGGTCGTCCAGGAGGAACCGAAGAAGATCGCGCCCAAGCGGTCCACGACGAAGACGACGGAACCAAAGCTGCGCCGCAAGGTGAAACTCTACCGAGTTCCGCTGCCCGAGAGCCTGCTGAGTGATGAGGACCCGGACGTCGAACTGCGCGTCACGCTGTCGTACTTCATGGAGCCCAACAAGTTCGGACGACGCACGTTTCGCGGGCTGGACCTTGTGTGGGATATGCAAGGGCCGCAGGAGTCTGAAACGGAGTTCCTGGAACGCATCAACGCGCTGAAGCGGCCGAAAGGTCCGGACGGGAAGCGCGTGAAAGTCGCGAAGAAGAAGTCGTTCGACTGGGTGATTGGCAAGCAGCTGCGAAGTCGCGGCACGGTTCAGAGCGATCGCTGGAACGGCAAGATGTCGGCGCTGGTTGGCGACAAGCTCATCGCTATTGTGCCCGTGCTCGGGTGGTGGGATCAGCGCAAGCCGCTGCGGCTGCAGGAGCTGTCATTCTCGCTCGTGGTGTCGGTGTTCGGTCCGGGCGTGTACGCGGCAATCAAGCCGAGGATCGATGCTCAACTCGTGGTTCCGGTTGAGGTTTGAGGCGGAGCGTCGGCCGACCTGGTGAGGCGCAGGCGCTGTGCGGGCGCGACCAGCAGCCGGGTGTTCTCCCGTCTATGGAACGCATTCGGCCGGCTCGTTGTCTTCGGCATTCTTCGTCGAACGGATCGGGGAATCCCGACGGAACAGGGGCATGCCCAACGCGATGCGGCGAGCAGATGCAGCTGCCTCTTGACGATGCTCTCGATCCGCGATGGATGGCCGCGTAGTGTCCGAATACTCAACGCCAGCAATTACGCTGCATTCCGGTGATAGAAGTTGAGAATACCACCAAGCCTCTTGCGACGGTGAATTGCGTCTGAGACTCCGTTGTCGTTGCCAGGTTCTTCCC
>JAEWRL010000028.1 GCA_023398955.1 Pseudomonadota bacterium
CCGAGATAGTCTCCGCGCCTCACGGAGCCCGCAGCGGGCCCCGTGAGCTTATCGATTGGGACATCGATTCGATTCGGAATCGGTGTCCGCTTGGTTGCCAAGGTGCTCTGTCCCGGTGGTTGCACACGACGCCGGAGGGGACAGAGCGATTCCCTCATTTCCTTGGCGGACTGGCAAGAGAATACTCCATGGTCGTTGCCGTTCCGGCTAGCCCAAAGCCGGAGGCTGGCCCGGCACTGTTTGCAGCTCCGCGCAACTGCGTCACGCTGATGCCATGAGGTCCGGATTCCCGGCGCGGCAACCTCCTTTCGCGCTATATTAGGGAAGCGGCCCCAAGCAACGCCGACAGGTTGTAGAGCATCAACGCATCCGACTGGCAGATGAGCACGCGCTTGCCCGCTAACCCCACCACGGCCCAGGGCGTGTCATGGGGCTCGTCCGTCGATGGCATCTCCAGCACTTCGTTCAGCTGACGGTCATAGACACGCAGGCGCCCCTCGGGCTCATCTTCCGGTGCCCGTTCAGCGTCCTCGTCCTCGTCCCGCTCGTCAACCCGCCCGCTCAATGCCCAGTAATCGTCCACGTACCCACGCTGATAATCGAAGATCAGCTCCTCCGTCATCCATGCGAGCGTCGCTGACGCTGGCCCGGCGATACGGTCCGCTGTGTTGACGTCGATGACTGCCGTCGCATCTCGAGTGATCGACAGGCCCCGTCTTCGAGTAGCCCCGCCAACCCTACTCCATCGTCGCCATCATGAGAACCAGGAAGACTAGCAAGGCTCTGCTCCCCTCTGCCCACGGATGTGAACGACGCACCCTTCTGCCCCGCTGCGGGCATACAACCGTGGCTGCTCTCCCGGATCGCTCTCCACGACGGCCCATAGTGTTGCGCCACTCGCCGAGTACGCCACTGCACCCACTGCTCCCTGGGGCGCGATCGTTCCGATAGGCCCCTTCCCCTCTTCTTCCACGTGAATCGTCGCTCCCACCACCGCTGCCACGGTCCGCCCCCCAGGGCCCAATGCGTAGACGTCGCCGAGCCCAGTTGAGCTCGGGACGCTTCCATTACTGCCGAAGAAGCGCCATCAAGCTCATTCGATAGCCGATAGATGCTCAGCCGTCCCCCTAGCAACACGCCAAGCGCAAGTCTATCGGACACTCCTACGATCACAGGTTGCCCCGACATCGGAGCACCCCACTCCGGCCGAATTCGTCCTAGTCCGTACCGCCTCACGACGCTCTCTACTTCACTACTATCATCCTAGTCGCCGCGGCTCCCCCAAGAAAGCCTAACTCCCCAGCAGACGATCAAAGGCCTTGATATTAGCGCTCACTATATCGTATTCATAATCCACAACTCGACGCACCTACTTCTCCGGTCAGAACCCGAGAAACGGCAGTCGGATCCTTGAGCATTCTGCTCGCGAGCTTACCGTCGCACCGCCCAAGGATCACGGGCCATTACACTGGTCCTCATAGTCCTGGCAGGCGCTATGGAAGCGGAGTTCGTCGATGGCTCCACCTACGAAAGGCAGTTCGGGCACTCGCGGCCCGCCGTCGTATGAATGCGAACTGCCACCGATGAGCCAGGAGTTCATGTTGCCGGCTAGACTGAGCCGCGAGTGCTCGAGGTTACAGTAGATCTCTCCCCCCTGAAAAATGTCATTCGCCGGACGGAGCGATAGAGTACCCGCGTGCGCTCCATCGATGAACATCCCCGACCCTATGTCGCCGTCGCCCAAGTTAATTCCGACGTGCACCCACTCGCCCGCACGAGGGGTCAGATCCTCACTGCAGAGATGGTAGACGCCAGCTTCGTTATCTGCGTCATTGCTACCTTCAGCACAGGATTCGCCCCAGCCACCTCCAGATGCGCTCGAGTACTTCTCCTGCAAGCGCACGACCAAATGGAGCGTCTCTTCCCCCGATTCAGCGACTGATGTCTCCAAGAGTATGGACAGGTGACCTGCACAATCACGCCCTTTCGCATCTCTTGAGAGAACGCCGAGATCTACGGTCTCAGGAGTGTAATCGGGCAGTTTTACCAAGAAGTCGACGGCCTTGATGGCGTGCCAATCATCGTGATGTGCCATCGTGGCGTAACTGGCGGGAGAAGGGGGAGGCTCAATGTCTAGAGCCTTTCCGCAGATTCCATCCGAGAGTCTGCCGTTGAAGACCACCAAGTTGTCATGGCTTCCTGCGGCGTCCTCGATCGAGTCGAACGTGTAGTGAGCGAGGGGAGGGCTGCCCTCAGAACTGCAACGGCAGGGGACGGTGCTGTTTCCTGCTACTCCAGAGCTGCCTGATGCGGCTCCTGTGTTGGTCGAGCCCCCATTCGAACCGCCGACTCCGGCGGTGTTGCCAGTACCGGCGTTTCCGGCAACAGCGACGGCTCCCGCCATTCCGAGGGTGCCCCCGAACTCGTGGGTTCCCGCGAATCCAGTGGCTCCACCGAGTCCAGTGGCTCCACCGAGTCCAGTGGCTCCACCGAGTCCAGTGGCTCCACCGAATCCAGTGGCTCCACCGAATCCAGTGGCTCCACCGAATCCAGTGGCTCCACCGAGTCCAGTGGCTCCACCGAGTCCAGTGGCTCCACCGAGTCCAGTGGCTCCACCGAATCCAGTGGCTCCACCGAGTCCAGTGGCTCCACCGAGTCCAGTGGCTCCACCGAGTCCAGTGGCTCCACCGAGTCCAGACGCTCCTGCAGATCGGACCGTTCCTGCCGAACCGGAGCTTCCCCCGAATCCTGCGGCTCCAGCAAGACCGGAGGCACCAGGTGTACCACTTCCGGCTTCCCCCTCTTGCTGTCCACTGCTGCCGGAGGCTCCCTTGGAAGAGACAAAGGTGCCATTGTCGAGGCAACCGGCGGTCGGGACTATAAAGAAGAAGCCAGCCGCGATCAGCGCGCCACGTTGGCTCGAAGGCATTTGAATCAGCATTGCTACCCGGAGAGAGAATGGCACGGCGCCGCCGGTGAGATCAATGTCCGGCCGTGCGCGCGTCCCTCGGGCCATTTCGCCTAGGCCGTAGGCGGCGAGGGGCGTCACGCCAACGTAAAGAGCGAGTGGAGGCGACCGAGCTGCATTGCTGTGGTCCACCTCCCGCCTGCACGAGGTGTGCAGGGTTGTTCGGCGCCGTCGCCCCCTTCTTCTTCGCCCGTGTCGCCAAGCCAACAGCTATCCCAAAGGCTCCCCGAGTTCGCTCGCGCCCGATTAGAAAGCGGAGCGGCGAGGCGGTGTTGCGTTCGGCGGAGCCCTTGAGTCACTCGTTCACGGCAGCCCATAGTGAACAGATTAAGGAGAATCGTACACCCAAACCTCAGCTGTCCGTGTGTTCGTACACACAACCTGGTCGTACCGTCCGCTGTACGCATCATTCATGAAGTAGGCCAAGAACGTCGTCTGAAGCCAATACCCCATCCGGTAGGGATCGACGGGCAGCAGTGGTTCAAATTTGGCCCTAATCACGCGACCTTGTGGCTCGTAGTCACTGATCCCCCCCACATCATAGAGCTCGGCACCACCTCGTCCTGGTGTAACGACGGCAACGGACCCACGGTACTCGGTCCCCTGCGGAGTATCCTTCTCAATCAAGCCAGCCTCGAAGTCCCACTTCGGCGCAACGGACGTCAACGTGAACCGCAACGCGGCTGCCGCGAACCGTCGCGCATCGGCCGCTCCGTGCCGAACCGCAGCTGGAACAACCCGAGATAGCCATTCGGTCCAGTACCGATCCGGATCCTGGTTCAACCGGGCCACGTCGTTGATGGCGTCCCGCAGCACATTGACCTGGGGTTCAGGCTCGTTTGGATCCTGGGCATGCTTCTCCGACGCTATTGCGAAATCAAGTAGCGCGCGGGCTGACTTCCCCCCAACGGCGGCGTACTCGCCGGCACCAGCGGTTCCCTTCACGTCGAGTTCATCGTTCGCCATCGTGGCATCCGCGAACCTGTCCCGTTGATCGCTGGGGACCTGCGGCCATACAGCCACATCCGCTAGTGCAAACCATCCAAGCGCAACCCTCTGCTCGTCCGTGACCGCGGCGAACAACCGCTGCAATGGCTCGAGAGCCATTACCCCAGGTGCATAGTCGAGGTCGGTCTCGTCAGGCACCTGCTGAAGACAACTGCGTAGCGCGTGCTTCCAGGGTAGGAGCATCTGTCACAGCTCCTTCATTCCGGCCTCGGCGCCTTGCGTGAGGAACGTGTCAAAGAAGCTGAGCGCTTGCTCGAGGGAGGCCTTGCGCGTCTGGCCTTCCACGTTCAGCTCGAGAGTGTCCTGACCTTGCTGCCCGACAACGACGCATCCAATCCGCTCGAAGTTCTCCATTTCGACAACGCCTCCCAGCTTCGGGAGCTTCTCGACATGCCGGATCAGATCCCTTTGCCTGGCTACACCCAGGAACTTCTGCTTTGATTTCACACCGTTGTCGAACCGGTGTCGCTCGTTGACGACCGGCTCGACCGCCCGCGTGATGTCGCTAATCAGAACCTTCATTAGCCGGGCACGCACTTCGACGACTTCCTCATCACCGACGAACTCGCATTTGTTGATTGGTCCACATTTCGTAGTCACCGGAATCAGGTACCGCGCGCCCTTGATTGGTGGGGATGTGGAGCGCCCGGGACCAATTGCGACTAGATGGTCGAACTGCGGAAAGTCCGAGTCCAACCCGCTCAGCTTCGTTGTCATCCGGTTTGCGATTTCCTCGTACGACCTTTGAGCAAGGTCCAACACCTTCAATGCTGTCGAACGTGCTTGTACGCTCGACGCCTTCATCACGGACGATTCGAAGACAACATCGTCGGCAATCACTCGGAAGAACATGTGAAGATTATCGAAGCTCTCGTCGTGCCTAAGGAACGTGTCAGGGGTCTCCGAGGGAACGAGCTCCTCATGCTTGGCTAGCTCCGCAATGATTTCGTCCTTTGTCATTCTTCATTCCTCATTGAAATAATCTCCTTCCGGAGCCGCGTCGTACGTTTCGCCGCCGCTGCCCTTGCTCGAATTCTCACTGCGGCTCATAGGGACGAGCTTGGGCTCGTCCTCTGTCCCGCAATCGTTGAAGTCATTGTAGCGATCCTTCTTCGACTGCTGATAGCCATGCTCATTGTAGCGGTCAGCCATCGGGGGCTCATGGTCATACGTCACATTCGTCACCGGCTTCGGCGGGTCACTATGATCATACTTGATGCTGCCATCATCGTTGCGGGCATAGTAGTCAATCGGTTGACCGGATTTGTCTTGCCAATCAAGCTGGTCGCGTTCGCCTACCATGTCATATTGCTTATCGGTATAGTTCCCGTCGGCGTCCTTCTTGAGCAGGGGCGGGGGCGCGGGCACCGACGGATCCCGCCTGTGGGCGGCCATTTGCTCTTTGCCCTGCTTTGTATGCCGAGCTGCCATCGTCTCGTGCGTCCCTTTGCGGAATCCGCTGGGATAGTGCGTCTCCCGGGCGGACTTACCGCCACCGACCCCCGGCCGACACTTGTACTTCCCTGATGCCGGATCGTAGTAGTAGTTCTCCTGCGGGGTTAGATTCTTTGGCGGATTCTTCCGCGCGCTCAGTGGGATACCTCCCTCGGGGACTTCATGCCCCGCGCCCTCATTAGAGGGCTTCTTCTTCTGAGACTGGACGTCGGTGGCAGCATCAGGCGCGTTCTTCCGCGTGTGCGCCAACCCCCTGAGATCCACCTCCACCAGCGGGTTCGACGAATACGCAAACAGGTTGATCCCCCCCGCGTGTCCCAAGGGGTCCGGCTGCAAGTATCGACCCAGCTCCGGGTCGTAGTCGCGGAACCTAT
>JAEWRL010000054.1 GCA_023398955.1 Pseudomonadota bacterium
GCTCAGAGGTGTTGCCTTCCGCAAACCTGACAGCGTCGGCTCCCGGGAACTTGCTCTTTCGAGGCTCAATCTCGCAGCCCATGTGCCTCCTGTGTACGCTTCACTACGTTGGTCGCCCGACGCAGCGCAACACTCGGTTCCGGGTGGGGGGTCAGCCTTCCCGGACAGGACTCTCACCTGTGGGGTCACTTCTAGGTTTTCGATGTTGCTACGTCATCTTCCTCCTTCCAGGCTTGCCTGGCGCACCGGGTGTTAGCCATCTGCCACCAAGCCCCTATTCGACTGGACTGTTGATTGCAGCGTCCTCTTTGGGTCCGGCTCCGCCGCGCTCGGGAACGGTGTCGCTCACACTCCGCCAGCACCCGCGCAGCGCGTCGTCCAGTCCGCACAATCCGGAGGCTCGCCCACAGTGAGTTCGGGCATGCACCCTGCCGAGCGCCCCCCCTTGTCGTAGTGAGACACGAGTGCTCGCGTTTGCGTCTCGTAGACGCTCTCGATGTAGATGACTCCCCCGTGCCCCTCCGTGCTCACGCGGACATACCCGCAGCCCTCATCGATCGTGTAAGCCCCTGGGAGCTCCTCGCAGGAGACGAGCTCACCCAAGAGGCAGCTGCGGAGATCGCTCTGACAGTATTCCTCGAGCGTCTGCTCACAGCTGCCACAGCCGTCGGGGCTCCACGGCTTGAGCACCCAGCAGGCCTCCGAATCCCCCTCGGCGTTGCCACCGCCAGCGGAGTCTTCGAGGCTGTCATCGCTTCCGGCCCGACCGCCATCGGCAGCGCCTCTGCCATCCGCGCCCGCTCCTCCCCCTGCGCTCAGCGCGTTGCCGGCTGCGCCACCTGGCGCCCCGGCTGCCCCATGCTGCACCCTTTCCTCCGCGGGCTTCTCGGAGCCAGCCGAGTCGACCGCACATCCGTGGGAGACCAGCACGGCTAGCCCCGCAAACGACGCCAAGCAGCACGAACGGACGGACCATGCCCGGCCGCCATGGGGATTCGATGCAGCCAGGCTCGTTGTCACCACGGCCACAGGCCCAGCATGGCGCGGGTTCCGTGCCAAGTTGCGCCATGAGCGGTGTTGGGCGGTGAGATGCGGCTTGGATTCCGGTGTCATGTTCATGGAAGCGATACACAGCAACTTGCGGACCAGTCGAAGCCACCCAGTCCTGAGGACCGCCCGCGGGGACGTACGCGACCTGAGTCGCGGGCGGCGTGAGCGCAGGCACCGAGCGACGGTCCACGTCCTACCACCGCGCCGCTCCGGTAGGGAAACGTACCACTTCTGCACGGGCAGCGTTCGCGCCGGCGATGGCGGACCTTGAGCCCACCACTGGCCGGGAGCGCGGGGACGGGGGTATTGCTGATGCCTCGGATGCCGTTCCATCCGGTAACCGGAGCCACCGGGTAGAAACTTCCCAGGTTGCTGGCTGCTCGATGCCTTCTGAACCCACAGACCGAACCAGTCCCGAGCCGGGTCGCGGTGCGCGGCGGTTGGGCAGGAGGCGCGCGGCCATCGCCGTTCTCCTCAACTACGCGAGCTTCTTCACGGAAGGCATCGAAGGGCGACTGCGGCGCGCGTTGGACGCCGAGTGTGATCGACGCGATCTCGATCTCTACTTCGTCTACGGCCGCGGGATAGAAGAGCCTGATCCGAGCTGTCCCGCCTACAACGCGGTCTACAATCTGGTGGATCCAGCACGAATCGATGCAGTCATCCTCGTTTCGAACCTGCTTGCGGGGAGCTGCGGCGCGGAGCGCCTAAACGAGTTCGCCGAGCGCTTCGCCGCCTTCCCCCGCTGCAGCTTGGGCATGAGCTTGCCCGGCCTTCCTAGCCTCGAAGTGGATAACCGACCCGGGATGGAGGCCCTGGTCGAGCACCTCGTCACCCATCACCGCTATCGGCGCTTCGCCTTCATGGCAGGGCAGGCAAACCATCCCCATTCCCGGACACGCCTCGATGTCTGCCGAGCCGTGCTGGACCGTCACGGCATTGCTCTGGAGCGGGACCTGATAGTCTACGGCGCGTTCATGACGCACGAGGCGGAGGTAGCCATGGACGAGCTGCTCGCTCGGCGTTCGGACTTCGACGTCGTGGTGGCGGCCAATGACGCGATGGCCTTGGGAGTCATTGCTTCCCTGCGCAGGCATGGCCGACGTGTCCCAGACGATTGCGCCGTAACGGGCTTCGACGACCTCATCCACGCCCGCCTTGGCAATCCCCCCATCACGACCGTGGCGCAACCGCTCGAGCTGTTGGCACGCCAAGCGCTCGACTCCGTCGAAGCTCAGCTCGCGGGACGACCGGTTCCGCGCGTCGCGCTCGTCGCCAGCGAACTCGCCTTGCGCGATTCGTGCGGCTGCTCCTTCGCCACGACCTTCGGCCAATCCTTGCGAGCCCCGTCGAAACCCCACTCCGCTGTCGAACACCTGAAGAGCAACTGGCTGCAGATCCGCGCGAAAGTCGAGCGGCTACTCGGCGAATCAAGCTCCTCCGAACTCGGGATGAGCGAGAAGCTGCTGCAAGCGCTCGAGGCGGAGCTTTGCGGCACAGGCCCGGCGCTGGTGCCGCTCGCGCGTGAGACGCTGAATGCCGTACGCGACAACCCGGAGCACTTCCGAGCCTGGCACAGCGTCGTAGAGTTCCTCGGGGCGGAGCTCCTGCCGTTCACCGTCAACGGCCTGGAGACTGTCTGGCGCGGTGTTCAGCGTGAGCTCGTCCTCGCCCTGACTGCGAGCCACCTGCAACAGCAGATGGCCATGGACTTCAGCTACGTGCAGCTCCTCGGCAGCGAGGACAACGTGTTCGGAGCCCTGAAGTCTGGCGCGCTCCAGGACTCGCTGCGGCGCCACCTGCCCACGGTGGGCATCGGAACCGTTGCGCTCTCCGAGTATGTGGATGGGCATCCGGGTGACCTTCAGCCCCTCGTCTACTTCGTCGACGGCGAGGGGGACACCTCGGAGATCGGGCGTTTCCCGGCTGTCTGCTTGTTCCCTCCAGGAAAGCCCTTCCGGCGACGGAAGACGCTGGTGGTCATGCCCCTCGTCTTCGAGGCGCGTGGGCTGGGGATGAGCGTGCTGGAGTATGCGCACGGGCCCGTCCCGTACCACCTACTCCGCGACCAGATCGCAGCAGCCCTCGGTACCTATAAACTCCAGCGCGAGATCGAGCATCAGTCTGCCTTGCGCGAGCGCAGCGTTCAAGAGCGACTAGCCGCCACCCAGCGCATGGAATCGCTGAGCCTCCTCGCCGGAGGCGTGGCCCACGACCTCAACAACGTGCTCGGTCCTTTGGTTGCGCTCCCCGACCTCATGCTCGCCCAGCTAGAGGACGCGCCCAACGGCGCAGCGTGCAGCCAAGACCTCCGCAGCGACCTCGAGCTCATCAAGGTCGCTGGGCAACGCGCTGCACAGACAATCAAGGACCTACTGACGCTGAGCCGCCAGGGTAGGACCGCAAAGGTGCCCCTCGACGTCAACAAGGTCCTTCTGGAATGCGGCGAAGAAGACGCAGCCCGGCGCCTGCGCCTCTCGAATGCACGCGCACGCGTCCATGTCGAGACGGCTCCGCAGCCGCTCGTCGTGCTGGCGTCTGAAGCCCACGTCGTCCGAGCCGTCACCAACCTCGTCCAGAATGCCATTGATGCCATAGACGGAGCTGGGGAGGTCCGGCTGCGAGCCTATGCCATTACGCTGGGGGCCCAGCAGGACGGATACGAGACTATACCACCAGGAGACTATGCCGTCATCGAGGTCTCGGACACCGGGCGAGGTCCCCCGATCGACAAGCGACAACGCATCTTCGAGCCCTTCTTCAGCACTAAGCAGCTCGACCAGCGCTCGGGCACTGGTCTCGGTTTAGCCATCGTCCACGGCGTCGTGAAGGAGCACGAGGGCTTCCTCGACGTCGTCAGCGGGTCCGACAAGGGCGCGACCTTCAGCCTCTATTTCCCCCGGACACAGGCGCCCCCCATGAGCGCACATCCCGCTGCGACCCGTCGGGCGGGTGGAGAGCGTATCCTCGTCGTGGACGACGAGCCCATTCAACTGCGTACCTGCCGGCGAGTACTCACCCAACTTGGCTACCGAGTGGAGGTGACGAAGAGCGGACGTGACGCCTTCGAGCGGTTCGCCAGGATCGCGGCCGCGCACGGCGAGGGATACGATCTCGTGCTGCTGGACGTACAGCTGAGCGGTGGAGAGGACGGTCTCGACATCTACGAGAAGATCCGGACCATCGCGCCGTCCCAGCGGGCGGTCCTCGCCAGCGGTCATGCGCCGTCCCACCGCGTGGAGATCGCCCTCGAGAGAGGGATCCCCTGGCTGCAGAAGCCGTACACGGCGAGCGCGTTGGCTGACATCGTCCGCTCGGCGCTCGACACGGCCGCAGGAGACGACCCAGAGTGAGGCTCGCGCCTGGTCCGGCGTCGTTCGCTCACGTGCCTAGAACTTCTCGTATTCCTCCTCCGAAACCTCCAGGCCATCCGGGGGCCGCGCGCTTGCCCATCGCCACGGGCGGACGGATGCCGTGCCGCTAGCGACCACTCGAGCAGGCAGGCCATCCCCGCCTCCACCCTGTTCGTCCCAGAGACCAAGCCCCACGTCGTGCTCCGCGCGGTGGCTCTCATCGCGCGCCTCGGTGCGATGGAGAGACGCCACCGACCGGCACTCGGTCGCAAACCGGGGGTCCCGCCCGGTCTCCGGCTCGTCGCTCCAGACCCCGTCCTCGGGGTCGGCGTCGGCGTCGGCGAGGAGCGCGGACTCGTCTCCGTCCTGAGGGACGCTCCCCGCTCCGCAGTGCCTCACCCGACGCATCCCGGCGGCAAGGGCAGCTCCCCCAAGGAGCGCGGCCAAGACGAAGGCCAAGCCGGCCAAGACTGACAGGCGGAGGGCAGCGGCCGTCGTGCCGGCGACCTCGCTGGCGCGGTGTTCGGCGCTAGTTCGCAGGGAAGCCCCTAGCGTGCCGAGGAGTCCGTCGACACGTCGCGTCAACGTCGTGAGCTCCTCTTCGCGCGCGAGCTCCCCCTCCGCGAGTTCGCGCTCCATCGCTCGCGACATGTCCATGGAGCTCAGGATGCGCTGCAGGCTCTGGCGATCCGCCTCCCAAGAGGCACGGGCGCGCAGTTCCCAGATCCGCCGACGAAGCTCCTCGAGCTGCCCAGGCCAGGTATGCGGGACGAGCTCCGCCCCGCCGCGACGCAGCGCCATGACCCCGACCAGCTCGTCCTGCGCGGCCGCGAGCTCCTTGACCCACGACGGGTTTCCGCGCTGGACGGCCCGCCGCGACAAGCCGTCGAGCTCGTCCTCGAGCTCTAGAAGGAGCTGCGTCCCCGCGCGCGCCCGACGCGACTCCTGCTCGAAGCGAGAGTCGCCCAAGCTGGCGAGGCGCACCCGGAGGCGCAGGTGCTCCAGCGCCGTGGCCGTGCTTGCCGCGCTGTCGCGCAGCTTCTCATCGGTGGACACGCGCGCGAGGGAGGCGAGCTCTGTCTCAATCTCATAAAGGAGCCGAGAGCACTCCTGTGCCTCTCGGGCCGCCGCCAGAGCCGCCCAGCCTCGCACACACATGCTGAGGGAGCGTAGGGCGAGGTTCACGCGCGAGGCCCCCTCGGCATCGCTTCGAGCGCTTTGCTCCACCTGCCACGCTTCGTTGACGAGCGTCGTGGTCCAGACGCTGGCGCCCAGAGCGAGCAAAGCGCCCCCGACTATCCACGCCGTAATGGACCTGCGTAACGGAGGACTGTTCATGAACCCTGCACCTTCCTTGCCCGCTACTCCTCGGTCACCTGGGTGACGGCACCAAGCTCCTCGTTGGAGAAGATCTTCTCTACGTCCAGGACAACGAAGAAATCTTCCTCGGTGCGTCCGATCCCGACGATGTAGCTCACGGAGATCTTGCCTCCAAAGCGGGGCGGCGGTTCGATGTCCGACGGCGGCAGCTCCAAGACGTTCTTCACGGCATCTGCGAGGATACCGAGCACGAAGCGCTCCGAAGAGGCTTCGAGCTCCAAGATGATGATGCGCGTCTCTGACGTATGTGGCGTCGGCGCCAGCCCGAACTTTCGCTTGATGTCGAGCACGGGAATGACGCTGCCGCGCAAATTGATCACCCCCCGCACCCATTCGGGCGTGTTCGGGATGGGCGTAATGCTCGAGTATTCCGCGATCTCCCGGGTGCAGTCGACATTGAACCCGTAGGTCTCGTCCCCGAGCGTGAAAGTAACGTACTGGTTCGTCTCTTGTACGCTGATGGATTGCATTGCGCCTCCTCCGGCTGCCGAGTCCCGTCGCTCGCGCGCCCGCACCGACGTCACCTCGGGAGAGCGGCTCATTGCAGGTCCCCGAGGCCAACGAGCCCAAAGTACTCACGCGTCGCTTCGTTCAACCCGATGAAGCGGGCGCTCGGGCACCGAACCTTGAAGGCGATGAGCACCTGCCCCACGCTGGCATCCACCCTGTCGAGCCCCGAGAGATCCACAATAGGGGCCGTCGGGCTGCGCTCGAGCAGACACAGGAGCTCATTCCGGAGGACTGCCGCCTGATAGATGCCGAGCGTGCCGGACAGCTGGAGGGCACCGTCCGGAGCTGCTGCGATCACCGGCGCACCGGCTGCCGCAGGCACGTCGCCCCTCCCCGGAGCATCGGAATGGTCTCTGAGCTCCTTCATGCGTGAACCTCCGTACCGAGACTGGGCGCCCTCTGGGAGGGTTCCGCTAGGTGAGGCTCAGCCGGGTCCTCGGGCAGACAATCGTCCCCGAGGCTCGCGCGCTGCAGCCCGTAAACATCGACTATCAACGAAACACTGCCATCACTGAGGATCGTGGCGCCAGCGATACCCCGCGGACGTCCGGTGCGGCTTCCCAGGTACTGAAAGAGGTTGAAGGAGGTGTCCAGGGACTTCACGACGGCCTGCTCGATGCCGACGGCCTCGTCGACCAGAACGCCGAAGGTGCGACCCGCGACGTCCAACACGACGACCAGCGCCTCTTCCGGCTCCCTCCCGTCACTTCGAAGGGAGAACACCTCGCTCAGGCGCACGAGGGGAATGTGGCCGTCCCGCACGTGGACGAGCTCGCGCCCTTCCTCGATGCGCCGAATCTCGGAGCGGGATGGGATCACGAGCTCCACCACGTTCGCGAGCGGGAACGTCAGCCGTTCCGCACCGACGCGTACCGTCATGCCGTCGATGATGGCGAGGGTGAGCGGCAGATGGATCTCGAAGACGGTCCCTTGACCAGGGACCGAGTGCACGTCGATAGTACCGCTGACGCTCTCGATGTTTCGCTTGACCACGTCGAGCCCCACTCCCCTCCCCGACACGTCCGTGACCTCGGCAGCCGTCGAGAGCCCGGGATGGAAGAGCAGCTCGAAAACCTGGCGGTCGGAGAGCTCGGCGCCGCGCTCCACGAGCCCCGAAGAGATGGCCTTGGCCAGCACCTTCTCCCGGGAGATCCCGCGACCGTCGTCGCGGATGCGCACGATGATACGCCCCTCGCGCTGCTCGGCCTCCAGACGAATCGTCCCCGCGCGGGGTTTGCCAGCCGCCTCACGTTCCTCGGGCGGCTCGAGGCCGTGATCCACACAGTTTCGGAGCATGTGCTTGAGTGGATCCGTCAGCTGCTCGATCATCGTCTTGTCGAGCTCCGTCTCGTTGCCACGCGTGACGAGCTCGACCTCCTTCCCGAGATCCCTCGCCAGGTCCCTCACGATACGGCGGAAGCGGCTGAACGACTCCTCCACCGGGATCATCCGTACCCCGGTGACCTGCTCCTGCAGATCCCGCGTGATGCGCTCGAGCCCCTCCGCCACGGCGCGACGCACATCGGGCGGAGCGCGATCATCGCGGGAGACCCTGGACACCTGGGCCACCGCGATCACCAGCTCGCCGACAAGGTCCAGCAGACCGTCCAGCTTCGAGGTCGAAACCCGCACAGACGCGCCCCGCCTGAGGGTTCGCGCGAGGTCCTGCTTCTCCAGCGCCCTCGCCAGCACCCGCTCTTCTAGCTTGCCGGATTCGACGAGCAGCCGTCCAATGGGCTTCTGCTGCCCAAGCGCCTCGCGCACGTCCCCCTCGGTGAGCCAGCCCTCGGCCACGAGCAGCTCGCCGATGCGCTGGTCGGCTACCGTGAGATCGACGAAGTCTTCCACACTGTTGGTGACGTCGTCGATCTTGATGGCGCCCTCTGCGTCCACGAAGGCGAAGTGCTCCTCGATGGCCTCGCGCTCGACCTCCGCGTACAGAAAGACGGTCCAGGTCAGATAGAGGGTATAGGGGTCCAGCTCATCGAGCGCCGGCAGGTCCGTCGAGTTCGTCTCGACCTTCAGAACCGTCCCGAGCTGCTTCAGGTCCGCCAAGAGAGCGTAGGGGTCCTGACCTGTCGCGAACGTCTGTCGGATCAAGGAGATACGAATGCGATAGACGCGAGGCCCACCGGAACCCTTCGCGGATGCGACTGGCGCACACGAGGCGCTCCCCGCACCGCCAGCTTCTACCCGTGCCATGAGCCGCTCGCGCACCGCACCGTCGTCCACGTCGGCGGCCACGTCCCCGGCGATGATCCTGTCGATCATCGCCTTCAGGACGTCGGTCGCTGCCAACAGGTCCGAGACGAGCCCCGCGCTCACTGCGAGCTCTCGCACACGAACCCTGACGAGCAGCGTCTCGAGGAGATGGGCGAACTCGACGAGGGCATCATCCCCGATGATGTCGCCATTGCCCTTCAAGGTGTGCGCTGCGCGAAAGACACGGTTGACGCATTCCTCGTCCTCTGGCTCCGACTCGAGACGGACGAGCCCATTCTCCAGCTCGGCGATCAGCTCTTCGCTCTCCACCCGGAATATCTCTCGCACCGGATCGCTCATCGAATGCGGCTCCTGTTCCTTGTCGACGCGCACCAGGCGCGGTTCGCCTGTGCCATCTTCAACGGACAAAGCGCCGGATCCCTGAAGATCCACGAGCCATCGCCTAGCGTACTTCCCCTGAGTCTCACGATGAGACGTCAGCTCCCATGGCCATGAACGCCTGGCGCGGGCTCGTTGGGGGGTGGCACCAGCGGCGACACTCCGGCACAGCGACGCCGTCGAGCAACGAAACCGTCGGGGTGTCGTGCCTGTACGGGAATGCGCTGAAGAAAACAGGACGGGCACGCTGAACTCACCTCGCACCGCGCCGTTCTTGAACGAGGCTCGTCAGGTCTCGCCGTGGTGTTAGCGAAGACTGAACCGCAGAGGGACTATACCACCAGAGAGGACGACAACCTGAATGTTGAACAAGCTAAGCATTTCGCAGCGCATTCTGTCGGCGCTGGCGGTACTCCTCGCCATCAACGTCACTTCCACGCTCCTCGTGAACCGCTATCTCGACCAGATGAGTCATGAGGTAGAGGTAGTCTACGAGTCCCACTTCAAGGGCGTCGGCTTCCTGCTCGAAGCTGACCGCGACGCCTACCAGTCGAGCCTGGCGCTCAGCCATTTCATGGCCGACCCCACCCTGGAGCCTCAGCGGGCGATTGCCACAATCAACGAGAACCTGACGCAGGTGGCGCAGCGGTTCGGCAAGTTCTCCGAGATTTACTTCGCCGCGGGGGGCGTCGAGGCACCCCAGTTCGCGGTCTTCAAGGACAGCTACGCAAGCATGCAGGCCCAGACAGAGCTTGTGATTGCCGCGGTGACGTCCGGCACGCGTGAGGGAGCCGCCGAGCGGTACCGTGGTCCCTACCTAGAAACCTTCGAGCGCACGCGAGGCGCGATGGATGAGCTGACTCAGAAGAGCCAGGAGTTGGCCGAGAACGACTATGGGGAGTTCCAGGCGCTGAAGGCCCGCACGAGCCTTACGACGACGGCCCTCATCCTCGTTGGACTGCTTACCTCCATCGCATTGGCCTTCATCGTCGTACGTTCCGTCAAGGCGCCTCTACGGATCATGACCCGACAACTGGAGGCCACCGCGCGCGGCGATCTTTCCGTGGAGCTCTTCCGCGGCTACACGGACCGCTCCGACGAGATCGGACTTCTTGCCCGGGGGTTCGAAGCAACCAACCGCAAGCTCAGCGAAGTCTTGACCCGACTCAAGCGCGCGAGCGAGCTCTTGGCGAGCCAGAGCTCACAGATACGGGCATCGTCGCAGCAGATCGCGTCGACCACCACCGAGCAGGCAGCCAGCGTAGAAGAGGTCTCGTCCACCTTGGTGGAGTTCGATCACGCGTTACTCGCAAACCTGGAAGGGGCGACCCGCACCGAAAGCATCGCCACGCAGCTGGCGCAAGATGCCAACTCGTCCATGCAAGCCGTTCGCGAAGCTGTCGAAGAGATGCAGCGCATCGCTGACGAGGTAGCCGTGATCGGTGAGATATCCCAACGCACGGATCTACTGGCGCTCAACGCTGCCATCGAAGCAGCGCGTGCCGGGGCCGCCGGCCGGGGCTTCGCTGTCGTCGCCGCCGAGGTGCGGAAGCTGGCGGAACGGAGCAAGGAAGTCGCTGGCGGCGTCATGTCCGCAGCAAGGAAGACGGCGCACACGGCTCAGTCTGCTCGCGGTCTGCTCGAGCAGCTGGAGCCCTCGATCACACGCACGGCGGATCTCGTCAAGGAGATCAAGGCCGCCTCCAAGGAGCAGCGCACCGGAGTGCGGCAGGTGACGGTGGCCATGGACCAGCTCGACGGCTCCGCACAACAGAACGCAGCGCTCTCCGAGGAGATGGCGGCGACCGCGCAGGTGCTCGCCAGCCAAGCGCGAGAGCTCCAAGCCGTATTAAAGTTCTTCACCCTGACGAAGCACTCGGGTAAACAGAGGCGGAGAAAACCATCCAGACCGCGACGCCAGCTCGAACCGAGCGACCGCCCGAGCAGCGAATTCCCCTCACTGGCAGCTACCCAGCCCTCGTCACCTCCCACCGAGAGCCTCGCTCCGTAGCTTTGAAAGGAGCCGTCTTCTACCCATGGTTTACGGCAATAGGTTCACCATAGCGGGTCTCTTCACGGGATGCGCCCTCCTCTCTGGAACAGCGCTGGCCCAGACGACTGCTACCCCGCTATCCGCGAGTTCTCGAGGCGAAACGCGATCCGAGACCCCTCGAACGGCCGGCTATGACAAGGGTTTCTTCATCCGGGATGAGTACGACCCCTTCGAGCTCAAGCTCAACATGGCACTGCAGCCACGCTACACGCACGAAACAGTGGACGGTGCGCCCGACGAGACGCGGTTTGCGATGCATCGAGCGCGCCTGAAGCTCACCGGGAAGACCTTCAGCGACGATCTGAGCTACTTCTTCCAGGCCGAGTTCGGATCGGGAGAGGTGAGCCTCAAAGACTGTTTCATCGACTACGGTATCGTTCCGGGTGCGCTCCACGCTCGCCTTGGCCAATTCCGTCGTCCTTTTTCCCGCCAGTTCATCACCGCCGTCACGAACCTGGAGACCGTGGATAGAAGCATGGTCGCCGAAGCTTTTGGCGCGAGCCGAGACCTTGGGCTTCTCCTGCACAATCGCTTCGAGAAGTCCCCCGAGTTCGAGTATGCCCTGGGTGCCTTCAACGGTACGGGAGACGGTTCCCAGGTCTCCGGTGAGGTCGTCGTGGATCCCGCGACGGGCGAGGGTGAGCTCCTCTCTGCGGAAGCAAGCAACGTTCCAGATAGGATTCATCCTCTCGTGCTAGCCCGCGTTGGCTACAACTTCCGTAGCATCAAAGGCTACAGCGAAGCCGATCTCGAAGGCGGACCGCTCCGTTTCGCTGTCGGGCTTGGCGGCCTGCTCGACTTCGACGGGGATGGCGGCGACGACTCACTCGCGCGGGCCACGTTGGACGGAATACTGAAGCTCGAAGGCTTCTCGCTGTGGGCGGCGGGGTTCGTGTCGTCCGAGCAGACCGGGGACGGCTTCGGCGATCGCGCTCTACAGAGTGTTGGTTTCGCCGCGGAGGCCGGCTACGTGATTGCAGGAGCCGTGCAGCCGGTCTTACGTTTCGCCACGGTGGCGCCCGACGGTCCCACGAACAACTACGACGAGTACCTTGCGGGCCTGAGCGTCTACTTGGTGGAGCACCGACTCAAGTGGCAGACCGACGTCGCAGCGCTCACCGACCGTACCCCGAGCCAGCAGGATCTCACAGCGCGTATACGTTCCCAGATTACAGCGGTCTTCTGAGAAGGAGGTCGCCTGAGCTTCTGCTCCCCGTTCCGACTTGACTGCTTCGCGAGCATTCCGGTCAGTAGTAGTGATAGGGGCTCCCGTTGAGCCCTCACCACCTACCGCTGTGGCGAGGGCCGGGGGTGTTGCGGCGCCGGGCCACCTGCGCTCTCATAGCCGAGGGGGTGGGCCGCCGTAGAGCGAATCGCGCTTGACGATGTAGCTCACTGCGTAACCAATCGGCCAGACCATCTCTTGCACGAGATCACCGGTAGCGGTCACCTCCTGAATGACACCAGCCGAGGAGTAGGAAATGACAGTGTTACCGTTGTCCATGCGTTGAACGTCGCCGCCAAACGAAGCGCTAATCCCGGCGTCGTAGCGCCACAGTTCGTTGGCGGTCCAGCTGTTCAGGTCGAGGGTGTACTCCAAGACGAACGAATCCTGACCGATATCGCCGTTGTTGAACATCACGAAGTGGTTGGGCTCGAACATGTGCATCGCATGCTGGCGCAGCCAGGATGTCCCAGTGAAGTCGCTGGCAGTGCCATTCAACACCCACACGAGCTCGCCCTGGCGCGTGATCTTGACGAAGGAGCTCGTCTCCCAATCCGAAAAGACGAAAGTGTCGTCGTGCTCGGAGTACGCTAGGAAGTTGACGTGACAGCTGGAGGCCCCGTGAGCCTCGGAGGCGTTGAAGATCGAGACAGAGGAGCCATCGGCGGGATCGAAGTCCAGGATCTCGTCGCAGCCTTCGGCGGCATGGGCAATGAGCCCCAGATGCCCGTCCGGAAGCACTGCAAGGTCGTGGGTCGAGGTGGGAACACGGAACTCCTCTTCCACCAAGCCGTCCAGAGTCACTCGCCTGACGAGCCCCGTCCCATTCGTCTGAGCCGTATTGCGCATCCACATCCACTTGCCGTCGTAAGAGAAGCGCGTGCGCATCACGTCATCCGGCGCTGGGTACCACCAGACGACGTCGCCATCGACGTCGAGAATGAAAGACGGACCGCGGTTCCCGTCGCCCCAGCGACCAGTGATGAGATACCCGCCAGAGAGCTGCGCGGGGAGAGGCGTGCTGATCTCGGGACGCTCGATGCTGTTCGGGATCTCACCCGTCGAGAGGGTGCCATCCTCGCTGGCGCACTCCTGCCCGTCGACGCTGGCGACGACGCGGTAGTGATAGTCTCTGCCGCCCTTCATCCCAAGGAGGAGCGTGCGGTAACCTGGCTCTGCCAAGTCGACGGGCGCTGTCATCCCATAGTTCGTATCGAGACCGAACTCGACGCGCGCGCTCTGCACGGTGCCGCCGACGGACCATTCGATGATCCCTACGGTGGAAATCACCTCGCTCATCGATGACGAGATCGAGAACTCGCAACTCGAACTCGGTGCACCGCCATCGCTGGCGCCGCCCAGCCCCGTCGCGCCGCCCAACGACCCGGCACCGCCTGCTGCGGGCCCGCTGCCACCAGCCGACGTCCCCCCCGCGGCCAAACCGCCGCCAACCCCTGCGCGGCCCCCCGAGAATGGTCCCCAACCGCCTGATGAAGGACCACCACCCGCTGGTGCGGCACCCCCAACGCCAGCTCGGCCGCCCGTGGTGGGGCCGCCCCCTACCGATGAGTTTCCGCCGCTCGACGTGTTTCCCCCGAAACCCGAGCCACCGCTGACACTCGTGGAGCCGCCACTGCCCTGTTGTTGCGCGCCCCCAGAGCCAGAACCCTGCCCGCCGACCGCGTTCAAAGCGCCCCCCTGAAGCCCACCATCGAGACCCCCCATGCCCCCAGAGGACCCGTTGACCGCGCCACCAGTACCCCCAGTGGCGTCGCCCCCATCTCCCCCGGAATCCGACGAGCACCCGAAGGTTGCTGCTGCAAGGAGCCCAAGAACCAAGTGCCTCGTTGCTGGTGCGGTCTTCACTATCGAACCTGCCCTTCCCGTTGGGAGTAAGTTGCACGAAGACGTCCGCTCGCCTGAGCATGCCGACGGCTACCACGCGAGCAGGTGAGACACAGCGCGCGCAGTGGGGGTCAGAATTTGCCGAGTACGGACGAAATCAATGACGCTGGCAAGGCCTGCTCCGCCTCCACCGGCGCCGGATAGTGGAACTCGTACCCTAGTCACCCCTCCGCAATGCGGCAATCGCGCGCGTCGTGCTTTTCTTTCCGGCTCCGGTGCTGTGTTGTCAAAAGCTCTCCTACACCTGCCTTGCGACCCTCGCCTTCGGGTACGATGCCCGCCTTTGGTGCGCGTCGCTTCGCCAAGCAGCCAGCTCGAAGCGGTCCCGTTAAGGCCGCATCGCCCCGGCCGCGGGGTGGAACTGGCGGACTGGGGGTAGCTTCTGGCCCTGAACCAGGACGTGCAACGGGGTACGGACCGCGCACGGAATCTGCCAGATGGAGCCTTGCGGTTACTCGCATAACCGCATATACGAATGTCCGCATGAGCTCCGGAGAGTCCAGTGCGTGACGTCGCTCTGTTCCTGAGGGCCCTCGCAGACGAGGCCCGGCTGCAGATCCTTTGGTTGCTCTTCAACCAGGAGGAGCTCTGCGTCTGCGACATGGTAGAGGCGCTCGGAATCACCCAGTCCAAGGCCTCGCGTCACCTCGCAACATTGCGTCATGCCGGCTTGGTGATCGATCGCCGAGACGGTGCCTGGTCCTACTACTCCCTTCGCGCTCCGAAGAGCCCCCTCGAATGCTCCGTGCTCGAGTCGCTGCGAAGCGAGCTTGGTCGACGGCGGGACGCAGGCAGCCTCACGAAGGATCTGACGCGGTGGCTGGCGCGCAAGGAGCGAGGCGCGACCTGTTCGGCATCTGCCTCTAGTAGTTCGAAATCCAAGCGCAAACCACCTGCCCGCCGCCGTGCGACGGCAGCTGCGGCATCCGAAGGAGTTTCCCGATGAGCAACGAAACGACCACGAGCGAGGGGCGAGTGGTGGGGTCCGCGGCGGGCGTGACGAAGCAGCTCTCGTTCCTCGACCGCTATCTCACGCTCTGGATCTTCATCGCGATGGCGGTCGGGGTCGGGGGAGGCTACCTTTTGCCCGGCGTCGTTCCGTTCATCAACCAGTTCAACGTCGGCACCACGAACGTACCCATCGCCATCGGGCTCATCCTGATGATGTACCCCCCGCTGGCGAAGGTTCGTTATGAAGAGATGGGGCCGGTCTTCCGCGACACCAAGGTGCTCGGCCTCTCCCTCGTTCAGAACTGGGTCGTCGGTCCGATCCTGATGTTCGGGCTCGCAGTCCTCTTCCTCTACGACAAGCCCGAGTACATGGTAGGGCTCATCATGATCGGCCTGGCGCGCTGCATCGCCATGGTCATCGTGTGGAACGACCTGGCCAAGGGAGACACCGAGTACTGCGCTGGTCTCGTGGCGTTCAACTCGCTCTTCCAGGTGCTGCTCTACTCCGTCTACGCCTACGTCTTCATCACCGTCCTCCCCACGTGGTTTGGGCTCGAGGGGGTGGCCGTAAACATTACGATAGGCGAGATCGCGCAGAGCGTTTTCATCTATCTGGGGATCCCGTTCCTGGCCGGCATCGTCACTCGCATCTCGCTCATCAGACTGCGGGGCAAGCGCTGGTATCAAGAGAAGTTCATCCCCAAAATCAGCCCGCTGACGCTCGTCGCGCTCCTGTTCACGATCGTCGTCATGTTCTCCCTCAAGGGCGAGAAGATCGTGGAGCTGCCGCTCGACGTCGTCCGCATCGCCGTCCCCTTGCTGATCTACTTCGTCTTGATGTTCTTCGTGTCATTCTTCATGTCGAAGAAGGTCGGAGCCACCTACGGACAGTCGACGACGCTCTCCTTCACTGCCGCATCGAACAACTTCGAGCTCGCTATCGCTGTCGCAGTCGCAACCTTCGGCATCCACCATGGCGCCGCCCTTGCGGCAGTCATCGGGCCGCTGGTGGAGGTGCCCGTGCTCATCGGCCTCGTGAACGTAGCGCTTTGGCTCGGGCGGAAGTACTACCCGAACGACCCGACCACAATCAAATCGGTGCGCACCTGCGCCGGAGAAGGAACAGCAGCATGAGCCAGACACCCCGTGGACTCCTCTTTCTCTGCGTCGCCAACTCGGCTCGGAGCCAGATTGCCGAGGGCCTCGCCCGCGCGCTCGTCCCCCCCGCGGTCAAGGTATGGTCCGCGGGCTCGAAGCCCACACGAGTGCGGCCAGAAGCCGTCGCCGTGCTGAGAGAGGCCGGCATCGACATCTCGCACCACCGTTCTAAGTCGGTGACGGAGATCCCAGCAGCCGAGGTGGACACTGTCATCACCCTTTGCGGCGAAGAAGAGTGCCCGTTGTTCCTGGGCCAAGCGACACGCCTGCACTGGGGTCTGCCGGACCCAGCCGCGGTGGACGGTTCGGAGGAGGAGCGGCTGAACGCCTTTCGGGCGACCCGGGATGAGGTTAAGCGGCGGCTCGAGGCGTTCTTGAAAGAACTGCCGTCGGCGTCGGCTTCCGCCTAATGGGCGAGCTCACCCCCCGCCCGAGTAGCTGACGCGCACCACCGCAGCGCTTGACAACATGGCCAAGTTGCCACACTGTTCACGGACCCCCTGGCGAGCACAGTGAGATGGTCCGTTGCGACGATTCATTCCGAAAGCAGGCGCGCGTCCTCAAGGCGTTGGCCAACGAGTCACGCTTGAAGATCGTCGATCGCCTTTCTCGCGGCGAATGCTCCGTGGGCGAGCTCACGGAGCTCATCGGTTCGGACCGCTCCACCGTCTCCAAGCACTTGGCGGTGCTCAGGGCGCACAACATCGTCCTGGACCGCCGCGAGGGCAATGTCGTCTACTACACGCTGCTCACGCCGTGCGTAATGAGCTTCTTCTCGTGCGCCACGAACGTCATCGAGGAGGGAGCATGAGCTCGAGAGCGCGCGCCCCTTTTTTTGAGCGAATGTTGCCAATGTGGCCATGTCGCCACATTGAATCGGGAGCGACCTCGTGAAGGAACGTACCAAGCTCGTCCTCATCCTGGCCGTCTTTGCGACGTGCTGGTTTCTCCCCACTGGCAGCGAGCGCTTCTGGAGCGCCGTCCACGAGAGCCTCGCGCTGGTAAAGTGGTACGCGCAGGAGCACGTTCTGCTCTGCCTCGTGCCCGCCTTCTTCATCGCTGGCGCGATCAGCGTCTTCGTGAGCCAGGGCGCTGTGATGAAGTACCTCGGTCCGAAGGCGAAGAAGGTCGTCGCCTACCCGGTTGCCGCGGTGTCTGGGACCATTCTCGCGGTCTGCTCCTGCACGGTGCTGCCGCTCTTCGCGAGCATCCACAAGCGGGGCGCCGGGCTAGGCCCCGCCACTGCGTTCCTATACTCGGGCCCAGCCATCAACGTCCTCGCCATCATCCTCACCGCGAGCGTGCTCGGCGCCGAGCTGGGGATCGCGCGGGCAGTGGGTGCCATCGTGTTCGCCGTGGTCATCGGATTGCTCATGCACATCATCTTCCGCAAAGAGGAGGCTGCGCGTGAGCACGCCGCTGGCGTGATCCTCCCCGACGACGGGAAGGGCCGAGCCCTGTGGCAGGACGGGCTCTACTTCGCCGCCATGGTCGGCATTCTGGTGTTTGCCAATTGGGGCAGGCCAGGCGAGGAGAATGCAGGACTCTGGACCGCCATCTACTCAGCCAAATGGATCCTCACAGGTGTCTTCGGCGTGATCCTTCTCGGCAGCATCGCGGCTTGGTTCAAGAAGGACGAGCTGTCCCTGTGGGTCGACTCGAGCTGGACATTCGCCAAGCAAATCCTGCCGCTGCTCCTGGGCGGCGTGCTGGTCGCCGGTTTCCTGCTGGGCGGACCCGAGGGAGGCCGCGGCATCATCCCGAACGAGTGGGTGAGCACCATGGTCGGCGGCAACTCCCTTCTCGCCAACTTCTTCGCGTCCTTCGTGGGCGCGTTCATGTACTTCGCTACCTTGACCGAAGTGCCAATCCTCCAAGGCTTGATCAACTCGGGGATGGGCAAGGGACCGGCGCTCGCCCTCCTGCTGGCGGGACCAGCGCTTTCCCTACCCAATATGCTCGTCATTCGAAGCGTGATGGGCACCAAGAAGACCATCGTGTTCATCAGCCTGGTGATCGGGCTCTCGACGATAGCTGGCATGACTTACGGCGCGCTGTTCTGAGAGGAAACCCAGGAGTGTCTGCATTCTCTGCAACTGCCTCAAAGACGAAGGCCATCGTGAACGAACCCTCGACCGGCAAGTCGATGTTCGTCGGGAAGACTCTCGGGCGCCAGTCTGGAGGCCCGGGCTCGAAGGCCCCGGGGCGAGCACCCGCCAAGACTGCGTTTCACCACCTCGAGAAATGTCATAAAAACTGATGCGCAGGCGGCTTCGCCTGTCACCAGCCAACACGAAGACGGAGAGAGACCATGAAGATCCAGATCCTAGGCACCGGCTGTGCCAAATGTAAGAGGCTCTACGCGGAGGCAGAGAAGGCCGTCAGCGCCGCTGGCGTCCCTGCTCAACTCGAGAAAATCGAGAAGATCGACGAAATCATGGAGTTCGGCGTCATGATGACGCCAGCCTTGGTCGTCGATGGAGAAGTCAAATCGACCGGACGCATTCCGCCGGTGTCGGAGATCGCCTCCTGGCTGACGACGGCAGCAGCGAAGGAGAGCACATGATCTCCACCCTCCGGGTACGTCCTTCGTCCAAGCTCCCTCGACTGGTGGCGCTCCTCCTCTTCGCGAGCGCGCTCGTCCTTGGCGGGTGCAAGGAGCCGGAAGCTGAGACCACTGGTGCCTCCGCCGAAGCCGTCAACGCCTCTGGCACGGCCTCCGCGATCCAGCCGGCGACTCTCGCCCCCGACGGGGTCGTCGTCTACTACTTCCATGGCAACCGTCGCTGCCGAACTTGCAAGGGCATTCAGAGCGCGATCCAGACCACTGTCAACGAGCGGTTTGCCGCCGAGACCGCTTCGGGTGAGCTGGTCTTCCGGGAAGTGAACATCGACGAACCATCCAACGCCCACTTCGTCCAGGAGTTCGACCTCAGCTCGAGCTCGATGGTCGTCGTGGCGAAGAACGGCGACAAGACCGTCAAGTGGGAGAACTGCAGCCAGGTATGGCCTCTCGCCCGTGACGAACGAGCACTCGCGAGCTACGCGGAGAAGCAGATCAGGAGCTACCTCGAGTTGGTCCGGAGGACCTGATGGACCTGCTCCTCGCGGTGTCGGGCGCCCTCTGGCTTGGCATCTTGACGGCGATCAGCCCCTGCCCGCTCGCGACAAACATCGCGGCCATCTCTTACGTTGGGAAGCGCGTGGGCAAACCCAGCCTCGTGCTGGCGGCAGGCCTCATCTACACCCTCGGGCGGACCGTGAGCTACGTCCTTATCGCGTTGCTCGTCGTCCAGGGGCTGCTGTCTTTGTCCGGCGTATCCATGTTCCTGCAGCGCAGCCTCAACATGGTGCTGGGGCCCGTGCTCGTGCTTGTGGGGCTCCTGCTTCTCGACGTCGTCCCATGGCCTTGGGCGCGGGGAAGCAGCTCGAGGTTCTTCGAGAAGCTCCAGGCGCGGGCGGACAGCCTCGGGTTGTGGGGAGCAGGCCTCCTTGGGCTCACCTTCGCCCTCGCGTTCTGTCCGGTCTCCGCCGCTCTGTTCTTCGGCAGCTTGGTACCGCTGGCGGTCAAGCACCAGTCGCCGTTGCTCCTGCCACTGCTGTACGGCGTTGGGACGGCAGTCCCCGTGGTCGCCTTCTCATTCATCCTCGCGTTCTCGGCCAACAGGATCTCGCGAGCTTTCAACGCCCTGACCCTCATCGAGCGCTGGATGCGCCGCGTCACCGCCGTCGTGTTCGTCGCTGTGGGTGTTTATTACTGCCTCGTTTATCTGTTTGGAGTCCTCTAGGCGCGACCCCGCGGCGGGTCGCAGAAAGCCATCGGAATCATGACCTCGGAGAACAACGGCGGCTGCGCATGCAGCTGTACCCAGGATAGGAAACCGACAATCGTGCTGGCCTGCTCGGGCTCGTCCAATGTCGGGCAGCTCACCAACGACCTCGCGCTGCGCATGACGCGCGAGGGACTCGGCAAGATGTCGTGCCTGGCAGGAGTCGGGGGCCACATCAGCGGCTTCGTGGTGTCCGCGCGGGACTGCGAGCGGCTCGTCGTGCTCGACGGCTGCTCTCAGCAGTGCGCCGCCAAGACCTTGGAGCACGTCGGCGTCCAGCCCCACCTCTACCTCCAAATGACCGAACACGGGTTCGAGAAGCGTCACGGTGTGCCAGTGCAGCCGGAGGAGCTCGAGCGAGCCCGTGAGCTCGTGGTCCAGCGGTTGGCGGAGCTCGATGCTCCGTAAAGGGAGCACGGCTGCGGGTGGCTTCAGAGGAGACCGGGCGCGCACCTCGACGCACTGGCGGAGCGTTCCGGCGCAGCGGGTCGGGGCCTTGACAGCCCTGGCCTGCCGGGCCATGTGCTTGTCCGTGGTCCGCCGTCTGTTCGTCGTGCTCTTTGCGGCTGCCGTCCTGCTCAGCCGCGGCGGGGTGGCGGAAGCTCTGGAGAACGTCGCCCATGTCGCGGCACACGGTCATGCCGCGCACTCCACAGAATCGGGCGACAAGCACTCGCATCAGGACATCGAGCACGGCTGCATGGGCGGCGTGCACATCTGCCCTTGCTGCGCCCACGCGCCCATGGCCTTTGCAGTGCACACGTTGTGGATTCCAGCCGCAGCTCTCGACTCTGAGCAGCTCGGGCTCGTTGGCCGCGCGCTTCGCGCCGACGGCATCAGGACAGCCGTCGACAGACCCCCAATGAGCTGACGAGCGCCGCGTCGGCGCTGCCTCATTCGTCGGGTTTGAAGCGAAGATTGCCGCCACCGCGTGCGCACTGCTCTTGGCGTGTGCAAGAGTGGGAAGCGCCTGACGGCGCCAAAGTCGGGGCGTCGATGGAGTCGAGAGTATGTTCAGACATGTAGTGATCCAATCGTTGGGTCTGGCGTTCGCGCTGGCTAGCGTCAGAAGCAACGCCCAGGAGTCCCACACGAGCGACCCGGCAGGCGCAACGCCCCGCAGCGCCGCTGCCTCTGCCTCGCCGCCTCGAACAGCAAGAGCAAGCACGGCCGAGGAGCGGGTTTCCCTGACCCAGATCCTGGAGCACGCCATGACCAACGCACCTCAGATCGCGCTGGGGAGAGCCGGGATCGTGGTGGGTCGAGCCGAGGTGGAGGCGGCGAGCGCGCCATTGCCGAGCGACCCCGTGGTCTCGGGCAGCGTTGGTCACAGGCAGACGAGCTTGGGCTCCGGTGTGGACTACGCCGTTGGCCTCCAACAAGAGCTCGACGTAGCGGGTAGACGCGGAGCAGAGCTGCGCGCGGCTCGCAAAGAGCTGAGCGCTCGGCAGGCAGAGCTCGTGGCCGCAAGGTGGTTCGTTCACCAACAGGTCCACGGCGGGTACCATCACGCGCTCGTCGCACGGGACCGTGCGGAGGCGTCGCGACGCGTGCTTGCCTTCGCCGAACGCCTGCTCGATGTTGCCCAGCAGCGGCTGGCGGCGGGCGAGACCTCCCCGCTGCCGGTGCGACTCGCGGAAGCGGAGCTCGCCCAGGCGAGACAGGCCGTCCTGCTCGCGGAGAGCGACTACCATCGTGTCCGCCTCGATCTCGCACGCGCGGCCGGGTGGACGAGGTCGACTCTCCTGACACCGACCGGGGCGCTCAGCGCCCCCGAAGCGCTGCCGTCCGCTGAGTCGCTGATTCGCCGAGCGCGGCGCGAGCAGCCGCTCCTGCGCGCCGCGCGCGCCCGCCTTGCGGCAGCTCAGGCCCGGCTCAGCGCGGCGAAACGTCGCGCCTGGCCGAACCCAACACTCGGCGTGGTGTACGAGAAAGAGGCGGAGCCAGGCACCGAACCCGCTCGAATCATCAGCGGCACGCTGTCGGTACCAATC
The DNA here is from genome assembly GCA_023398955.1 of Pseudomonadota bacterium. Classification (GTDB taxonomy): domain Bacteria; phylum Myxococcota_A; class Polyangia; order Polyangiales; family Polyangiaceae; genus JAEWRL01. The sequence goes on from JAEWRL010000054.1 coordinate 22,011, forward strand.
CCAGTATGGGTGGGAAGCGCGCCCGATCGGTCCCGAGCTCGCGCGGGCGTCGCGGAGGCGGAGGCGCAGCAAACGGCCATCACGACGACGCTCGATGCCCAGATTGTGCAGGCACGACAGCGAGTGGAGGCCAACGCGGAGCGGGCTCGGCTGTACGGAACCGAGATCTTGCCCACGCTCCAAACGAACCTCGACCTGCTTCAGAAGGCCTTCGAGCTTGGGGAGATCGACATCCTTCAGGTGATGGTCGCCCAGGAACGCTTCCTGAGGACCGAGCAGGACGCCCTGCAATCCTTCGCAGACTACTACGACGCCTGGGCCGAGCTGGAAGCGACGGTCGGCGCCGAGCTTCACGGGCCCGGCCAAGCCAGCGCTCCTCGAGAAGCGCAGGGGACAAAGCGATGAAGCGCTGGCTCTCAGCGGCCTTCGTGCTCGGCACGCTCGCTCTTTCGCCCGCTTGCGAACGGAAGGAGACGAACGCCCGAGTGGAATCTGGCGAGGACCACGATGCGCACGAGCACCCTGACGACGAAGCCGAGCACGACGCGCCCCACGGTGGGGACCCTGAAACGCCTGGTGAGCTCGTCGAAATGAGCGCCGAGGCCCTGAAACGAGTGACCATTAGAACAGCCAAGGTATCGCGCCGACGAGTGATCGACGCTCTACGGCTGCCGGCCGAGGTACGGGCCCACCCCGATAACGTCGCGCACATCACGCCGCTTGTTCCGAGCCAGGTCGCTGAAGCCAAGGTGAAGCCAGGTGACAGGGTCGAGAAGGGGCAAGTGCTCGCCCTGCTCAGGAGCGTCCAGCTTGGCGAGGCGCGCGCGGAAGCTGCTCAGGCCAGGGCGGCTCTGGATGTCGCCGAGGACCAGCTCAAGCGCCAGGAGCAGCTGATGGACGCGGGAATCGGCGCGCAGAGAAGCTACGTCGAGGCGCAGGGCGCCGTGAGGCAGGCACAAGCCGCGCTCTCAGCGGCCCATTCCCGCACCAGCGTCTACGGGGGGTCCAGTGGCAGCGGGGCAACCACTGTCGTCCGGAGTCCCCTCAGCGGTACGATCGTCGAGCGGCATGCCACAGCCGGCGAAGTTGCAAATCCCGGCCAGGAGCTCTTCGTCATCGCCGACATCGATCCGGTGTGGGTTGTTGGGCGCGCCTACGAGAGTGACCTGCCTCATGTCCGTGCCGGCGACTCAGCGCTGGTGCGCGTCAAGACCTATCCCGAGCGCACATGGGAGGGGATCATCGCCTATGTGGCTCCGACCTTGGACGAACGAACGCGAACTGCCGAGGTACGCGTCGAGCTCCCGAACCACGATGGGCGGCTCAAGCCGGGCATGTTCGCCACCATCGTTCCGGCGGACGCGCCCGGCGATGCCGCTTCGGGGCCGCTGCCTCTCGCCGTGCCGTCCGGCGCGGTTCAGCGCGATGGTGAACGCTTCCTAGCGTTCGTGGCCAGGGGTGAAAATAGGTTCGAGCCTCGGGTTCTGACTCTGGGCAGGCAGGGGATGGGGTTCGTCGAGATCCTGAGCGGACTCGAGGAGGGCGAGCCGGTCGTTGTCGAAGGGACCTTCATTCTCAAATCAGAAGCAGCCAAGCACGAGATGGGCGGCGGTCACAGCCATTGAGGAAGAGTCCGGCACATGATCCATCGCGTCATCGACTTCTCACTCAACAACCGCCTGCTCGTGATCATCGGCTGGCTGCTGGTAGTCGCGGTCGGCATTCGCAGCCTGCAGGAGCTGCCGATCGACGCCGTCCCAGACGTTACGAACACTCAAGTTCAGGTCCTGACGAACAGCCCGGGCCTAGCCCCCGAAGAGGTCGAAAACTTCGTCACCTTCCCCGTGGAAACGTCGATGAGCGGCCTGCCGAAGGTCGAGGAGATCCGCTCGGTATCGAGGTTTGGCTTGTCCGTCGTGACCGTCGTGTTCGAGGAAGGAACCGACATCTACTGGGCACGGCAGCTCGTCAGCGAGCGGCTGACCGAAGCGCGCGAGCAGGTCCCCGAAGGCTACGGGGAGCCTGCCATGGGCCCCATCTCAAGCGGCCTCGGAGAGATCTACCAGTTCGAAGTGAAGGGCGAGCCCATTTGTCCACCCGGAGGACCAGACACGGACGCCTGCTACACGCCGATGGAGCTCCGAACCATTCTGGACTGGAACGTCGCCTATCAGCTGCGCTCGGTTCCGGGTATCGTCGAGGTGAACTCATTCGGTGGCGAGCTCAAGACCTATCAAGCGACGCTCGATAGCAACCAGCTCGTCGCTTACGGCCTGACGGTGGGGGACGTCCTGGCCGCCATCGAACGGAACAACCGCAACGTGGGAGGCGGATACATCGCCCATCAGGGCGAGCAGTACCTCGTTCGTGGGGAAGGCCTGATCCGCGACCTCCGCGAGATTGGCAATATCGTTCTGACGCGAGGAGACGACGGGACGCCGATCTACGTGCGCGACGTCGCGCACGTAGAGTTCGCCCCCGTCATCCGTCAAGGCGCCGTGACGCGCGACGGGCGTGGAGAAGCCGTCGTCGGGATCGTCATGATGCTAATGGGCGAGAGCTCGCGCGCCGTCGTGGACCGCGTCAAGGACAAGATCGCGCAGATTGAGAAGACCTTGCCCGAAGGCATCACGATCGACACCTACTACGATCGCACGGAGCTCGTGCAGCGGACGATTCGTACTGTCGCAAAGAACCTGCTCGAGGGTGGCCTGTTGGTCGTCGGGGTGCTGCTCTTGCTGCTCGGCAGCATTCGCGGCGGCCTGATTGTCGCCGCGGCGATCCCGCTATCCATGCTGGTAGCCTTCACGGGGATGCGCTTCGCGGGCCTCTCCGGTAATCTGATGAGCCTCGGCGCCATCGACTTCGGCCTGATAGTGGACGGCTCCGTCGTGATGATCGAGAACATCGTGCGCGTGCTGCACGACCGACGGGGCGAGAAGGAGGTTCCGCACCTCGAGAAGGTGAGGGCGGCCGCACGTCAGATAGCGCGTCCTGTCGTGTTCGCCGTGGGCATCATCATGATCGTGTACCTACCGATCCTGGGCCTCCGTGGCATCGAGGGCAAGATGTTCAAGCCAATGGCGTTGACCGTCGTGTTCGCCCTCGCCGGCTCGCTCGTGTGCGCGCTGACGTTGATGCCAGTGCTGGCGAGCTTCTTCCTCCAGCGCGTCTCGGAGAAGGAGCCTTTCTTGTTCCGTCTCGCAAAGCGGGTCTACGAGCCGCTCCTGCCCCGCGCGCTGCGCCACCGGCGCCTGACCCTCTTTTCCGCGGTCGGCGTGTTCCTGGCAAGCCTGGGGATCATACCTTTCCTCGGTGCCGAGTTCATTCCGCGTCTCGACGAGGGAGCCATCGCCATGCAAATCTGGCGGCTGCCAAGCATCTCGCTCGAGCAGTCGAATGAGATCAGCGCGATCGCCGAGCGAGTCCTCAAGGAGCAGTTCCCGGAGGTAGAGACTGTCGTGTCGCGGACCGGCCGCGCCGAGATCGCGACTGATCCCATGGGCGTGGAGATCAGCGACACCTACATCATGCTCGAGCCGCCCGAAACGTGGCGCTTCGACACAAAAGAACAGCTCGTCGAAGCGATAGATGTGGCGATGAAGAAGAACGTGCCGGGGGCCATCTTCAGCTATTCACAACCCATCGAGCTTCGTGTGCAGGAGCTGATCTCGGGCGTCCGTTCCGACATCGCCGTTCACATCTACGGTGACGATCTCCAGATGCTCAAAGCGAAGGCCGACGAGGTCGTGGCCGTGCTGCAGAACGTGCCAGGGTCTGCCGATGTCAAGGCCGAGCAGACGCAAGGGCTGCCGCTCCTGCGAGTACAAATCGATCGCGAGGCCATCGCCCGCTACGGCATCAATGCGGCAGACGTCCTCGACGTGATCGAGACCGTCGGGGGCAAGCGGGTGGGAACGGTGCTCGAGGGTCAGAAACGCTTCGCAGCTCAGGTTCGCTTCGGTTCAGACGTGCGAAGTGACGTGGAAGCCATCCGATCCCTTCGGGTCGGAGGGGCCGCTACGGACGACGGAGACCGGGTACAGATCCCGATCTCCCAGCTCGCCGAGATCAGCCTGGAGGACGGCCCGGCGCAGATCAGCCGGGATCGGATCAGCAGGCGCATCAACGTCGAAGCCAATGTTCGAGATCGGGACCTCGCTTCGTTCGCCGCCGAGGCACGGGCAGCTGTCGATCGGGAGGTCCGAATGCCGCCCGGGTGGACCGTGGAGTGGGGCGGGCAGTTCGAGAATCTCCAGGCAGCCTCGAAGCGCCTCGCGCTGCTCGTGCCGCTCGCGCTGCTCCTCATCTTCGTGCTCCTTTACTCCACGTTCCACTCGACAAAGCTCGCGGGCCTGATCTACCTCAATGTTCCCTTGGCGATCACGGGCGGCCTGGTTGCGTTGGCGCTGCGCGGCTATCCCTTTTCCATCTCCGCGGGAGTGGGATTCATCGCCTTGTTCGGCGTGGCCGTGCTCAACGGTGTCGTGCTCGTTTCCTACATCGTCGAGCGCCGCAAGGAGGGCGCGCCGGCAGCGGTCGCGGCGGAGCAAGCGGCCAAGGCACGCCTCAGGCCCGTTCTCATGACGGCGCTGGTGGCCAGCTTGGGATTCGTACCCATGGCCCTCGCGACGAGCGCCGGCGCTGAGGTGCAGCGACCTCTTGCCACTGTCGTCATCGGCGGCCTCGTCACCTCCACGCTGCTGACCCTCCTGGTCTTGCCCTCCGTCTACGCCTGGCTCGCGGAACGGCGGAGGGATGCCACGATGCAATAGTCTCTTGTGAACACCGACTATTCGCGCCCCCTGTCCTCCATCCAGTCGCTCAGGAAGGCGCTGTCGGTCCAGTCGCGCGCTCCGTCGAAACGTAGGTGGAGCCTCCCGCCTGGTTGCAAGAGGTACGTCACCGGAAGTGAACGAGCGCCGAGCACGGCCTGGATCTCCAAGGGATCGCCGAGGTAGACGCTGGAGAGCCGCCGCCGATCGACGAGGCGTTCGACCGCGGACCATTCCTCGTCCAACGCGACGGCCACGACGTCCAGGGGGTGTTCGTCGGGTAGAGCGAGGAGAGCCGGGAGCTCGGCCCGGCATGGCGGACACCACGTCGCCCAGAGGTGCACCAGCGTGGGGCGGTCCGGCGCGCGCAGCTCGAGGCGGCTGCCGTCACGCCTCCTGAGCGAGAGCGGCGGCATGGAGCCTTCGACGCGCTCGGGAGGCGCAGTGCTCAGCTCGGACCGTACCGCCCCAGCGGGCGATCTCAGGCGCTCGACGAGCCAGTAGGTCCCGATCAGCGCTGCTTGGAGGGCGACGATCGCCAGCACCACGCGGCCTTGTCGACTCATCCGGCCGTCTCCGGGTCCGGTCGGCTCCCGGCGGCGTCCAACGGCTCGGTGACGCGGGTTCGTGGGGCCTCTGGCAGGCGAGCACCGAAGACCGCGTAGAGCACGGGCAGCACGAGCAGCGTCGCGATCGTCGAGGTCACCATTCCACCGATCACCACCGTCGCGATGGGTCTTTGAACCTCTGCACCGACGCCCGTGTTGAGCGCCATCGGCACGAAGCCCAGGGCTGCCACCAGAGAGGTCATCAGGACAGGACGTAGTCGTGTCTCTGCGGCGTCTCGAATCGCGTCGAGCGGCGCGCGACCTCGTCGGAGAAGCTGCATGACGCGTGAGACGAGCACCATGTCGCCGAGCACGGCGACCCCCGAGAGCGCGATGAAGCCCACGCCAGCGGAGATGGAGAACGGCATGTCCCGGAGCCACAGCGCGACGACGCCGCCAACCGCGCCGAAGGGGACCCCAGTGAAGACGCGAATGGCATCCGCGACTCGGCCATACGTCAGATACAGCAGCGAGAAGATGAGCAGGAGCGCGATCGGTACGACGATCAAAAGGCGCCGCTGCGCCCGCTCGAGGTTCTCGAACTGCCCGCCAAGGCTCGTGTAGTAGCCCTCGGGCAGCTCGACATCGTCCCGCAAGACGCGGCGGACGTCCGTGACGAACGACCCCACGTCCCGCCCGCGCACGTTTGCCTGCACCGTCACGCGTCTCTTGGCCCATTCGCGCTGGATCGTGGACGGCACCTCGACAACTTCCACGCGCGCGACAGCAGAGAGGGGCACCTGGGCCCCTGCACCCGTGTGGATGACTAGCTGGCGGACGCGCTCGGCCGAGCTTCGGTCGTCATCGCCGAGACGCAGCACTAGATCGAAGCGCCGCTGGCCCTCCACGACCTCGCCCATCTTGCGGGTGCCGAGAGACTCGATGACTTCGAGGATGTCGCCGACGGGCACACCGTACCGCCCGGCGGCTTGTCGGTCGACGTCGATCGTGAGCATCGCTTGCCCAGTGAGCTGCTCCACTGTGACATCGGCCGCCCCGGGTATCTGCTCGACGGCGCGGCGGATCTCGTCCGCCTTCTCGCGCAGGGTCTCGAAGTCGTCGCCGAAGAGCTTGACCCCGACGTCGCCTCGGATGCCTGCCAACATCTCGTTCACCCGCATCTCTATGGGTTGGGTGAAAACGCTGCGCATGCCAGGCATCCCCTCGAGGGTATCGCTCATCGCGAGCACTATCTCGTCCTGTGTCTCTCCCCGTGTCCATGCGTCGCGCGGCTCGAGCGTGATGAAGACGTCCGAGACCTCGAGTCCCATTGGATCGGTCGCGACCTCAGCGGTGCCGGTCCGAGTCCAGATGTGCGCGATCTCGTCCGGGAACTGCTCTTTGAGCAGTCGCTCGATCCGCGTGCCGTAGCGCACCGACTCGTCCAGCGAGACCCCCGCGGCGCGAACTGTGTTGATGACGATGGCCTGTTCGCGAAGCCGTGGCACGAACTCGGAGCCAAGCCGGGTCGCCAGGAAGACGGCGTTGAGCAGGACGAGTCCCGCGATCAGGAGGACCAGCTTTCGCTTGTCGAGGGCCCAGCCGAGCACCGGACGATAGCGGCGCTCGAGCCACCTCACCAACCGGTTCTCACCCGCGCCGCGGCCCTTCTTCAGGACATAGCTCGCGAGCACCGGCATGAGGGTCATCGAGAGAATCATCGACCCTGCTAGCGCAAAGATCACCGTGAGCGCCATTGGCCGGAAGAGCTTTCCCTCGACGCCCTCGAGCGCGAGGATCGGCAGATAGACGATGGCGATGATCAGCTCGCCGAAGAGCGTCGGCTTGCGCACCTCGACCGCCGCGTCGCGCACGATCTCTCTTACGCTGCGGCCCGTCGTGTCCTCGCGGAGCCTGCGCGCCGAGTTCTCGACCATAATCACCGAGCTGTCGACGACGAGCCCGAAGTCGATCGCGCCCAGGCTCATCAAGCTCCCGGCGATCCCAAACCGCAACATCCCGCTGAACGCGAAGAGCATCGACAGCGGAATGGCCAGCGCGACGATGAGACCCGCCCGCAAGTTACCGAGGAAGGCGAACAGGACCGCGACGACGAGGAGCGCGCCCTCCAGCAAGTTGTCGCGGACTGTGTGGAGCACCTGATCGACGAGGTCCGTCCGGCTATAGACTGGCGTCACGCGCACGCCCCCCGGCAGGCTCCGGCGCACCTCATCGAGCCGCTCCTCGAGTCGCTGCGTGAGCTCCCGACTGTTCTCTCCCATCAGCATGAAGCCGAGGCCTAGGACCACCTCACCTTGGCCTTCTGCCGTGACGGCGCCGCGCCGAATCTCGTGGTCTTCACGCACCTCCGCGACATCGCCGAGATGGATGGGCGTACCATCGACGTTGGCGAGCACCATCGCCTCGATGTCCCGGATACCGCTCACGAGCCCCTGGCCCTGAATCAGCTGCGACTCGCCCGCTTCGTCCAGCACGCCGCCGCCAGCGTTGCGGTTACCGTGACGCATTACCCGCGCCACGTCGTCCAGCGTGAGCTCATGCTTGACGAGCCGCTGTGGATCGACGATGACATGGTACTGCTTCTCATAGCCGCCCCACGTGTTGATCTCGGCGACGCCGGGCACCTGCACCATCTGCGGACGGATCACCCAGTGGTGGAGCGTGCGCAGCTCCAGGGCGGACAGCGTGTCGCTCTGCACCAGGTACTGGAAGACCTCGCCGAGACCCGTCGCTACTGGTCCCAGCGCGGGGCGCCCGACGCCTTCGGGGAGCTCGGCGGCCATCAAACGCTCGCTGACGACCTGTCGGGCCAGGTAGATGTCGGTCTCGTCGTCGAAGAGGGCAGTAACCTGAGAGAAGCCGAACTTGGACATCGAGCGGACCTCGGTGAGGCCCGGCAAGCCGGAGATGGCTTGCTCGATGGGAAACGCGATCTGCCGCTCCACCTCGAGGGGCGACAGCGCTGGAGCTGTTGTGTTGACTTGTACCTGGACCGGCGTCGTGTCCGGGAAAGCGTCGAACGGTAGCCTCTGCAAGCTGGCGACGCCGACGACGGCCACGACGGCTGTCGCGAGCAGAACGATCGGTCGATGGCGAAGGCAGAGCTCGATGAGCTTCGTCAGCATTCAGCCCCCCCCGGGAGGCTCGACCTCACAGCAGCCGGCGCCGATGCTGCCGGGCGTGATCTCGGTCCGAAGTAGGATCGCGCCCGTGGTGACCACCGCGTCGCCGTCACGCACCTTCCCCTCGACCTGGACGAGATCGCCGCCCCCGTGCCGGTGGACGACACGGGGCTGGTAGAGCCCCGGCGCCGTGCGCACGAAGACGACTTCCCTTTCGCCAACCCTCTGCACGGCGGCGCGCGGCACTGAGACGGCCGTGCGCGCCGCGCCCGTCTCGATCCGCGCGCTCGCGAACTGATTCGCTCGGAGCTGCGCGTCCGGGTTGGGCACCTCGGCACGAGCCGTAACCGTGCGCGTGCGTGGGTCGACCTCGGCCGCGATCCAGGTGATCTTGCCTTCTAGGCTCGACTCTCCGGCACCGTCCATCATCACATGCATCCTCTGCCCGAGGGCCACTCGCGACGCCTCCCCTTCGGGGACGTCGCAGAGCGCCCACATCACCGAGGTGTCACCGATCATCGCCAAGGACGTGCTTTCGGTTGCGAGCAGGCCCAGCACCGCCGGGCGGCGCACTATCGTCCCGGCGATCGGCGCTGTCAGCGTGTAGCGCCCCGATGGAGCCGCTTGCGCCGCACCGGCCATTCGCAGGGTCGCCTCGGCGGCGCGAGCTTCCGCCTGCGCCGTGGCAAGCTCCTGCTCCGCCACCTCGACCTGGCGCGCGGACGCGATCTCGCTCGCTCGGAGCTCGCGTTGCCGTGCGAGGTTCGCCTCGGCCGTGCGAACGCGCTCGCGGGCGCCCTGCAGCGCGCCCTGGATCTCCCCAACGCGCGTGCTCTCGAGGTCGAACAGCGGCGCCCCCCGTTCGACCCGCGCACCGAGCTCGGCTCGAATGCGACGGACCATCCCTGGCATGATGGCGCGGACATCCGCGACGCGATCGCCGTGAAATGCGATGCGCGCGCTGCACTCCACCGACGCCGCCGCTCGCGCAGGGCGTGCCGTGACAGTCTGGATACCTGCTGCCTCTTCGATATCCGGTGATCGGAAGCGAACAGTCCGAGCCTCGATGGCGGCTCGCTCGGCCCCCGCGGGTGGCTCTTGCGGTTTGCACACCGGACACGCCGATTCGGGGAACCCGTGCTCGGCGCACCAGTCCCCAGCCGCCTGGAACTCCGGGATGAGCGACGGATTGCACTTGGTGCACTTGGACTCGGGTAGGCCGTGGCCTCCGCACCAGTCCGCCACCGGAGCGGGAGCCGCTCCGGCGGTTCGCGGCGGGCGCTCGATCCTCAGCTCCGGGTTGCAGAGGAGGCACTGGGACTCGGGCAGACCATGCTCCTGACACCAGTCGTCGGTGGCCTTGAACGCTGGGATGAGCGACGCGTTGCAACGCGTGCACAGCGACTCCGGAACCTGGTGCTCGCCACACCAGTCCGCGTGGGAACCAGGTCGTGCTCCGGCTGGTGCATGCGCTGGTGCCTGATTGGAAATCGAGGCCGGAGCTGTGCTCGTCGGTGGCGTCGCCTGCTGCGTGTCGATCTTCTCTTCGCAGCCGCCGAGGGCGAAGCTGGCGATGGCGGCCAATGTGATGATGATGATCATTCCTTGACGCATGGGGTCTTTCCTCCTGGGTAAGGGCGACAGCGGAGGGCCGCTCGGACTCGCTTCATCGAAGTGGTCCTGTGCTGGCTGCAGGCTCGGCCTCTGCGATCGCAGGGAAAAGCGGCAGGGCAGCCTCATCGAGCTCCGCCTGGACGGATTCACGCCGGACCGCCAAGAGCTCGCTGAGGGGGGACAGCGACGGCGTCCCGGTTCGCGGCGGCGAAACGCTCCGCACGTTGCAGCGTCACAGGGAGAGCGTGCGAACTCGCCGACCTAGAACAACGGCTGGGCGTGGTTCACGCCAGGGCTCGCGGAGGGCGAAAGACGCCGCTGCCCGCACCGCTCACCGGGGCCTCCAGCGGTGCCAGCACCCGGAGGGGCAGCGACGGCAGCGAAGCTGTCGGGAGCGACAGCGGGAGCACTGCCATGGCCGCACCCACCCAGCAGCTGCAGTTCGGGCAATCGTCGGGGCAGTCTTCTTCGCACGGCGAACCGTTCTCGTGCCCAGAAGCCGCGCCGTCGGCACACGAGCCGGCCTCCGCATCGTCGTGCTGGTCTTCGGCGTTGTCTTCCTGCGAGCCTTCGTCGCAGGGACACGAGACGCCGCATGCCTTCGAGGCCGATGCGAACGCGATCGAGCCGTGTAAGCCTGCTGGACCGAAGAACAGGGACATCACCAGCAGCCACAAAGCTACTCTGCACAGGGCGCTCGCTATGTCTTCCGTTTGGATCATCAGCGGACGCTCATCCTACGAGGCTTTGTTCCGGCGTGCCGCTGTGGGGGCCAAAGCGTGACCCGCTCCGCGTGTTCTCGTTCTCGTCCCTCGTGGCCCTGGTGCGGCCCCCTGGACTCATCGCCAGAACCGATTATCATCGCTCGATGGCGATATATAATCGGGAAGGCTATAGCCCGTCAAGGGCGGCCGGAACGAGCCTCGATTCCGCCGCAGCGCTCTTCCGCAGCCTCTCTGATGTCAACAGGTTAGCGATCTTACGCCGACTCGCGGACGGCGAGGCCCGGGTGGCCGATCTGGTGAGTGAGCTGGGGCTGGCACAATCGACGGTCTCGGCGCACGTCGCCTGCCTGCGAGACTGCGGCCTCGTCGACGGCCGCCCACAAGGGCGCCAGGTTTTCTATTCGCTCGTGCGCGCGGAGTTGCTCGACCTCCTGGCAGCCGCGGAGATCGTGCTCGCCGTGACCGGCAACTCTGTCGCCCTGTGCCCCCACTACGGCGCGGACGCGACGACGCCCCGGATCTCCGAGCGCGAAGAGGAGTGACTCAGACAAAGCAGCCGAGACGCTCAGGTTCACACCCAAGGATCTCTCGGTTCGATGGGCTCACGGCGAGGACATCCTCAGACGTCCCCTCCAGGGTATTGGCTTGGCCGCAGCGGCCGTTCGAGCCACGACGGCTCGTCGAGACGAAGCTGCAGTGGCACCGCCCGGACGACAGCGATGCCGATGTTGTCGAGAGCGCCGCGCGCCCACGCTGCACTCACGAGCCGCTCGCACGCCTCGCGTGCATCCTGGGATGCGCCCAGCATGGCTGCCATCACATCGGCAGCAACACGGCCCCACAGGCCATCGGAGCACAGGAGGAACACGTCGCCAGGCTCGCAGCGAACGATGCGGATGTCGGCGATGACGCCTTCATCCCCATCGAGGCAGCGCGGGGTGATGGATTCCCGCTCTCTGGTGGCTTGCCTCGCCTCGGGCGTCGTCTTGATCCCCACCATCAGCTGTCCTGCAAGGGGGTGCTCCTGCGTGAGCAGCTCGAGCGACCGGTTTCGCAAGCGGTAGCACCGACAGACGCCGACGTTGCCAATGACGACCCGGCCGTGGGCAAAGACGGCAGCGATCAAGCTTACGCCCGTCCTCGACCGCGCCTCGTTGGTCGTCTGCAGCGCCACCATGCGCTGGTTCGCGTCTCGAAATGCGCTCTCCAGGCGCTGCGCGGTATCGTCGCTGTTCACACCAGGCCCGCCCAGGCGCGAGAAGCTTCGCTCGGATTCGTCCGCGGCTGTCCGGCTGGCGATTTCGCCGAGATCCTGCCCACCGGACCCATCCGCAACGAGCGCGAGGCCGAGCCTGGGGATCGCGCGGGCCACGTCGCTACTGGTTTCGCGAACGATGCTGCGGTCTACCTGGGCTGCGAAGTCGAGCTCGAACACGTCCCCTTCATGACCCGGTTTCGACGCCTTGTAAAGTTATACTGGACATTGAGACCGGCCTGGTTCATACTCCGCGGGCCTTCCGGCTGCCACGGCGTGCCTCGGCGTTTCGCGAGCGGGGGCTCTCGACGATGGGCATCCTCTGCAAGACCCCGAGGGAGGCCGAGAGGCTCTTCGAGACGATCCGCGCTGGTGGCGAGAACGCTCGCCTGCGCTCCGCAGACAGTACGGCGTTCGTCCAGGTCGTCTCGGACGAGTCCCTCTACGCCGTCGGCTGAAGTAGCACGCCCTCGTCGCCGCCGTCCGCTCAGGCGTGCCCCCGGTCAAGAGGTCACCCCGCACGCTCGCTCGGTGTACGGGCTGGGGTCGCCACCGATTCACCCGAACCGCGCCGCGACGACGAGGACCTCCGCTCGCCCCCGACCACGGTTCTCCCAGCAGGCGTCGATCTGGTCGATGACGGCGCTGTCCCCGGCAGCAAGCTCGTAGCCCTCGTCGCCGAGGGTGAGATGAACCTTGCCGCGAATGCAGTACGCGAGCCCTCGCGTTCCCTGCCGGGTGGGTAACGCGCCGGTGCGTCCACCCGGATCGATGGACAGGAGCAGAGCAGAGAACCGGTCGTCCCCACTTCCGGGTAATACGGAGGCGGCTGACGCCTTGGACCATTCGCTGCGAACGGACTCTCGCTCGGCTCGCCGGACCACGGGAACCCTGCGCGGGTGTCGCGGATCGCGCAGGAGATCCGGCAAGTCCACCTCGAGGGCGTCGCAGATGCGCTGCAGCGAGGCGAGCGAGGGCGAGCTCTGCCCCAACTCCACCTGCGAAAGGAAGCTCGCCGAGAACCCCGTCCGCTGTGCCAAGGCACGAACCGATATCTTTCGAGACTTTCGTGTGGCTCGAAGCCGTGGTCCTAGCTCCAACTTGCTCGCACCCTGTAAGGCCGACGCGGCCACCGTCCAGTACTACTTGACATGATCCGTGCCGAGAATACACTCAGTTCTCTCATGGACGCAAACTGCTCACGGCTCCCCAACGCCTGGAGCGAACTGGCGCCAGGTGGCAAGCAGGTGCGGTACGTGGGCTTGGCACTCGAGAGCGGTGGCCGCTTGCCGCCCCCGTGATTGTCATCGAATCGCTCAGGTAGCGCGGCCGCGTCGTGCTCTTACAGCCCCATGCCCCTAGCGAAGAGGCACCGTAATGCCCCACCAAGCCCACGAGCTGACCGCGGACGAGCTGGAACACCTCCAGACGCTTCTCGAGGCGCGCCTCCACGACGTGCAGCGAGCGCTCGCCGCTTCCACCGACGACGCACGCCCCGTGAATCTGGACTTGTCGATCGGGCGATTGACACGGGTCGACGCTCTGCAGCAGCAGCACATGGCGACAGCGCGTCGCCACCGCCTCCAAACCCAGCTCGCGCAGATCCAGCAAGCCCTCAGCAAGGCAGCAGGGGGGACCTACGGCGACTGCGTGCGCTGTGGCGAGCCAATCGGGTACGCACGCCTCGAGGTGACGCCCGAGTCCCCGTTCTGCATTCGCTGCCAGGGAGGAGCGTCACGGTGACTTCCGAAGACCTACGGATCGAGTACGAGATTGCCTCGACGGCAGCGGACGCGAGCGAGAGCGCCGCTCATGCGTTTCAGGTTGCCCATGGCGGCCGCGTCGCGGTAATCGCAGATGCCATCGGCAACCACTCACACGCCTCCCGGGCAGCGCAGAGGGCTCTGGAGGGATTCTTGGAATGCCTGCGCTTCTTGCCGACGAGCGCGGAGGCCCTTCGCCCCGAGCTGTATGCCGCGTTCTCGGCCGCGAACGCCCGCGTCGCCATGGAGGAGGACGCGCGAGGGATTGCAGCCGCGCGGGACGCCGTCTCGCTCGGGGTGCTAGCCTTCTGTGGCTCCGAGGCAATCATCGCCCACCTGGGGAACGTGCGGTGCTACCGTGTCCGAGCGGACTCCGTCGTCCAGCTCACGACGGATCACTCCGGCGTGGCCGAGCTCCGCGGCGCCGGGAGCGGCGACCTGCCGGACCCTTTCGACCTGCCGGACCCTTTCGACCTGCATCACCGAGACCTGCTGACAAGAGCGCTTGGCTTGGGCGCGGCCGTCGCTCCAGAGGTCACGACGCGCCACGCGCGCCACCGTGATCGGTTCCTTCTGTGCACCGCGAGTCTCTGGTCCAGCTTCTCTTCAGCTCAGCTTCAGCTGAATCTCGCCCACGCCAGGAGCCCAGCAGAAGCGTGTCGTCTCCTGGGCGCGCCCAGGGAGTCGGGGTGTGGCCACGTCGCCATCGTGGCCGAGCTCGGCGCGGTCGCCCCGACGGTCAACGGCGTAGAAGACTGAGCGGCCAACCGCATTTCCTGGTTCGACCGGACGTCTCATCTTCGCGAGCACCTCCGCGGAGGTGCTACTAGCGGGCGGTCTTCCTGCGCCGGCTGACGCCCAGAACTCAACGACATGTCGCCTTCGATTCGGAGAACGGTCCATCTGATCCTGCCTAACCCGGGCTATCCGGGGTGGTGGGTCGTTGCGGCTTGCCTGCTTTGCGCTGCCCTCTCGGCTCCGGGACAGTCTTACGCGCTCGGGCTGTACATGGAACCCATCGCCAGAGCCCTCGGAAGCAGCCGTGTGGAGGTGGCAACCGTCTACGCTTGGGCGACACTGGCAGCCGCGGCGGTGCTGCCTCTCGCTGGGCGACTGGCGGATCGCACGCGCTCCCGAACCTATCTACCTGGCGTCGTGGCCCTCCTCGGCGCGGCGCTCGTGCTCCTGGCTTCTGTCGCTTCCTGGCCGCTCTTGGCGGCGGCGTTCTTCTGCCTGCGGCTGCTCGGGCAGGGAGCGACGGGGCTGGGCGTGATGACAACGGTGCTGCGCTGGTTCCAGGAGCATCGCGGGCGGGCCGTCGCCATTGCCATGCTCGGGTACGCAGTCGGTGAGTTCGCCATGCCGAGCATCATCGTTGCTCTGCAAGGCGCGCTTGGGTGGCGCGGCTCTCTCATCGCCCTCGCTTCGGCCTATCTGCTCGCGTTCGCGCCGCTTGTCTTCTTGGTGGTGCGGGCAGCACCCGCGCCTTCGAACAGCCCCGCTGCTCGGCGCGCTGCGCTCGCCCCCGTCGAGATCACGGCGGCCGCAGCCATCAAAATGCCACGGTTCTGGCTCCTCGCTGCCCTCGTTTCGGTGACGCCGTTCGTCCTCACCGGACTCCTCCTCAACCACGTCGCGCTTTTCGACCACGTCGGTTGGACAGCCATGAACGTTGCGCAAGCGCTCCAGGCTTACGCAGTCGCGAGCCTCCTTGCCACGTACACAGTGGGTTCCCTGCTCGACAAGCTCCCCGGGCGGTTCGGGATCCTCTTGTCGATGGGACTCCTGGGGCTCGCCCTGCTGGTTCCGTTGGGAGTGCGCTCCGTGCCCGTAGGCATCCTTCTCTACGGAGGGCTCCTCGGAGCCGCTGCCGGCTCCAACACCGCCTGCAATGGCGTCATCTGGCCGGAGTATTTCGGGGTGGGCTCCGTGGGCGCCATCAAAGGTGTCGTCAGCACCCTTAGGAACGCGGCAACGGCTGCGGCCGCTCCCCTCGGAGCCTGGCTCGTCAGTACTGAAAACGGATTCTCGACCACCCTGATGGCGGGAGCGGGGCTGGCCGGTGTCGCAGCTTGTGGCGGGCTGTTCTTCCTTCCAGGGCCGCCGGAAGAGGCCGGGGCCACCCCGGCTCGCTCTATCGGCTAGGACCTGTCCCTGAATGCGTGCCCGTGCCCCCCAAGTTGATCGCCGCATTGCGTCAACTGCACTTTTGCGCCGAGAAACGTCATGGTACGGCTCGGCCGTAGATACCAGGTCTCGCTTTGAACGATTACT
>JAEWRL010000072.1 GCA_023398955.1 Pseudomonadota bacterium
GTCGGCAAGCAGGCAGCGCGAAAGAGCTCGTGCAACGAGCGCTTTCGCAGGACAAATGTCGTGGCGTTGGCCCTCGGTGAGCTCGAAGGTGAGCGGCAGGCCGAGCGCATCGACAACAAGGTGAACCTTCGTGGAAAGGCCGCCCCGCGAACGACCTATCCCCTGCGTCGAGGCCCCCCTTTACCGCCCGCCGCATGCTGGTGCGCCCCCGGCGCCCCGCTCCGCGCTGGCCTTCCAGCACTAGAGCCAACTTTGACCACTGACCGTCGTTCAGTTGAAGTCGAAGCATGCTGCGCTCCCTGGAGCATGCCTCAAGCACCATGGAAAAGTTTTCGGCGTACAGCGCCGGGCACGGGCACGGGCACGGGCACGCATTCAGGGACAGGCTCTAGTCGCTGACGCTGCTGGCCGGCTCCTCCTTGGGCGCGTCGAGCAGGTACCGCTCGAAGAAGCCCGCCATGACCCGATAAAACTGGTCCCGATTGCGGCGCTTTCGTAGGCTGTGACCTTCATTCGGGGCAACGAACAGCCAGGCATCGCCGCCATGCTGCCGGACGCGGCGCACGATGCGCTCCGCTTCCGCGACAGGGACGCGTGGGTCATTGGCGCCATGGGCCACGAGCAGCGCGCTCTCGATGCGGTGCGCATGGTTGTCCGGCGACATGGCTTCCAGCACCCGACGGACCTGGGGATCGCGTTCGTCGCCGTACTCCTGCCGGCGCAGGGCCTGGCGGTAGGCGCGAGTACGTTCCAGGAACGTCACGAGGTTGGAGATGCCGACGAGGTCGGAACCCGCTTTGATGCGTCGGCCATACTCGACAAGGCTCGCCAGCACCATATAACCACCGTAAGACGCTCCATGGATCCCTATCCGCTCGGCGTCCAGCCTGATATCCGCGTCGATCCAATCGAGCAAGGCCCCGACGTCGCGCACGGCGTCCACGCGGCGTATCGTGTCGTCCAGCCCACGGAAGCGCTTTCCATAGCCGGTGGATCCCCGCACGTTCGGGACGACCACGGCGATGCCGCGCGAGGCGGCGAAGTACTGTATAATCGGCTCAAAACGTGGACGCGACTGGTCCTCGGGGCCGCCGTGCATCCACAACAGCACGGGATGGGGTCCGGGTCGGCGCGGCAGGTAGACGAAAGTCGAGATCCTCTCCCCATCGAAGCTCTCCACGCTGACCAACTCGGGCTCGATGAAAGCGCCCTTCGGAAGCCCCCCGACCTCGCTCTCCGTCCAGCGCACGAGCTTGCGCGAAGCGATCTCGTAGGCGTAGGCGTCGCTGGGTTCGGTGGGGGTGGACAGCGTAAAGGCGAGCTTGTCGGAATGCCCAGCAAAGCGCAGGCCGGAGATGACCCCTGGGGGCACACCGGGCAGCTCACGATGCTGCTGAGAGCGTGAATCGAGCAGAAATAGCTTCGAATAGCCTTCCTCATTGACACTGAAAGCCAGCCGCGTGCCGTCACCAGAGAGCGCCGCTTCGTCCACGTCCCAGCCAAGCCCCGGCGTCAGCTCGTCCCAACCGTCACGGAGATCGTGCTCGTAGATGGAGACGAAATCGCCCCCGCGATCGGACTTCACGAGCACCGCATCCCGCGAAGGGTGGAACTGCGCCCAGCCGTAGCTCACGTCGGGCATCAGGGGCGCCAGCGGCGCGGCGGCGCCCGTACTCACGTCGATGAGGTGTAGGGTGGATTCATTCGCCGAACGAACCTCACGCGCGAGGAGCTTCGACCCGTCGCGGCTGAAGGCTTGCACGATCCACTGCCCCGAGGTTTGCACCAGGGTTCTCGGCTCTCTCCAGCCGTTCGGATCCAAGAGCACGATGTCCATGTCGACTCCGTTGCGGGCGTTGCTCGCGACCGCCAGGACGTCGCCCTTGGCGGAGGCTCGGAACGGCCCGTGACGGCTGAAGCCGTCGGACAGGCGCGTGGTGCGCCGTTGGCTCATGTCCAAGCGAAAGACTTGATAGTCTTCATTCCCACCATAATCGCGCCGCAAAGTGAGTATGTTCGCCCCCCCCGGGACGAACGCCACCTGGGTGACGGGCTCGGAGCCGAACGTCAGCTGCTGCCGGGCGCCCAGGGGCTTCTTGAGCAGGTGCACCTGCGTCGTCTCTCCCAAATTGGTGAGCACCAACATCGATTGGCCGTCGTTGGACAGACCCGCAACACTGGCGCGCCGAGTCTGCAAGAAGGGGCCAATACCAGTGGTGGCAGCCCGCGAGAGCGTGGGCACGCCGTCGAGCAGCGGCGGCACATCGACCTCGAAGTCCTCCATTTCCTCCACGTCGAACTCGAACGCCGTCTCGTCCCGCGGCGCTCCGGCCACGCCGGTCTCATCCTCCAGCAGCAGCGGCGGCGGCAGGGGCCTTGCGGAGGGCGGCTCCTGCAGAGCAGGCGTGGGCTGCGCGACGAGGGTACCGCCCGCTTCCGGGACGCAGTCGGCAGGCGGCACGGGGCGCCCCGCGGAGCAGGCGACGACGACGAGCAGCAGCGGTGTCCTCGGAAGCGTGGCCATCGGTGCAGCCTAGCGAAGGCCCGGCGGCAACGCGACGGCGACCGGGTGCCGTCACCGCACACGGCATCCGCTGACGGAGTGCCGCGTGTCGCAGAGGCGCGCCAATAACTTGGCCCCGCGCACCAGTACGCCTATTGTCGTCGCGTGGCAGCTCTTCCTCCGTGGCCCAGCATCTGCCCGGCCCTCGCAGCGGCCTTCTTGGCGCTGCTGCCGAGCGCTCTCCACGCTCATCCGAGAGCCGCCCAAGGCGCCCAAGGCGCCCAAGGCGCCCAAGCCGCCCAAGCCGCCCAAGCCGCTGAGACGAGCATCGCCGCGAGCCTCCAGTCCGGCGGGCTGACAGCAGATCCCGTCAGCGACGACTCGCGCGGTCGACCGACAGTCAAGCTCGATCGCCTGGAGTTCCCGCAGGGCTTCCCCGACGCCAAGCATCTCGAGCGGCATCTGCGGCGCTCTCTGGCGCGAGCTGCGCGCAACGCCGACTGGGGGGCAGGACGCGGGGCACGCATCGAGTACCGCGTGAAGGTCACGCAGCTCCAGGTGTCGCGGGAGGGCGACGTCCTGCAGGTCGAGTGTACGATGCTCGGCAAGCTCCCCAACGACAAGAGCGCGCGCAGCCGCCTCAGCTTCGGGGGCTCCGCCAAGGCTCGGCGCGCCGTACTGTCACAAGTACTCGAGATCGTGGCGCGGGGCGTCGTGACGCGGTTGGCGGAGCTCGAGCGGGAACGCCGATTGCGTTATGCGCGCGGCGAGGACTGAAGCGCGACCGAGGCAGAATGACGCAGGGGTGACAGATCCGCCCGGCACGCTGATTGGGGGGATCGCGTCCCCAAGCTTACGTTGAGCGACGAGAGCCGCGCCGGATGCTTTGCCCCGAGCGACACACGCACCGTCGCCGCGGGGGCATGCAGATTGCTTGCGCGGTAACCCATGAACGCCAAAACCTGGGTGAAGCCGATGTTTCGCGAGTGGAACATGAGCATGGAAATCGGCATGTACTACGAGGAGGAGGACTTCCCGCTGCCTCCCGTGCTCGGCGCAGAGCCCGCGCCAATCGCCTTTGCACGCGCCATCTCGGCCTTCGCGAGCCAGGCTGAAGTGATGAGCGGAGCGCGCTAGGGGTGCGGCTCATCGTGCTGGGGAGCGCTGCGGGCGGCGGCGTACCGCAGTGGAACTGCGCTTGCAGCAACTGCGCCTCGGCACGCATCGGCGGGGACGTGGAGCCGCGAACCCAAGACAGCGTAGCGGTCAGCGCCGACGCGCGGCGCTGGGTTCTGCTCAACACCTCGAGTGACGTCGTTCGACAGCTCGAGGCGACCCCAGAGATGTGGCCAGTGATCAACTCGCGCAGCGCGGGCGAGGGCACGGTGCGGGGGGCGAGCCCGCTGGCGGCCGTCGTCCTCACCAACGGCGATCTCGACCATTGCCTCGGGCTCCTTTCCCTGCGCGAATGGACGCCGTACAGCCTGTATGCCACCGAGGAGACGCAGAGCGGGCTCTTCGAGCGCAACGTCGTGTTCCGTACGCTGAATCGCCAGCGACCGCACCTGGTGCGTCGGGATCTGCCCCTGGACGATTGGACACCGCTGCTCGACGCCGGCGGCGGCGCCTTGGGGCTCTCCATACGCGCCTTCCCAGTCCCTGGCAAACTCCCCCTTCACCTCGAACCCTTCGGCACCTCGACACCTGGGACCAACGTGGGACTGCTCGTCGAGCAGGCATCGACGGGCGCACGCCTCGCCTACGTCCCTGGTGTTGGCGCGGTCTCCGAGTGGGTTCGGGAACTCGACTCGGTCGGGTGCCTGTTGCTCGACGGCACCTTCTTCCGTGACGACGAGCTCTGCGAGCACGGCGCGCCCGGCAAGACGGCGCGCTCGATGGCACACGTGCCCATGGATGGACGGGATGGCACCCTTGAGACGCTGGCGCACCTCTCGGTGCCGTTCCGCTATTTCACGCACGTCAACAACACCAACCCCGTTCTGAACCCACACTCCGAGGAGCGACGGGCCATCAGGGCTCGCGGGTGGAAGGTCGCGACCGACGGCCTGAGGCTCGAGCTATGAACGGCGCGGGGCTCGAGCTATGAACGGCGCGGGGCTCGGCGGCGGCGGCGCGGGGCCTGCGACGGCCCCAGGCAGCTCCCTCATCGAGCGCCTGCAGCGGCTGGGCAGCCAGCGCTATCATCACCGGCACCCATTCAATCTCCTGATGCACGCGGGCAAACTCACGCAGGACGAGCTGCGCTCGTGGGTCGCGAACCGCTATTACTACCAGACGCGCATCCCCATCAAAGACGCCCTGATCCTCGCGAAGTCCGAGGACAGCGCCTTTCGGCGCGCCTGGGCGCAGCGTCTCGCCGATCAGGATGGTCCGCCCGGCACGGAACAGGACGGGGACGGAGAGCCAGCCTCTGGCCTGGCATTGTGGCGACGCCTCGCGGAGGCCTGCGGGGTCGCCGCTGCGGATCTCGATGCCCATCGCCTCCTCTTGCCGCGAGTACGCAGAGCCTGCGACGAGTACGTCGACCTCGTCCGCGGAGCGGACCTCGTCACTGCCGTCGCTTCCTCCCTGACGGAGTACTTCGCCGGGGACATCATGCGGGTGCGCCTGGAGGCTTGGACCCGCCATTATCCCTGGGTGGTGCCAGAGGCCCTCCGCTATTTCGAGCTCCGCATCCGGCAGGCCCGAGCGGACTCGCGCTTCGGCCTCGCCTTCGTGGAGGCGCATGCCATCACTGAGGAACAGCAGGAGCGCTGCTTGCGAGCCTTCGAAGCGAAGTGCACCATCCTCTGGGACATGCTGGACGCCATTTACGTGGCGTGCCGCCGCGGGCAGACGCCCCGCCTCGCGCCGCGCGCTGGTCTTGGCGAACCCGAGCCGCACGGCGAGGACGGCGAGGACGGCGAGGACGGCGGCTGCCTCCTGCTGCCCGAGCGCGGCCTCTCGCTGAACGGGACGGCGCGCGCAGTGCTCGAGCGTTGTGACGGCACACGCACTGTGGAAGAGCTGGCGGCCGAGCTCGCGACCCAGCACGGCGCACCGCCGGATCGCGTGCTCCATGATCTCGCCACATTCCTGGGCGAGATGGAGCGGCAGCGGGTTCTCGTCTTCGAAGGAGCACGCCAATAGGCGACAGGGACGATTCAAATGGACGCACCCCGGCCACGGGTACTGATCGCAGAGCTCACGCACCGCTGTCCCCTCCGCTGCGCTTACTGCTCGAACCCCACGTCCCTCCAGACGAGCGGCGAGCTCTCGACAGCGGCGTGGCTGCAGGTCCTGGAAGAGAGCGCGAAGCTCGGCGTCCGGCAGGTCCACTTCACAGGTGGCGAACCGCTCCTACGGGCTGATCTCGAGTCCCTCGTCGGGTGTGCCAGTGGGCTCGGCCTCTATCCGACTATCGTCACCAGCGGGCTAGGCCTGCCCAAGCCAGGCGGGTCGGTGGCGTCGCGAGTCGAGGGGTTGGCCGCAGCAGGCGTGCGCGCCGTACAGGTTAGCTTTCAGGACACGGAGGCAGCCGCGGCCCGCGCACTGGCTGGCGCTGACGCCTTCGCGCAGAAGCTCGAGGTGGCCCAGGCTACGGCGCGCGCCGGACTGAGCTTGACGACGAACTTCGTGCTGCACGCCCACAACCTCGCACGGCTGACGCGGTTCGTAGAGCTCTCTCTGGAGCTGGGCGCCGACCGCATCGAGCTGGCCAGCGTGCAGTACCAAGGTTGGGCCGCGCTGAACCGCGCCTACCTGGTCCCCACGCGCGAGCAGCTGGAGCGCGCGAGCGACGAGGTCCGTCGCGTGAAGCTCCTCCACTCTGCTGCCATCGAGATCCTGTACGTGATGCCCGACGTCCGCTCCGGTCGCGCCAAACCCTGCATGGGTGGGCTCGGGAGCAGCGCCATCGTCGTCGACCCCCAGGGCCTGGCGCTCCCCTGCCACGGCGCGCGCGCGTGGCCCCTGCGGCACGAGTCCGTCGTCGAGCAGCACCTCGGGGCTATTTGGCGGAGCGGTGCCGCCTTTACGGCCTTCCGGGGCGAGGACTGGATGCAGGCCCCGTGCTCCACCTGCGAGCTCCGCACTGTGGATCACGGGGGTTGCCGCTGTCAGGCGTTCCGGTTCACGGGGGACCTCCGTGCCACCGATCCTGCGTGTCCCAAGTCCCCAGTCCACGAGCGCTTCGTCCAACTTGGGCGCCAAGGTGAGTGCGACACGCCCCCACGACCAGCAAGCCCGCTCCTACGCGGCTCCAACCGAACGCTGCCTCGTTTCAACGGAGGGGCAGGTGCGGGGCCACCTGCTGGACCTGGAGATCCTGAAGGACGGTTCATGGCGCGTCAGCGATGACCCGCGAGCCGCGTCTACCGAGCGACCGACGCGGCGTGAAGCCTTGCCCGCTGGCCAAGGGCGCCCGGCTCTGCAACAATCCCTGGCATGCAGCTCCCGAGTGAGACCTCCCTCAGGGCGATCGTTCAACGCTACGGAAACCTTCTGGTGGGCCTTGGCAGCGAGCTCGGCGAGAGGCCCATGGTCCTCCCCGACGGCGACTTCTTCCCCGACACCTTCCTAGGGGACCAGCCGTCGGCGGAGCGTCTCGTGCATCGGATGCGCCACCACGCCGGCATGGACGACATCCCTGTCGAGGTGCGCGTGCTCGGCGACGCGGAGGACGGCGGCTCCAGCTGCAGCAGCGGCAGCTGCTCGGCGCCCAAGGTGCAGGCGACGGAGGGCCTGCAGCGCCTCGTCCCCAACGAAGCCAGCGACGGCTGGATCCTGCAGCTCCACCCAGGCGAGCTGCGTCACCCCGTGGCGCTCACCGCCTCCGTCGCGCGGGCCCTGGCGAACATCTTCCTACTGGAGACGCTCGAGGGCGGTGAAGCCGTCGAGCAGCCCGTCGAGGTGACGAACGACCTGCTCGCCGTCGCCCTCGGGTTCGGCAGCTTGATGCTGGCCGGGTCCTACATGTACAGCAAGAGCTGCGGCGGCCCGTCGGTCCAGAAGGTCACGCACCTGGGTGTGGGGGAGCTCGCCATGGCCTTTGCGCTCTTCGTGGCGCGCGGCGAGCACGACCCGAGGCGCGCCGCGCGGGAGCTCGGAGCGACGCAGCGGGAGCTCTTCAAGGAGGCTCGCGACTGGGTGCTGCCCAACAAGGCGCTCGTACGCGCCCTCCGTACACAGCCGGGTTCCCTGGCGGAGGGCCACTTCCAGCTGAGTGAGCCCAAGCCTTGGCTGCTGCGAGTCCTCGGCATCGGAAAGGGCCGGACAGAGCAAGATCCATTGGCTGGGTTCGAGGACCTCGAGAACATGGCGAGCGACCTCGTGCCCGCACAGGCCAAGAAAAAGGCTGCCACACCCGACCCCCAACGCGATGAGCTGCGCGCCCTCGTCGACGAGGCCCTGACGGCGCGCTCGGAAGCGCCGTAGCCGCGCCTACCGAACCCTGAAGCCCCATGGCCGTCGCCCAAGGAAGCTGTCCCAGCTGCGGAGCCCCCGTCGAGTACGGGCTCGGCGCGTCGATGGCGAAGGTGTGCGAGTATTGTCACGCGACCGTAGCCCGCACCGATCGTGGCCTCGAGAACCTCGGCAAGGTCGCCGACATTGCCAATACCCCTTCCCTCATCGCAGTGGGCGACGAGGGGACTCTCCGCGGGCGTCCCTTCCGCGTCTTTGGTCGCGTCCAGTTGGACTACGGTCTGGGCCCCTGGGACGAGTACTACGTCGCCTTCGACAATGGCCAGCGCTGGGGATGGCTCGCCTTCGCTGAGGGGCGCTGGTACGCGACGGAGAAGGTGGAGGGCCTCGACGTCCCTCCGCATCAGAGCCTTCGCCTCGAGCAGGACGTGCGCCTCGGCTCCCACGGCGTCTACCGCATCACGGAGGTGCGCTCCGCCCGTGTCGTGTCCGCGGAGGGGGAGCTCCCCGAAGCCGCGCCCCCAGGACAGGCGCGCTACTACGCCGACGCCAATGGGCTACGCTGGTCCTTCGCGACCCTGGACTACGGGGATGGGCAGAGCCGCCCCGAGGTCTTCCTTGGCTTCGCCTTCGGAGAGCCGGAGCTGCAGGTCACTCAGCTGGGCCCACGCAGCGCTCAGAAGGTGAAGATCACCAAGCTGGAGTGCCCCAGCTGCGGCGGCGACATCCCGAAGCTCAGCGGGGATCGCGTCGACCGCATCGGCTGCCCCTACTGCGGTGCCCTCAGCGAGATCGCCACGGCGCGTATCATCTCCCGACAGGAGCTTCTGCGCCAGCAGCCAGACATCCCTATCGGGTCCCAAGGACTATTCCGCCAGGACGGCTACATCTGCATCGCCTACCTGCGCCGCAGCGCGGATTTCGAGGGCGAGCGCTATGGCTGGGAAGAGTACCTGCTGTGGAGCCACACGCAGGGCTACCACTGGCTTGTGAAGGATCCGGAGACGGGCTGGACCTGGGCGAGCAACATCAACATCGCCGACATCAACATGCAGACGATGCCGAACGCGGCGAAGTTCAACGGCCGCCACTTCAGGCTGCGAAACCAGAGCCGTGTGCGCGTCGACTACGTCTTGGGGGAGATCTACTGGAAGTGCGCGGTCGGGGAGCTCACTCGCTCGGCGGACTACGTCTCGGGTCGCGAGGTGCTAAGCCGCGAGGAGTACCCCGGCGAGGTCAAGTGGAGCCACTCACTGCCCATTCCGTGGACGGTGCTCGCGCAGACCTTCAGCCTGCCCGTGGATGGCCCTGGCTCCCGGGTACCAGGGGGCGGCGACGGCTTCCCTGAGCTCGGGGGCGGCGCTTCCGGTTCTGGACCGCAGGTTGCGCGCGCCATCGGCCTGCTCCTCTTCGTGATGCTCGCCTGCGCGTTCTTCGCCGTGAGCGGCACCGGAGCCGGCGGCGTGGTGAGCAGCGGGTATCGCGGCGGCGGGATCTACGTCGGGGGGAAGTGAGCGATCCACCCCTCGATCGTCTCGTCAGACGTCTTGCCCATGCCTGGATCGCGACTGGCGGCCTGTGGCTCGCGGCCGTCCACGAGCTCGGGCGCCTGGTGCTCGCCAGCTCCCCCCTGCTGTTGCGCCTCGATCTCACCCTCGCCCTCGGCGCGGCGGTCCTGCTCGTCGCAGCGACGACCCTAGCGCTGCAGCGTCAAGGCTGGCTCGGCCTCGGCCGCACCGCGACAGCGCTGCGCGTCCTGGCGCTGCTCGTCGCGGTAGCGCCCCTTGTGTGGCGAGCCGCGCTCGCCGGAGGCAGCCTCGAGCTCTTGGCGAGCTATGTCTGGCTTCCCGTGTGCGGCGCGGCCCTCATCGCGGTGGTCCCGCTGGCATGGCTCGACATTTGTCGGCCTGCCCTGACCCTCGGCGTCGTCGAGGTCTGGCTGCGGCCGACAACGCTGCTGCTCTGGATTGTCGTATTCGGGCTGGGTGCCGTGGCCGTTGGGCACGTGGGCTTCGAGCGTACCCTACCCCTCCTTGGCTTGCTCCTGGCGACGGCAGCGGCGCCCACGGAGGCGTTCGTAGCGTCCGTCTACGGCCGCTCCCCTGAGACGTGGCGCTGGGAGCGCTCGGCTGATGCTGGCGTCGTCCTCGCATGCCTCGCGTTGCTCGCCTTCACGCCTGCATCGAGGGCGCCCGGCCTTCGCGCCTCCCTCGATGCGACTCCGGTGTACGCAGCCAAAGACCGTTATCAAGGGCTGGAGATCACCACGGCTCAGGATCAGAGCCAGTGGTTCGTCGACGGCGAGCTGAAGCACTCGAGCCTGGACCACTACCGCTACTACGAATCCCTCGTCCACCCCGCTCTGGCGCACGCCCCGCGCCTGACCCGCATCGTCGCCTTCGGTTCTGGACTCGGCCTCCTGGAGCGAGAGGTCCTGCGGTACCCGGAGGTGGCGAGGCTGGAGGTCGTCATGGAAGACAACCTCGGTCCCAGCGCCTACGCAGACCTCGCTTGGCTGAGGGATGCCAGCCATCACGCGCTCGAGGACGAACGCACAGTGCTCATACGCAGCGAAGTGAGCGCATGGCTCGCCGGCAAAGGTCCCCGCTACGACGGGGCCATCATCGACATGCCGGATCCAGGCAGCGACTACTGGGGCAAGTACTACACTCGGTTCTTCTTCAAGATGCTCGAGGCGCGCCTCACCCCGGACGCTGTCGTCGCCATGCAGGTCACCGCTTCGGAGAACGTCGCGACGATCCTATGGCAGAGCGCGCGCTCCGCGGGCTGGCACGGCCGCATGCTGCGCGTCCCGGTCCCCAGCATGGGCGAGTGGCACGTGCTCCTCGCGTCGCGGCGCCCTCTGCCGGAGCAGCCACGCCGCCCCCTCCCGCATTCGCTGCGCTTCCTCGACAGCCGTGTCCTGGCGACCCTCTACTACACGCCGCCGAGCGCGCCGCGCCCGGAAGCGATGCCCGTCAGTCTGCTCCACGATCCGGCAGCCTTCGAGCGGTTCATCGGCGAGGTTCGGTGAAGGCGCGCGCTGAGGCGCGGCCCGCTCTCTTTGAAGCGGGTATGTGCAATTTAGCACGATTGACACGCTCCCAAGTTCATTGCCATTGGATTCCATCATGGCCAATTGCACATAGATCCTCGGACGCGTGCAATTCAGCACGGGTGACCCGCTCCCAATTGCACATCACCCCTTCCAGGAGCGGGTGACCCGCTCTTTGGAAGCTGACGCGTGCAATTCAGCACGGGTGACCCGCTCCCAATTCCGCCACCACCGAATTCAATAGTGGTCATCTGCACACATTTCCTAGAACGCGTGCAATTTGGCACGGGTGACCCGGTGCCAATTGCACATCGCCCCCTTCCGGGAGCGGGTGACCCGCTCCCGCGACGTGACTCGGGCTTGCGGCAGAGCGGGTGATCCGCTCGCAGCGCGACTTCCGGGGTCACGGACAGCGGGTGACCCGCCGTCAGGGTCGTTCGCGGGGCAGCCTACCGCGCCGCGCCGGGCCACCTCGGGCAGCGACCTCGACCCTGTAAGCCTTGAAGGTGGATCTGTACCCACGGCCTCAACCGCGGGCAGCTCCGGAACCTCCGGCATAGGCAGAAGAGTGAGAATTGGCGTAGGCTGGGAGTCGAAGTCGCAGTTATGCAGACTGAGTCGGAGTTGTCGTCTAGCGAGACTGGCTCAGCCGCTAGGTCGAGCGCCAGGCGGTATCAAGAGCCGCATGGCATCAAGATCCTCAGCGCTGCTACCCCACGACCACCAGTCCGTCTGCCGCCGTTCGGGCTAGTCTCGATTAGCGCGCATTCCCTGCAACATTTGCCCTGAGAATGCCTCCCTAAAGCGACGATGCGCAACGGAGTTTGAATGCGCTATAGTTTGCTTCATGGCAGTAGTTGGTCCTATGTCATAAGTTTACAAAGGACCCCGGCACGTCGACGAATCCGCGTTGCAGGAACTCTACCTGCTGCTGGTCAACGAGGTCGACGCCATGCGTAGGAACCATGACGCTCGACGGACCGCCTGGGTGTCGGATCGCCTCGACGACGCGGCGTCGAAGATTCCTCGCGACGATGCGATGCGTCGTTTAGAGGCACGCTTTGACGAAGCACACAAATTTGACACCGCTATTCGGTTGGTCGCCGAGGATCGCAAGGGTCGCAAGGCGGAGGCAGCCACACCTGACGCTCTTCGAGATGACGTGATCTCAAGTGCGATGATCCCAGTTAGGTTCGGAGCCGCCATCAAGTATCGATACCGGGAAACGTGTGAGATCAGGATTGACAAGTATGACGGTCATGGTCTGGGGATTTCGATAGATGACGAGGGACACGGATCAGCGCGGTATCTATTGCGCGACTGGGCTATCAACCTAGATTTCGCGCGCTCCCCCCATGAAAGGTTTGGATGGGCGGAGTCCTTCGGCGCTTGGCAGAACTGACCCAGTTTCGTTTGGCAAAAGTGGCCCACCACCGCGAGCAGGTTTTTGCGCAGGTTGAGATGCAACCTGAACTCGACCTCGACGAGCACACTGAAGGGTGTTTCGTGGCTTCACCGCTGGGTACGTGGTGGCGTCATGTCCCGGGTAGCCT
>JAEWRL010000084.1 GCA_023398955.1 Pseudomonadota bacterium
GCGCAGGATGCTCGCCAGCTTCATGCAGAAGCTGACGCCTGACGGCTGACACCTGATAGCCTGCCCTCCGGTTGCATTTGGCGTTGCCAGTTCCCCTGTTTGGTTCCGGCTCCGCCGGGTTAGGGGAACGTGCTCTTCAATCGCGCTTGAGCACGGCAAACGCTGGGTTCCCGTGGCGGACTGGTAATCTGTAGTTGACGAGCAACGGGTGCTTGCCGAAGGTCTTCAACACTCGCCCCTGCCCCCGATAAGTCTTCTCGAGCTGGGCGGCTAGCCTCCCCGACTCTGGCCACCGGCGATCGAAGCCGAACGTGGGCATGAGCACGTATTGCCCCGAGCCATTCTCGAGGATTGCACGCGTCGGACCAGAACGGAAGAAGTCGACGTAAAGGAGACGGTAGCGGCCGCGCAGCGCCAGATCAGAGAGGAAGAGCTGTCTAGGAATGACGAGAGTCGACTTCTCGGGCACATGGGCAAGGATCCAGTCGACCACCTCCACGCGCGATTCCCTGGGCAACGCAAGCTGGTCGGTTATCCGTGCACCGGGCAAGGAAGCCACGAACAGGGCGAAGACGGCGGCAGCGCAGGCCGCAAGCTGCCCAGGACGGCAGTCTCGCTGGAGACAGAGCGGCGTGCGCTCGACGATGATCCGACTCAGGGCGACGGTACCCAGCGCGATCCATGCGGCAAAAAGGAGATAGACCACAAGAAGGTTACGCTGGAAGTTGACCCGCTGGAGCGCGATGAAGCACAAGAGGAGTACGGGAAAGGCGAGCAGGGCGGCGCCGCGGCGGCGCGAACGGTGGACCACAACTGCTCCGCCCAGAATGCCAAGACCGAAACCCACGGGCGAGAACTCCCTGACTAGCGCACGAACCTGCACCCCGAGGTGCTCCAGGCCAGGTTCTGATGTGAAGCCTGCGTGGCCTCTCCGGTAGTGCTTGAGCTCGGCCGCGATGGCATCCAGGTACCGATCGAGATTGGGAATGAAGTACGGTACGGCGACGAGGAATCCGGCAGCGAGAGTGGCCGCGAGGAGCGCCAGGTGTCTGATGCGCTGCCCCCACGCCACTTCGGTCGTGAGCAGAATGGCGAGCGCGCTGGGCACTACGGCCAAGCCGAACAGGTACTTCGAAGCGACGGCGAGCCCGCAAAGCACGCCCGCAGCCGCCGTACGGCGCGCGCACAAGCGCCCCAGCGGTTGGGTGAAGAATAGGGCGAGCGACGCGAGCGCACCACAGCTGCCAATAATGTCGACGTTGAGATAGGTCCAGGTGTGGACCCCAATCAGCGGCGAGGTCATCGCGACGAGCGGCGCCAGGACGAGCACGACCGAGTCATTGGCCAGGCGCGCGACAAGCCAGGATGCAAAGGCGACAGCGAGGGTACCTAGCAGGCAGAAGAGGCCCCTGGCGACTAGACCACGATTCGATGGTCGATAGGTTGGATAGTACGATACTCTCTCCGGCACCGAGCCAGCGCCGTCGACAGCCGGATCGAACACCGCACCGACGGCGAACCCCAGTGCCGACAGATAGATGGGGAGAGATGGATATCCGTAGAAACGCGGCTCCAAACTGCCGGAGCGGACGATGCTGCCCGCAGCGGTGGTCAGGAATTCTTCATCCATATGACGGACGTACGGACCAGCGCGCAAGATGACAAGGGCGGCTAGCAGTGCGAGCCACCCAGTGGTGCAACGCCGATTCACAAATCCCAGCCGCTTATACCGCGGATGCAACCCCTGTCCACCGGCGGCTGATGAGGTGACTTGTCAGAATCCGCCCAGTGGTCGCCCAGCAGAAGCTATGACTATTCGGGATCGTTAAGAAAGGCATGAGAGAAGGACGACCGGATCAGATAAGACTCCCCTCTACTTGAGTCGCCTCCCACTCACTCAGCTAGGGCGCAACCCATCGAGACCCCTGGATGAGCTCCGCAGACGCCCCCGTGCCTTGGGCATTCGCCATCATCGGCAGCGGGCCTGCGATGGTAGCGTCCGGGCCACCAGAGGCCGCGTGAACCGCCGAGGCCGGAGCGCTCCATCAGTTGGCGTGGGCAGCAGGGGAACACCGACCCACCCACGGGGGACCACCCCGACCACCCCTCCCGTGCAGGTCCCACCAAACTCAGCGACTGTGCTGGTAGGCCCCCAAAAATCGGTCATGCCATCTTAACGTTACTGTTCACAGGCCGTCGGTATCCGTTAGCGCTATGTCCTACTCCAGCACCGTCTCCTTGGGTTCCCGGTTCTTCCCCTTGATGCTACTGGCTGCAGCAGGTTGTGGTGATGCGCCCCGCGAGACAGGACGGGTCGCATCGACCACGCAACAGATGCGGGCTGGCGTGGACGAGGCGGGAGATGCTCTTGTCGGCGTCGACGTGCTGGTGACGGATGAGGCGGGCCTCGGCGTACCCTGTGGGGAGGGCAACGTGGAGGTGGACATCGAGGTGTCTCGGAATGGGATGGCTGGACCCTGGGTGCTCGTCGACCGCACCTCGGTCGAGAACGCCTGTTCAGAACGAGCGGGCGGGGACCTGGCGCTCGTCTTCGACAACAGCGCCTCCGTGGTCGAGCAGCTCGAGCCGCTGAAGGATGCCGTTGCCCGCGCCTCGGACCGCATTCTGAGCGACGGTGGCCGCGTCTCTCTCGTGCGAGCGAGCACCGAAGCCAAGGTACTCTCGGCAATAGCGGACGATCGGGCCAACCTCGGGGCGGCCATCGAGGCCATGTGGATCTCGAACGGCTGGAGCGCCCTTTGGGACGGCGTGCGCATGGGCAACGAGACCTTCGCGACGGACCTACCCGTAGAGGCCGCACCCCGCTTCTCCGACGCGGACGCGTTCTGCTCATCGAACCGCAAGCGCGGGATACTCCTCTTCACCGATGGGCGTGAGAACAACTCCGCCCATCAGAAGCTGCGTAGCGACGAGTACCCCGGGGACGGCATCGACACGACCTTCGATGATCTCGTCGAGCTCAAGGTAGGTCCCGAGTCGACGCCGATCTACACCGTTGGGCTCGGCGACGAGGTCGACGCGGAAGCCATGCAGGGACTCGCCGACCACACTGGTGGCCGCTACATTCAGCTCGACTCCCTGGACGACCTGGAGCCCGTGCTGACGTCCGTTTCCGACTATTTCGCCGCCTCGCGCCGCTTCTGCACGGAGATACCGAGCCATCTTTGTGGCGACCTCGACGTGCGGGTGACTCATCGCTGGACTGATGGCACCACCGTGACCGAAGGCGTGCAGGAGCAGCACGTCGTCGTGCCTTGCGAGGCGCGTACCCGCAGCCGGGTCGCCACGATCTTGCTGACCCTAACGGAAACGAGCGCCAGCGACGATGTGATCGACCGCCTCGTGGCCAACACCGTGAACTGGGTCAGCCCCGTGAACGCGCCCCATGTCCTTTTCCTCCTCGACGATGCCCACCACGGCGAGTTCTCGGATGATCCGGCTCAGCTCTTCCTCCGCTTCACGATGGCTGGCTACGTGGCGACCTATATGGACGAACCGAAGCATGGCGTGCGTTTGGAGGACATCCAGGGGTATGACGTCGTGTGGTTCAGCAACCCGGGCCACCCCATGGACGACGCGCAGACCTTCCACGCCCTGCGGCAGTTCGCCGAGGCCGGCGGCGGCGTCGTTCTCCAAGGGGACGACATGTCAGCATCACTGGGCCACTCATTCTCCTTATCGCCGATGGGCAAGCTAGAGCACGTCGACAACGGCGTTACCTATTGCGGCAAGAAGACGGACAATGGCCATGGCGATAGGTACGAGGTCACTTTCGGACCTGGCCCGCACCCCATCTTGGATGGCCTGGAGGGGATAAGCTTCACGTACCCCGACGACATCGATACGACGCGGGTGGCCGACGAGCGCGCCGCGGTTCTCGCCACGGCAACCGTCCCTTCCACGAGAGAGTCCAAGAAGCAGTGCGCGCCGAAGCCAGTCGTGGTCGCGTATACCCCCGAAGCAGAATGAAGGCGGCGTCGAGGTAACCGTTCCGGCCGCGCGAGGTGAGCGTTGGCCGGCTTCTCGACTCCCTCCTCACGCCCAAGCCACTGGACAAGTTCGGGCGCCGGGGGTAATGCCGGCGCGCGGCTGCTGCCGCCCCGGATGCTCCGTGGCCCTCCGTGAACGTCCGTCGTCGTCCATCCTTGCTTCACAGCCCCGCTGGTGGCCACTCGGGCGCTCGGGCCGCAATGGCAAAGCTCAGTTTCAACGAGATACTCAGCCGCCTTCCCACCTCCTTCACTCCCAAGCTCGTCACCATCCTGCGCGCCGGCTACTCCCGCGCCCACTTCGCGGACGACGTGCTCGCTGGTATCATCGTGGGCATCGTGGCACTCCCCCTGGGGGTGGCCTTCGGCATCGCATCTGGGGTAACCCCTGCGCAGGGCCTCTACACGGCCATCGTTGCCGGGTTCCTGATCTCCCTGTTGGGCGGCAGCCGTGTCCAAGTCGGCGGACCCACTGGCGCGTTCGTCGTCCTAGTGTACGGGATCGTCCAGCGCTACGGGTACGATGGACTCGCGCTGGCGACGCTCCTCGCCGGGATGATACTCGTGGTGGCAGGCCTACTGCGCCTGGGGGTCATCATCAAGTATGTTCCGTTCCCCGTTACGGTGGGGTTCACCGCCGGCATCGCCGTCATCATCGCCCTGGGTCAGTTTCCCGCGCTCGTGGGTCTTCAGCTGCAAAGCGACCCCGCAGACGCGATCGAGAAGGTGCTGGCCTACGTTGCCGTCAGCAACACAGCGGCGCCCGTAACGGCTCTCGTCGGGGCTCTTGCACTCGCGTGCGTGATCGGCTGGCCAAAGCTGACGAATCGCCTCGGCTGGCCGTTCCTTGGCCGTATCCCCGGATCGCTGGTCGCCATCATCGTTACGACGGTGCTGGTGCGTACGCTGAACCTGCCGGTACAGAGCATCGGCGACAAATTTGGCGCCATTCCCACTACTCTTCCGTCTCTGCGCGTCCCGCACGTCGATTTGGCCCTCGCTCGGGAAATGTTCCAACCGGCCATCGCCATCGCGCTCCTCGCGGGGCTGGAATCATTGCTCTCAGCGGTCGTCGCGGACGGCATGATTGGAGGTCGACACCGCGCCAACATGGAGCTCGTAGCCCAAGGGGTGGCCAACGCAGCGAGCGCCCTGTTTGGGGGCATCCCGGCGACTGGCGCGATTGCCCGCACGGCGACGAACATCAAGAACGGTGCCCGCTCACCCGTGGCGGGCATAGTGCACGCGATCGTGCTCGTCCTCATCATCGTGCTCTTTGGGCGCTGGGCTAGCTTCATTCCCCTGACCACCCTCGCCGCCATCCTGCTTGTCGTCGCTTACAACATGAGCGAGTGGCACTCCTTCCTGAAGCTTTTCCGCGCGCCGCGCAGCGACCTCGCGATCCTCCTGACGACGTTCACGCTGACCGTGTTGGTGGATCTGACCGTAGCCCTCGAGGCGGGCATCGTGCTGGCAGGCGTCTTCTTCATCAAGCGTATGTCGGACGTGAGCGAGATCGGAGTCCTGCATCGAGAGCTCATTCAGGAGCGCGACGACCGTGGCCTCTCGAGCCTCGAGCTCGGAGAGGAGAACCCCGGCGACGTCCTGCGTCACCTGCCGCGCGGCGTCTTCGTCTTCGAGGTGTTTGGTCCGGTATTCTTCGGCGCCATCGACAAGTTTCGCACCGCTCTGGCGATCGTCGACCAGCGGCCGAAGGTCATCATCCTGCGCATGCGCCACGTGCTGGCCATCGACTCGACGGGGCTCCACTTCCTGGAAGAGACAATCCATCGGTGCCGACGGGAGAGGACCCACCTTCTCCTCTCGGGGGTCCATGTGCAGCCGCTGGCAGCGATGGATCGAGCCCGTCTCCTCGACCTCCTTGGAGAAGAGAACCTTTGCGGCAGCCTCGAGGAAGCCTTGGAGCGGGCCAGGGTGCTCACCGACAACCCGTCGTCCCCCACCGCCACCTCCAGCCACGGTTCCCTGCAGCCTCGGTCGTTGCGCGCCTGACTCGCGGCAGAGAGGTCCACTCGCCCTTGCCAGCAACTCTCACATCATGTGGGCCAGGTCTGACGCCCGCGTCGGGTACGCGAAGGTCATCGCTTTCACCTCGCGGGCCGTGAGACCAGCTCGCATCGCGAGAACGAAGAGGTTGATCAGCTCGTCGGCGCCCGGACCAAGGACGTGCGCCCCGACGATGCGGCCCGAACCCTCCTCCACTATCACCTTGTGCGCGGCACAGACGCCGCCCAGACGCCGCGCGGAATACCAACCACCCGTCTTTGCGTGGTGCACCTGGACGCGAAGACCCTGCTCCGCCGCCGCGCGCTCGCTCAAGCCCACGGATGCCAGCGGCGGCTGCGTGAAGACGACACTGGGGATGGGGGGATAGTCGACCCGTCGGTGATTGCCCTCGATCAGATTGGCGGCAACGACTTGCGCTTCCAAACTGGCGACGGGCGTGAGCGGAAGGCCTCCCTTTGCCGCATCCCCCGCTGCGTAGACGACCGGGTTGCTGACGCTCTGCAGGAATGGGTTCACGAGGATGCCGCCCTCATCCGCCAGGACGCCAGCGGCCTGCAGATCCAATTCGGACAGGTTCGGAGCACGTCCCGCGGCGTGGACGACCATTTCGGCTTGGAGCTGGCTCCGCTGTCCACCCGATTCGACGTGAAGCACCAGCCCATGCCCGTTCCTCTCCAATGCCACGGCCGTCGTCTCCGTGCGAAGCTCGATACCGAGCAGCCGCGTGCGTTCGGCGAGCAAAGTCACCAGATCTGGGTCGAAGTGACTCAAGGGCATCTCGCTCTTCTCGACCATCGTCACCTGAGCGCCCGCGAGGACCGCCACGTGCGCCAGCTCGAAGGCAATGTACCCGCTGCCAAGGAAGAGGATGGTGCGCGGCAGCTGCTCGAGCTCAAGGAAGTCATCGCTTGTCGTCAGGTGCTCGGCGCCTTCAATCGGGAGGGGTACGGGCGCCGCACCCGTCGCAATGTGAACGTAGCGAGCCTCGATGCGCTGTCCCGCGACGTCCACACTGTGGCTGTCGAGGAAGCGCGCCGTGCCTCTCAGAGCGACGATGCCCGCCTTTGAATAGCTCTCCTGACGCGCATCCGGGACCGGATCGGTGAAGGTTCGCTTGAAGCGCATGAGCTCGGGCCATCGGATACTCACCTTGCCATCGACCCCCTTACCCCGGAGGCGACGCGTTGCGTCCACTGCCTCGCTGACCCCGACGAGCACCTTCTTTGGATCGCAACCGCGCAGCTGGCAGGTGCCACCAAAGGGACGCTCGTCTACGATGGCGACGCTCATGCCTCCTTCGCGGCAGGCCGTGGCGACGCTGGACCCGGCACCCCCGGTGCCCAGTACAAGGAGATCGAACCGCTGGGTACGCACTGTGAAACCCTTCGCTGCAATATCCGGGCCGGCAGGGACTTCGCCGACGGTGCGGGTCGAGGAGCAACCGACGATTGCCCTCGCCCATGCGGCGTGCATGGCTGCGACCCATGACGACTCTGTCCCCACGAGTTCGCGCCGCAGCGCCCGGCGACTGCGCACAGCTAGCAGACATCTACAACCACTACATTCTGGGATCCATCGCCACCTTCGAGGAGGTGCCCGTGGAGCCATCGACGTTCACCGAGCGCCTGCGCGCGTCCGAGAGCGCCGAGCTGCCATGGCTCATCGCCGACGAAGGGGACGCGCTCCTCGGCTACGCCTACGCAAGCAAATGGCAGGGCCGTTGCGCGTACCGCTACTCGGTAGAGACTACCGTTTACGTGGCGGCAGCCTGCAGGTCCCGAGGCATTGGCAGCCTGCTGTACGAGGCGCTGCTCGCGAAGCTGGCCGCCAGCGGCCTGCACGCCGCCATCGCGGGCATTTCACTCCCAAATGAGGCTAGCATCCGGCTCCACGAGCGATTCGGGTTCGAGAAGGTGGCGCACTTCCGAGAGGTTGGGTTCAAATATGGAAACTGGATTGATGTCGGCTACTGGGAGCGCCTGCTTTGACTGCAGATATGGCGCCAGCGGGGCGCATCGCCACAGTGCCTCCACCCTTCCGCACGCGAGGCTCGCCTGTCCATCTTGACACCTGTTGACCATGGAACATGGGTCAAGGATGTGCGCACGCGTGGGGGCGCTTCCCCAGTATCTACCGCGCTCCTGGCGCGGGCGAGCTCTCGTATGGCTTGGAGCAGGCCTCGTCGTCGCAGTGACCCTCGGGGTGGGCTGCATGCGTGAGGTGGTCAATCTCGTCCCTGGCGTCTACAAACCGGAGCGCGCGGAATTCACGGCGGAATCCGTGGATGCGCTGTCGCTCCCCGCTGGGTTCTCCGTAACGGTGTTCGCCCAAGGTCTGGGCAGGCCTCGCATGCTGGCCGCAGCAGAAGACGGTTCGCTCTACGCGACGCGGCCAGGAGCCGGCGACGTGCTACGCCTCGAAGACCACGACGGAGACGGTGTTGCCGAGGTACGGACGGTGGCACTTCGTGGGCTCGAGGGAGTGCACGGCATCGCTCTGGCTGGACACGAGGCTTGGCTCGCCACCGGCACGGAGCTCTATCGTGGCCGGCTAGGGGAGAGCGGCGCGATCACCACACTTCAGCGTTGGCTCTCCGAGATGCCCGATCCGGGTCGCCACCCGAACCGCACCTTGGGCATGGCTCCCGACGGGACACTGTTCCTGTCCGTCGGAAGCAGCTGCAACGCCTGCCGCGAAGAGGCACCGGAGCTCGCCGCGTTGCTGGAGGTGAGTCGCAGCGAGCGAGCCTACTCGATCTACGCCCGTGGACTCCGGAACACCATCGGGTTCGATTGGCACCCAGCGACGGATCAGCTCTGGGGTATGGATCATGGCTCCGACTGGCGCGGCGCAGACACTCCGCCGGACGAGCTCAACCTAATCAGCAAGGGCGCGCACTACGGCTGGCCTTACGTGTATGGCGACCGCAACCCGGATCCCGACGTGGAACCACCACGGGGGACGACGAACGAGGCCTTCGCGGCTACCACGACGCCGCCGGTCCTGCCGATACAAGCTCACTCGGCGCCTATCGGGTTCGTCTTCTACGAGGGACGGCTCTTCCCCGAGGAGTACCTGGGCGACGCCTTCGTCGCGCTGCACGGCTCCTGGAACCGGGAAAGCCCCGTCGGGTACTATGTGGCGCGAGTACGCTTCGACGCTGGGCGTCCCCTTCGCCTGGAGCGGTTCCTTGACGGATTCTTGGCAGAGAATGGGAAGAGCTATTTCGGTCGCCCCACGGGCCTCGCTGTCGGAGCCGATGGGGCGCTCTTCGTCGGGGATGACAGCAACGGTGTCATCTATCGGGTTGCCTATGGAGGCCGCTGACTCTGCATCCCTGATGGGAGAGCGTACTACTACCCCAAGTGCTTGACCCGGTTTGCTGAGACGTGCGAGCAGGGGGTATGGCGAGTACTAACCTGCTCCGCTGCCACTCGGCGGCTCGACGAACTCGTAGGCCCCGATGTCCGGTAGGTGGCCCCGCGGAGTGCCGTCGATGTCGACCTCCCCAGTCTCCTCCGGGTTGCCTCGATCGCGCAGGGGTGAGTCTGCGGTGAGGCGAAGGTCTCTGGCCGCGATGTCGACGAAGCCCGGAGGCTGCGGCAGCAGGTTTCCAGCGCCCGGCAGCTCCTCGTAGCTGCTCAACGAATACTCGGCCTCGAGCCTGCTGACATTCAGGAGCGGGTTCACCGAGCTGTCGCGGTTCCACACGACGGTGCCGCGCAGCTCCACCGCCCCGCTGAGCAGCCCCTCCTCGCTGGAATGGCCTATGACGGTGCAATGCACCAGGGATAGGCTGACTCCGCGATACGTGGGACCGAACGGCACGCGGTCGTCGGCCAAGACACTGTTGGTGATCCCCGTTGAGCCACCCGTCACCAGGACGCCATCGCCATACGCGTTGTTGTTGGCGATCACCGAACGCTCGATCCAAAGGTCATTACCCTGGATGGTGACGCCGTAGTCGTTCCCTTCGAACAGGCAGCCCTCGATGGTGAGACCCGAACCAGAGATAGCGCTCACAGTATCGCTGTCGTTGTTGATGAACTTCGAGTCGATGAATCGAGCGTTGGCCCCCTCGCTGACGGCGCTCGCGGAGGAAATCCCTACATTGCCGATGAACGCGCTGGAACGTACCTGCAGGTCGTCTCCCGTCGCCCTCAGCGCACTCGCACGGAAGATCCCCTCGTTGCCCACCAACTCACTGTCGCTGATCGTCAAGGCTTTTCCGGTGCTGTCGATCGCGCCAGCGCCGCCATCGGCCCAGTTGTCTCTGAAGACGCTCTTAGAGATGGTCAGGTAGTCGCCCCGGGTCGCCAGCGCGCCGCCAGTGCCGCCAGCCCGTCCCGCTCCATTGGCTTGGAATACCGTCTCTTCGATGTGCGCGTAACCACCGGAGCTGAAGAGGGCTCCCCCTTCGTCGGCTCTATTCTCCTCGAACCGACTACCGAGTACCGTGAGATACCCGCCGCTGGAGTAGACCGCCCCCCCCCGCCCGAACTCGGCACGATTGTCTCGAAAGGTGCAGTTACGGATCTCGAGATCGTCGCTTGTACCATGGACCCCGGCGCCATGCCGCTCCGCATGGGCGAAGTCCGCACCTGCTGTTCCACCGCTCACCGTCACGCCGTCCAGGACCGCGCCCGCCCCCGCGCGCACCACGTGGAAGCTATTGTCCGAGACGTCGCCGGGCACCCCAATGTCTCCGCTGAGGACGGTTACCTCGTGGCCATCCAGCACACGTTCTTGCAGCTCAACCTCATCACCCGTGAAACCGCCGTAGAGAGACACTCCGTTCGGGATCTCGAAGGACGCGGTGCGATCCCCGTCCGTCGTCGGTGAGTAGGTTCCCGCCGCCACCCACACATCACAACCCTCGTCACCTGCTTGCAGCAAGGCAGACTGGACGGTACCTTTCGATGTCTCCCATCTGTGGCCGTCTCCCGAATCGTTTCCCGTTGGTGTCACATGCACGACGCAGCGGTCGGTGATCTCCCCTGCCACCCCCTCACCAAAGTCCGGTAACTCCGGCAATGCCTCTGAACAACTGCTGAGCACGAGAGTGGCGGCACCGTGGACGATGGTGGAAAGGATCGGGCGCATTGGCGATGGCACCCATTGCACGGAGCGTGCCCAGTCTGAGGCGCCTTCCCTCGCTCAACAGCGGCTGCACCACGTGGAGAGGTGAACGGGCGTCAGCTTGCTGGCGCAATCCCCAAACCCAACGCGCCACGTCGAGGCAATTCGCCGCGTGGCGAGCGACGCCAAGCCCCCGGATTCGCGCGCCAGCCACCAGTCACCTCGTGCGCTAATCCGACGTAATCACCCCAGCATTGGAACAGCGGCGGCTCTCCATGACCACCGTCACGCCCTGATTGCTGGGAACAAGCTTGTTCCAGAGCGTCGTGAGCGACGGCTGCCCAGTAAAGATATCGACGTGGTTGCCCGTCACCTTGAGACCCCTGTCCTGAACAATGAAGCATCCGTCGTGCAGCGATGCCTGCATGAGATCGCGCGGCAATCCGTCGTACTCCGGGATGTAGACGGCCGTGTTCATGGGAATGACCTCGGGATCCGCGGCGATCGTGACGAGCGGTGTAATGGCCTGCCCGGTCGCGCCCCGGCCCCACGGAAACTGCTCGAAGCTCAAGGCATCGAAGCAGATCTTCTGCCCGGTGCGAGGGCAGACCTCCGCGCAGGAGCAATCGCGGCGGTTGAAGCTCACGGTTCGCCCGGACCCGAGCCGACCGCTCCCTTGTACGCAGACCGCTTCATAGAAGCCTCGAGGCACGTAGTCGATGGCCTCGCATGATGGCCCACGGAGGATGACGGGCTCACCGCTGAACTCTGCCGCATTCGGGAAGTCGTAGTAAGTGTTGCGAAAGGTACCGAGCACCCTTCCATCCCAAGCCTCGCCTGCGGGGCGAAGAGGTCGCCCGTCACCGCCAATACTGATGACCCGGTTCGGAAAGTCGACGATGCCCGTCTCGGGTCCCACCGCGCGAGCACTCTGAACGGGGCGCACAGGTCTCGCTTCGAAACCTCCGCGCAGGTCACCGGGCTCGAGATCGGGGTCGTCGGCGTAGGGAGGTGTCTCGGCGATCCAAGTAGACCCAGCCGTACTGCATCCTGCCAGCAGCGCTGCCGCGAGCAGACCTCTCGACGCATGACTCAACGGGTACTTCATCGGTCCACCTTCGTTGACGCGGGCTGGAGCGGCCCAGCCTCCGTGCACTCCCCGGGCTTGT
This sequence comes from Pseudomonadota bacterium, assembly GCA_023398955.1. GTDB lineage: Bacteria > Myxococcota_A > Polyangia > Polyangiales > Polyangiaceae > JAEWRL01. Next base: position 12,287 of record JAEWRL010000084.1, read on the forward strand.
CCTTCGTCACGGCGGCGCGCAGTCTCTCCGTGTGCGTCAACCAGTGCTCCTTGACCACCTCGGGCACACCAAACAGTTCCAGGGTCTCCCGCAAGAGCTGAAGACGGCGCATGAACTGTCCCCCCATGATGCGATGGGGCGCATGAGCCTGACCAATAGGCCTTCCAGTGTAGCGGATGGGGGCTCCCAGGTGCTGCGCCGCGAACTCGAACTCCATTTGCTTGAGCCGGTCGCGATCGACCCCTCGGAACAGGAAGCCAATCATCGGATCCTCGACAACGCTGTCAATGAAGGCGTCGATGATCGCTTTGAGACGCTCCTCGCCACCGAGCTGCTCGAAGAAGGTCGGAGACTCCATCAGCTCGGAACCCTACCACCGAAGCGCAGCCACCGACAAAGGTGCGGCGGCAAATGGCCTCCTGCCGTGACGGACACGTGCGGGGGGGCCACGACCCTGTTGCCAGTCTCGTCACCCAGGGTCACTGGAACGACTCATTCAGCAGGGCGCTCAGGGGTTCGTGAAGGCGCCCGTTCGTCGCCAACACGTGGGCGTCGTCCAGGCGCGGCGGACCACCATGGAGGTGAGTCACGGTCCCGCCGGCGGCGCGGATGATTGCGATGCCGGCAGCGACGTCCCAGGCGCCCAGGGCATGCTCCCAGTAGCCGTCATAGGTGCCATCGGCAACGAGACACAGGTCGATGGCGGCCGACCCGCAGCGTCGCACCCCGCGGGTCGCGCGCGTTGTTCTCTCGAAAGCAGCAATGTTCGTCTCGGCGGCTTTCCCCATGTCACGGGGAAACCCAGTTGCACAAAGAGAGTCGGCGAGGGAGCCGGTGACGCTGACCCGGCAATCCACACCGTTGCGCCGCGCCACGCCTCCCCACCCCACCCACTCGAGGTCGAGGCACGGCGCGACGACCGCTCCGACCAGGGGCTGGCCACCCTCCACCAGCGCCACACTGACCGCCCAAAAGGGGTGCCCGTGAGCGAAGTTCGTGGTGCCGTCGATGGGATCGCAATACCAAGCAGTGCCAGAACGCGCGCTGCCCCCTTCCTCCTCTCCTACAATGTCGAGCCCGGGCGCCAACTGCGCCAGGCGCTCTCGAATGAGCCGCTCGCTGGCGAGGTCGTACTCGGTAACAAGGTCGGCGACGCCCTTGTGAAACACCCGCGGGCGGCTTCGCCAACCCACACGGGCGAGTTGGCCGGCTTCTCGCGCGACAAGGAGGGACAGCTCCGCCCACTGCTCGAGTGAGCGGTTCAAGCCGCTTTACCGCAACACTTCTTGAATTTCTTGCCGCTCCCACAGGGACAGGGTTCGTTGCGCCCCGCCTGCGGACCCTCATTGCGAGAAGGAGGGGGCGGCAGTTGCTGGCCATCGATGAACAGCCATCGCCCGTCCCGCTTCTTGAACGTGGACAGCTCGCGATGGGTCACGGTGAGCCCGCGCAACTTGTAGCGAGCGATGAACTCTACCTTGCCTTCCTCGTCAGAGGTCTCGCCGCCCTCCTTATGGAGCACTTCGAAGCCCAACCACTGCGATTCCTTTGCCCAGACCTCGGTGCTCTGTCGGTCTACACCCTCCCGGTGCTCCGGATCCGTGGACTCGATGATGTAGTCCACTTCACCGAGTACATAGGCCGTGTAGCGTGACCGCATCAGCTCTTCCGCTGTTGCGGGCTGCTTCTCGCCCCGAATGAAAGGAAGGCAACACGTCTCGGTCGAGGCTCCGTGGCCGCACGTACAAGTCACGCTGGGACTCCAATTCTAGCTTGTCGATTCATTCTGGGATTCGCGCTCGCAAGCGCTCCAGGACCTTGCCGTGAATGCCACCGAACGCGCCATTCGACAAGAGCGCCACGACGTCTCCCGGCTCCGCTTCCAGCGCTAGGCGCTCGACGATCGGGTCGATCCCACCCGCGAGTTCCACGCGCTGGCCTGTTGCCCTCATCGCCTCGACCAGCCGTTCTAGGTCCAGGGCTTCCTCTCGCGCGAGGTTGGCTCTCCCGAGCGGCGCCAGCACGACCTGGTCGGCGGCACCGAAGGCCGACGCATAGGACTCCTGATGCAGTCGTCGGCACGCCGTCGCACTGCGCGGCTCGAACACGGCCCAGAGGCGTCCGGAGGGGTGGCGCGCCCGCAGAGCCTGCAGGGTCTCCCTCACGGCAGTCGGGTGGTGTGCGAAGTCATCGTATACAGCAACGCCACCCGGTTCTCCCAAGAGTTCCTGGCGACGCTTCACTCCTTGGAAGGTCGCGACGGACCGCACTACCTGGGCGACGGTGGCGCCGAAGCCATGGACGGCCGCCGCCATGGCCGCAGCAGCATTGAGGACATTGTGACAACCAGGAACCAAGAGCCGCGCTCGGCCCGCAGAGACGCCTCCTACGAAAAGGTCGAAGGCCGTGCCTTGGGAGTCGGAACCGACTGGGGCCACCGTCCAATGAGGGGGAGCACCGGAAAGGGCTCGCCCCTCCAGCGCATACCAGATGGTCTCCGCTTGGGCCGCCTCCCGCACGAGTTCGACGACGACCGGGTCTCCAGCGTGAGCGACGATCAGGCCCGAAGCTGGCACGGAGCGAATGAAGCCCCGAAACGCAGCACGGTAAGCGTCGAAATCGGCGTAAATGTCCACGTGATCGTGCTCGATCGAGGTGATCACGGCTACCTGGGGGTGGTAGTGCAGAAACTTGGCGGTCTTCTCGAAGAACGCCGTGTCGTATTCGTCCCCCTCGATGACGAAGGGAGGCTCACCGCTCGCGCCGCCGTGCGTCCGAGCTGATCGGAAGCTCCGCGGAAAGTTCGCGGGCAACCCGCCAATGAGATAACCTGGCGCCCGTCCGGCTCCATCGAGGGCCCACGCTGCCATGGCTGCGGTGGTCGTCTTGCCGTGGGTACCCGCAATGACCAAGGGCCGCGTACCTACCAGAGCGAAGCGTTGTAATGCCTCTGCGATATGGACGACTTCCAGCCCCCGGTCGAAGGCGGCGCGAACCTCGGGGTTTTCCGGACGACACACGTTTCCGACCACGACGAGGTCCGGCGCCGGTGCCAAGTGTTCGGCATCATAGCCCTGAACGCACTCGATGCCCCACTCCCGCAGCGCGGGACCCATGGGCGGCTCGAAAGCGAGATCGCTGCCCGTGACGCGATGCCCCTGCTCCTTGAGAAGTCCTGCCAACGCGCCCATGCCCGTCCCAGAGACGCCAACGACGTGGATATGCATCGCCGCGCCAGCCTGCGCCGACTTGATCGCTGCGGCAAGGCCGCACCCACGGGCAACCCAGCTATCGCCCGCCACGGCGGACTCGTGGCAGCCCCCGAGGACCGAACCTCGAGCCGATTTGGCATCGGAGCAGCGGCTTTGCTAGATCGACCTGGCGTCCCGGCCTGCATCGAGGAAGCCGAGACCGGATCGCGCCAATCCGTCACGCTCATCCGCCAAGGGGTTGCCGCAGCCCTTCCCGTTCCGCCATGAGAATCACCGACAAACTAGCTGCCAGCGCGCCCTCCTTCTCCTTCGAGTTCTTCCCTCCGAAGGACGAAGCGGGCATGGCTCTCCTCTTCAGTACGATCAAGGAGCTGCGCGGCTATGAGCCCAGCTATGTCTCCGTCACATATGGTGCGGGGGGCTCCACCCGGCGGCTCACGGTGGACCTCGTCAAACGCATCAAGGCAGAGACAGGCATCGAGACGATGGCGCACCTCACTTGCGTCGGCGCGTCGAGGGAAGAGATTCGACGCGTGCTCGACGAGCTCGCCGCGAGCAATGTCGAGAACGTCCTGGCGCTGCGCGGGGATCCCCCCAAGGGGCAGACGAGCTTCGCCCCGGTCGTCGACGGTTTCGGCTTCGCCTCTGAGCTCATAGCATTCATCAAGGAGCAGTACTCCTTCTGCGTAGCGGCTGCCTGCTACCCGGAACGTCATCCAGAAGCAGTCAGCGTGGACGACGACCTACGTCACGTGAAGTCCAAGGTGGACGCTGGTGCCGAACTGCTCATCACGCAGCTCTTCTTCGACAATGCCGACTACTTCAGTTTCGTGGAGCGCGCCCGCGCAGCTGGCATCCGGGTTCCCATTTTGGCGGGTATCATGCCCGTTACTAACCTCTCGCAGGTGAAGCGCTTCACTGCCATGTGCGGCGCGACCATCCCCGACGCGCTTCTCGTCGCCCTGGAAGCCACGGGTGGCGAACCCGAGAAGGTGCGTGACGTGGGGGTGGCCCACGCCGTCGAGCAATGTCGACACCTTCTGGAGCGCGGAGCGCCGGGAATCCACTTCTACACGCTGAACCGCTCCAACGCGACGCGGCGAATCATCGACGCGCTGCGCGGCGTCTGAGGGCCGCGCCGGGCACCCAGCCTACTTGCGAACGTGGACGAGGGTCGGTGCGTCCCCGGACCCAAGCACACCGTGCCACCCTTCTGGCAGTTCTGGGTCCACCCAGCTCCACACGCTTCGCGCATCGGCGGGTGAAAGCTGGACGTTGCCCGGTCCGTGCTCGATCCCGAAGCGGTCATGCGAATAGGAGCCGTGCAGGAGCTGACCGGAAGACAACTCCACGACCCAAGGCACATCGAAGAGGAGGACCCCGTCGATGAAGGCCGACGGATCATGATCGGCGGAGGTGAGATGCTTGCCAACCACCTGGAAGGTTCCTTGTACCGTAGAGGCGCCCTCTTGCGGGTCCATGAGCCTGTCCTGGCCTACGCTCACCAAGGTGGCGAAAACCGGCTTCTGCCCTTCGTAGAGCACCGCGGTGCCGGTGACGATGCTGATGTCGATCCATTTGCGGCTATCCTTGGCGAACTCTGGATAGACATTGCGCCGGCGCACGATGGTCACGTCGTCATGACGCACCCAGTTATCGTTCGCGGCCGCCCAGTAACGGGTCTCGCCAAGGGTCCGAAAGCGCCCCGTCAACGGGACGTGCTCGTGGTAATCGAGCTCGCGAGAGCGGGTCGCACGGTTCTCGTCATCCAGTTTGAAGCTGTGGACGCCGCGCTTGACCACGAACGCAAACGGCAGTGTTCGTTCCGGTTCTGCCAGGGCGATCCCAGCGAACGCGCTGGGTTCGGCCGGCTTGAGGGCTTCGGCCTCGATGAACTGACCACGCGTCGTCATGCCCAGACGCAAGCGCCGACCTTCGGAGTCGAACGCCGACCATGACCCCACGACGGCAAGCCCGCTCCAGCGAGGTACGGGGAGGGACGCACGGACTCCATCGGCTCTCTCGGGGTCCCGATCGAGGAGGGTCGTCGGCAGCGTCGTGCGGGCGTAGGTGTAGGGGAGCGGGTCGCCGGGGTCCGGACGCAGGCTCATGGCGACCATGGTGGGATGCTCGGTATCGAGCGTCGCTGTCGCACCGACGCAGACGAACCCGCGCGGCCGCACTGGATACCAGCCTTCTGAGCAGCCCTCGCGACTGTACGGCTCGTGGGCTCGCGCAACGGTGGCTCCCGCGTGAAGGTAGCCAAGCAGCTTGCCCTCTTGACTCGGGGTCTCGTGGATTGGCGTCACGTTCGCAATCGCGCCAACCATAGGCCCATCAGCCGGCGGAACAGGGATCTCGTGGGGCGCCAGCGCAGGCGCCGATCGGTAGAGCCCAGGGTCCTCCTGCTGGCTGCATGCGGATGCGAGCGCAGCAGCCGCCACCACGAGGGGTGTTCGATGTTGCCGGGCCATGAGGGGGGCATGACACGACCCGCGAGCTTTGGCCCAATTCCTGCGCGGAGGTCGGACTACCGGCGCAGGATCAGGTGAAAACCGCGCTTCGTCTTCACGACATAGCTCAGCTCGTTCTCCTCCAGCGAGAACGCAACAGCCGCAAAGTCGTCGTCCAGCTCCTCCGCCGAAACGCGCGAAAGCCTGCCGCCAGCCGCCCCCCTTGCTTCGGAGTACTCTTCTGCGATCGCGTCCCAGTCTGCGCCGTCTTGAAGCTTCTGCCAAGCCTCCAGACCTCGCAGGCACGCTTCCTCCGGAGTTCGCGTCACCTCTCCTGGGTTGGCCACCCCAGCGTGCCGGATCAGGATGTGCTCGATGTCGATCCGATTCGGCGCGTCGGCTCGCGGCTGGTACCGGGCGTCAGCGTCCGCAAGGCACTGCTCACCCACCGAACGCTTGGAGTCCATCCCCCCCGCGGCCTCCGAGGGCTTCCGCGGCCCGCCGCACCCGAGGGCCAGACCGACCACGAGCAGCAGCACCGAACATCGAACGATCTTCGCTCCCGTCATAATCGCCTTATACCTTGCAAAGGCCCCTCCAAGCGAGTCGCGCCGTCGAATGGCCCACCGACCCACCTGCGAGCGCGGCCATGGGACTACCGTCGACGCCCGCTGACAACTCGCGCGCGGCCACCATAGTCGTGATGGACCCGAACCTGATCGAATCCGCTCTGCTCGAAGAGCGCGATGACCTGGGGAGCCTGCTCGTACCCAACCTCCAACGCTAGGAGCCCTCCGGGTACAAGATGCGACGGCGCTTCGAGCACGAGGCGTCCTATCAAATCCAGACCGTCGTCACCCCCCTTCAGCGCCAGGTGGGGCTCGAAACCTCGCACGCCAATGTCGAGCTCAGCAAACTCCGACGCGGAAATGTACGGCGCGTTGGCCGTCACCACGTCGAAGGCATCACCCGGAGAAAAGGGTGTGAGCAGGTCCCCGAGGTGGAAGTGGAGGTTCCACGCCGCTCCCAGGCGACGTCCATTCTCGCGCGCGACCTCGAGGGCCGCCTCGGAGATGTCCGCCGCATGCACCTCCCAATCCGGACGCCTCGACGCGAACGCGAGCGCAACGCAACCAGAACCCGTGCACAGATCGAGCGCGCGCCCCCTCGGCACCTCCGCCGTGGCCTCGAGGGCCGCCTCCACGAGCGCCTCGGTATCTGCCCGGGGAATCAGGACGCGGGCATCGACGAGCAATTCGAGTCCATAGAACTCCCGACGGCCCAAAATGTACGCCACGGGCTCTCCCGTCCGGCGCCGCCGGATGAGCTCCTTGAAGGCTGCGAGCTCGTCCTGATTGAGCGGTCGCATCGCGTCCAAGATGAGGCGGATCCGATCGGTGCCCAACGCTTCGGCGAGCAGCAGCTCCGCGTCCAGTCGCGCCGAGTCGCCCCCTCGGGCTCGGAAGTCGTCGGCAGCCCACGTCAAGACGCGGCGGATGGTCCACGGCTCCTGATTGTCTTTCTGCAAACGCGAAGGAACAGGGTTCTGCGACGGCATCGAGGGCTGGGGGAGTCGGGAGGTCGTTGTAGCGCGGCCTCACGGCGGCAGCCAGCAGGATCCGGACCGTGGATCAGTCGTGGTCTCGCCTGCCGTTTGGCGCCGGCCTCTGCTCGGAACAGGCGTCGCCACGTAACCTGGGTTAGACTTTCGAGCCGGTAGTCAGCTCATCCCCTGCTGCTGCCGTGTGAAGAACCACCTCGATGCAAGCGGAGGGCACCTTGAGTCAGATCGGCATAGCTTGGATTATCGGAATGGGTCTCGCAACGGCCCTCGTGTGGGGCTGCGGTGGTGAAGAGGGCCGCGTCAGGAGCGACAGCTCACCGAGCGCTGCCGGGCACGCAGGTATGGCGGCGGATCCGGAGACGGGCAGTGACGGCAATGCGAGCGGCGGCTCGCAGGGTGCAGTGCCCGATGGCCCCGTCATCACCAGCGTGAGCGGCGATCGCGTACTATCGGACCTCACCCCGCAGGAGGCAACGCAGGTTTGCGAGGAGACCGAGGCTGCCTCCCGGGAGGGCGCAGAAGAACGCGAACGGCTCTTGTGCACGGTGGCCGCGCTGAGTGACACGGCCGCGGTCGATAACGCCGTGGCCGCCTGCGAGACGAGGGTCACAGAATGCATGGCTGCACAGAACACGGAGCAGGCCGCCGATTGCACGACGGCATCACAAGGACTCGACGGCTGTGACGCAACGGTGGACGAGGTGAACACCTGCATGACGGCGCTCTTCGCCTTCGAGGAGCAGTTCGGCGAAGCCATCACCTGCGAGCTTAGCGACCCCACGCAGCTGTTCCAGCTCGGTGTCCTGAACCTGGCGGTGTGCTTCTCTCTGAACGAGCGCTGTCCCGGGTTCGTCGGCTAGCGCAGCCCCTTGAGCTGTACGCAGGAGCTCGCCATGCAACGAGGTCCTCGGCGGAACGAGTAATGCGGCGCCCGCCAGAGCCCGGTGAGTTTAACCTCACGGGCCTGGCTGGCGTGCTGACCTGAGTGGATTTAGCGAGACTCTCGAAGGATTCGCAGCATGCGCCGCAGCGGTTCGGCTGCGCCCCAGAGCAGCTGATCGCCCACGGTGAAGGCGGTCAGGTACTCTGGGCCCAGCGCCATCTTGCGGAGCCGCCCCACCGGGACTTGCAGCGATCCGGAGACGGCCGCCGGGGTGAGGCCTGCCAGCGTCGCTTCCTTCTCATTGGGAACCACTCGGACCCACTCGTGTTCCTCGCGCAGCATCCCTTCGATCTCTTCGAGCGGAATGTCCCTGGTGAGCTTCATGGTCAGGGCTTGGCTGTGGCAGCGCATGGCGCCCACCCGCACGCAGATTCCGTCGATGGGCACGGGGGCCGCCGCCGTCCCTAAGATCTTGTTCGCCTCCGCCTGACCCTTCCACTCTTCGCGTGTTTGGCCATTTTCCATGGCGCGGTCGATCCACGGCAACAGGTTTGCAGCCAACGGCGCTCCGAAGTTTGCCGTGGGGAGATCGCCAGAGCTCAATTGGGCACTCACGGCGCGATCGAGATCCAGGGCCGTCGACGCGGGATCGCTGAGCAGCGCCTTGACGGCATCTGCGAGGCGGACGTTCTGGGCCATCAGTTCAATCATGTTCTTGGCGCCCGCCCCGGATGCTGACTGATAAGTCATACTCGTGGTCCACTCCACGAGACCGCGTCGGAAGAGCGCCCCCACGGCCATCAGCATGAGGCTGACGGTGCAATTGCCCCCAGCAAAGGACCGCACCCCGTCATTTATCGCCCTGTCGATGACGTCGCGATTCACCGGATCGAGCACGATGACAGTGTCGTCCCGCATTCGAAGGGTGGATGCGGCATCAATCCAATACCCTTGGAACCCTTCCTTGCGGAGGGCGTCGTAGACCTCGGTCGTGTAGTCGCCGCCTTGGCAGGTGACGACCGCGTCGAAGCGCTTGAGCGTCTTGAGATCTCGCGCATCCGCGAGCGGTGGACAGGCGACGCCGACGTCCGGCGCCTTGCCCCCCACGTTGGACGTTGTGAAAAAAACTGGCTCGATACCAGCGAAGTCGTCCTCCGCTTTCATCCTTTCGAGAAGGACCGAGCCCACCATTCCGCGCCACCCGACGAACGCTACCCTGAGCATGACCAACCGCGCTTCCTTTTCTGTTTCGCTGGAACCTTGGCCGAGCGCCCCGATCCGGAGCCTGGCCGAGCATCGGGGATACTAGCTCAGGGTCTACGCAGACGCTCACGCGAACGCGCTCGGCTCGTCTCGGCGCCGCCAGGGGAAGACGGTCACCGCGACGCGCGTAGACGGCGCGAACCGCTTGACACTCGCAAACCGGGTGCGGTCGTATCCGGGTGATGGGGAGATCTCGGTCCCGGTCTGCTTCATCGGTTCCTGCGGGAGGTGTCTCCATGATTCTTTATTCGCTTTCGCTCTGGCTGCCAATCCGTGTCTTGGGGGTCTGCGCGTGCCTCGCTCCGCTCGCGTGCGGGGGTGGCCACGAGTCCAAGAGTGAAGGCGCAGAGGGTGGGGCAAGCGGCGATCCCGGTTCCAGCGCTATCGCTGGAGAGCCGGAAGGGAGCAGGGAGACGGGTGGGGGTTCCTACGGCACGGCGGCGGCAGCCAACGGCGCGAGCGGCCGTGAGCATTCTTGGGGAGCCGCAGGCGCCGCCTCGGGCGGGAGTGCTGGCCAGCCCGGTTACTTGACCAGCGACCCACCGCCGGCCTCTGGCGGCGCTACTGAGGATGACGCTGAAAGAGGCGCTCCCTCGAGAGCTGGCCAGGGCTCGGGCGGCGCGCCAGCGCCAGCTCAAGGAGGGAGCTCCCTTGGCGCTGGAGGAGCAAGTGGGGCAGCAGCGGCACTGGCTGGGGGATCCGCTGGCGACGCGGGACCCGACACATGGGTCGTCTCGACCCCGGTGGTGAAGCTCGATCTGTTGCTTGTCGTCGATAACTCGCAATCGATGTCCGATAAACAGCAGCTGCTGGCCGAGGCCGTGCCAAAGCTCGTTCAGACACTCGTCAACCCGCCTTGCATGGAAGACGGTGACATCGTGGACCAGCCCGCTCACGGGGGCGCGCCTTGCCGCACGGGGACCCGCCGCTTTAAGCCCGTTGGAGACCTGCATGTCGGCGTCATCACCACGAGCCTGGGTGGCCAGGGCGGCACGTTCTGCTCCGATGCCGATACGACATCGTTCAATCCCACGATGGCCGACATGAGCCACCTCATTGGCGGCGCCCGTGATGGTCTGGAGACCTACCGAGGGCTGGGGTTCTTGGCGTGGGACAACCGATCCGATTCAGAGCGTGATCCGGACGCGAGCAATGAAGAAAGCCAGTTCCTCGAAGGCTTCGCCGACATGCTCGCCGTCACCGGGCATCAGGGGTGTGGGTTCGAGGCTCCACTGGAGGCCTGGTACCGCTTCCTCGTGGATCCCGCACCGTACGCGAGCATTGCCCCGACTGAATCCGGAATCGGCGTTCCCGAGGGTCAGGACGATATCGTCCTCGAGCAACGGGCAAGCTTTCTGCGAGAGGATTCCGCAGTCGCCATCCTCATGCTGGGGGACGAGAATGATTGCTCCGTGCTCTCCACCGGCTATGGCGGCCTGGTAAGCACGTTCAATCGCTCCAACACCGTCTTTCACATGTGCAGAGGCACCACGGCCTGCGAAGCGAATCCGAATGACAAGTGCTGCATTCCCTGCACCACGTCGTCCTGGCCGGAAGACTGTGCGCCCAAGGAGGAGCTCTGCCCAATCGGAAGTCAACTCTCGGGCGACCAAGACGCCTCCAATCTACGTTGTTTCGATCACAAGCGGCGCTTCGGGATCGATCTCCTCTACCCAACCTCGCGCTACGCCGTCGCTCTCAGAAGCCAGACAATTTGCCCTGAGTCCAGCTTTGCAGACTGGGATTGCCACTGCGCCCGCGCCAACGCTCTCGGGATCCCTTGTGAGCCAGGAACGCCGGTTCCCAACCCGCTCTATGCGAACCCGAAACTACGCGCGCCGAACATCGTCGTTCTCTTGGGCATCCTTGGAGTGCCCTGGCAGGACGTGGTATCCCCCGAAGCCCTGGACGACCCCAACCTTGCGACCCTGCTCACCGCCGAGGAGTTGCAGACGAACGTCCCGGGACACGATTATAGCTATTGGGACCTCATCGTGGGGGATCCGACGAATCATGTCGCCGCGCGCGATCCACTGATGGTCGAGAGTATCAGCCCGCGCAGCGGAACTCACCCCATCATCGGCGTTGCTCTCGCTCCACCCGAAGCCACGAGCGCAGACGCCAACCCTGCCAATGGGCACGAATGGAACACAGGCGGGCGAGACCTTCAGTACGCGTGCATTCATCCGCTCCCAGACCCGCTCGACTGCGCCGCGGCTGACCCTGGCGCGAGCTGCGATTGCGCCCCCAATGCTGTCGACGGAGTTCCCAGCCTCGACGGAGTTCGGACCGCCAGCAAGCCGCTGTGCCAGGGTCCGGACGGTACCTACGGTTCGACGCAGTACTGGGGAAAGGCGTATCCGTCCCTGCGTCAGCTGGAGGTCCTCAAGGACTACGGTGAGAACGCGGTAGTAAGCTCCGTGTGCCCGAAATCATTGGACGCGGCGAGCGCCGTCTATGGCTATCTGCCTGCCATGGACGCGCTCGCGAACCGGCTCGGCAGCATCATGCGGCCCTGACTGCCACCCAACGGGCACGCACAACCTCGAGCACCTCGACGAGGCGAGTCCTTTGGGGGTGGGGGTCCAGCGGACGGGCTTTCATCGAACAGAGAGTATGTTCCCATCCTGGCGATGGAGCGGTTGGTCAGGCTGACAGGCAGTGGTCGAAGCTCGAATCTTTGCTGCCACCTGCGATCCCCTCCAATCCGACCCGAAAGACGTAGCGCGCAATCGACCTGGCGTTCATCCTAGATTTCGCGCGCCCCCCGGCACATGGGCGCTGAATCCTGCGGAATTCTCGGCTGTTCATCCCGCGGTCTGGCGCGCGTGGCTTCATCCATGAGGTGAAGTAGCGGCTACCCGCCGGAGCTGTCGATCGATCGTCCGATCTAGGATCTTCAGCGC
>JAEWRL010000106.1 GCA_023398955.1 Pseudomonadota bacterium
TACGTTCGGTTTGGTCCTTCTCCTTTCGACTTCCACTCGATGGGCCCTCGCGGGCTCACCCTTGTCTTATGATTGAGATTGGCGATGCTCCTTTCTCGCGGGACTCTCACCCGCTGTTTCAGCGCCATGCCAGGCGCAACCGCCTTAGCCGTGCTCAGGCGCCTGCGGCGCCTTGCGCGCGGCCGGGGGACCCAGCGCCGGGCGCGGTGCTGGGCGGGTTGCCAGCTCGTCGTCGGGCGGGCTCGACGGTCTCGCTATTCCCGTGGCCAGCAGCGCTCGGAGCGTAGATGGGTGAGCAGGGACTCGAGCGCGGCTCCGTCGGACTGCTCGATGCGGGCCCGCCGCGCCTCGTCTCGTCGAGCGGGATGTCGAGCACGTCGCAGAGCGACTCGATGGCCTGCTGGAGGCCTTGGGTCCGTCCTCGATCCAGTCCGGATGCTTCACCCGCTGTCCAGCCGCGTTGCTCTGCAGTGGCGAGCGAGACGCGCCACAGCTTGAGCTCGTCCTCACGCCACTGGGGGAGCATACGTGCCTTGGGGTCTTGGCTCAGTTGCTCGAGCGCCCGGGTCGCCTTGTCGATGTCGGGGTTTGCCATGGCCAGCCTGCGCCGCTCCTCGTCGGTCATGGCGGCGAGGAAGCTAGCCCAAGCGTACGCTGCCTGCTCGGCCGGTTCCACCTCGTTCGTACTGGAGAAGCGAAACCGCGACCTGCTCATCTCCCTCTTGAATGCCACCCTGCGCCCGGGGCCTTGGAAATCCACACCGTCGAGCTCCCCAAGCTGTATCAGGCGAAGGCCCAGTCCAAGAAACGCACCCTGCTCAAGCAGCGCGCCTCGGGCATGAGAGAAGCTCCGACGCACTCGGAAGAGCGGCTGTGGCAGCAGCTTCGGTCATCGAAGCTCGGGGTCGGGTTTCGTCGGCAGGCGGTGCTCGGCGGGAGGTACATCGTGGACTTCGTGGCGCCGAAGGTGAAGGTCGTGGTAGAGGTCGACGGCCCTTACCATCAGCGCCGCGTGCAGGCGGACGCGCGGCGAGAGCGGGCGCTCGAGCGCCTCGGTTACCGCGTCGTGCGGGTGACGGATGAGCTGGTGGAGCGAGAGCTTCCGCAGGCGCTCGCGCTCTCCGCGAGGCGCTTGGAAGCGGGTGAGCACCGCCCGGGGGCGCCGCTACGCTGAGACGGCGCGGCTCGAATGCGTGATCTGCCTCGCTGCGACGGATAGGGGCCGCGTGTCCCGTATTCCTTGCCTCATTCCAGAGTGGACCGTCCGACGGGCTTGGCGCTCCGCACCGCGCTCAGTGAAGATCGTCCGAGGGCCGTGAACCAAAGCCGTCGCTGATACGTAAGGATCTGTGAATCCAGAGCATCACGACCCAATCTGGCTAGGCAGTGGAAGTCGAAGAGATCCAGCGTGGCCGTCAGCCGCAGTGAGCCAGCCCGCTTCGGAAGCGAGCCCTTCCGGGCAGCCGAGAAGAGGCGCCCGGCGTGGGTCATGACAGCACCCGACCACGTACCTGAAGCTGCCGCAGGGCGTATCGAGGCGTCCGCTGCGCTGGTAGAGACCTCCGCCACACGGACGAAGGCGTCCGCCACACGGAGTAAGCCGTCCGCCACACGGACCAAGCCGTCCGTTACACGCGAACGGCTTGGTGGAGTGTGCGGTCGCCAATTGCCGCGCCCGGGATGCGCAGGTGGATGCTGTGGGCTTCCCGGTCTCGCGCCGGGACAGGACTCCGAACTCGGTGCACAGGGTAGGCGTGCAACCGGAGGGGGAGATCGGTGTCGAAAACAGCGGGGCAGTCGGCGCACCTTCCAGTGCTACTGCCAGACGGATGACCGAGCCGACGACCGAGAGGTCGGGCGGGTCGTGGAGGGGGAGTCACTGGAATTACAGGAGGGACTGTCTGGTGAGATCCGAGCGCGGCATGCTTGGCCGGAGGCCGCCTAGGTCTCGAGGGGCGTACCGTCGCCGCCATGAACGCCCGTTGGCTTAAGGTCTTCGTGCTGATGATGGCTGGGTTGCTCGAACGGGAGCAAGCGCAGGTGATCGACTATGTCATCGCAGAGAACCGCGTCCTTCGCGAGCAGCGCGATGCATTCCGAGGCAAGCGCCGAGCGGTGTTCACAGGCGAGCAGCGGCGTCGCCTTGCAATGCGCGCCAAGACCCTGGGACACCGAATGCTCCACGGGATGGTAATCATCGTCACGCCGGATACGCTGTTGAGGTGGTAACCGGGAGCTCATTGCGACAAAGTATGACGGGTCGCGGAAGCGCAAGGCCGGGAGGCCACCGACGGCAGCGGAGATTGCGGACTTGGTGCTCCGAATGGCGCGAGAGAATCCGACTTGGGGGTACCTGAGAATTCGTGGTGCTCTGGAGAATGTTGGACACCAGCTCTGCCAAAGCACGATTCGCGGCATCCTGAGGGATGCGGGCATCCCACCAGAGCCGGTGCGGTCTCAGAAGACGAGCTGGACGACGTTTCTAGTGGCACATTGGGAAGCGCTGACGGCCACCGACTTCTTCACGGTGGAAGTACTGACGCGGGCAGGGCTGGTCCGTTACTGCGTGCTCTTCGTGATCGAGCTTCGGAGTCGCCGCGTGCACATCGCGGGAATCGTGCAGGAGGCCTATGGGGCGTGGATGGAGCAGATGGCGCGGAATTTGACGGATGCGGTGGACGGCTTTCTGAAGGATGCGAAGTACCTGATCCACGACCGAGATCCGCTCTTCACGGAGAGATTCGTGAGCATCCTCAGGGCGGCGGGCGTGAGCTCGGTGAAGCTCCCAGCGCGCAGCCCGAACCTGAATGCCTACGGGGAACGCTTCGTGCTTTCAATCTGGCGGTAGTGCCTGGATCGAGTCAGCCCGGTCGGTGTAGCGCACCTGAGGCGAATCGTGTCAGGGTACGTGGATCATTGCAACACGGAACGGAATCACCAAGGGCTGGCAATCGGCTGATTTCCGGGGCGCCTGCGAATGACGGAGGACCGATGAGTGCCGGGAGCGGCTTGGTGGCATGCTCCGCTGCTACTATCGGGAAGCAGTGTGATTTGCCGCCGATCGGGTTTTGAAATAGCACTGGGTTCTAAACAGGAAGAATCATGCCACTACTTCGACGGGAACGGAGAATGCTGACCAACAATACTCCGCATAATCCGCCCCAGCTCTTTTCAGTATGCCACGCCTCCACCAGGGTCCTTCCGTGGACGATTCCTTCTCCGAGTGGAACAGAACACGCAATCGTTGATCGATACTTGCTACTCGTTCTCGCAGAACTCCGTGCTCCTTGTACCTGTGAAGCTCCGGAACACTGAGGATGGTCTCGATCTCATCTCTCACACGAAGCTCATTTAGAAACTCGCTATAGTCCCACGAGTATCCTGATTCGCACTCAAGTACAAGATTCTCCCACTTGTCCAGGAGAGTACTTGCCGTGTCTTTAATGCCATGGTGTTCTCGGACGATAGCTTGGGCCTGAGTGTACGTCATGGCTTTGTCTTGAATTGCTCGTAGAAGTATTGTAGTCGAGCCGCGGGGCTCCCGTCAGGTCTAAAGAAGGTCTTTATTGTTCCGGTAGCTGTCCGTACACCAAACAGGCCCGTATTAGGATCGAAGCGGACGATATCACCGCCCGCCCGAACGCCCTCTAGCACGCCCGGGCTCGGCGGTCCACTGTGGAACCGGCGAGCTGCCTGCACGTACTCCTGAAGCGTTCCAAACTCCGGAACGTCGGGCCCACCCGGCTTCGCGCTCAGCTTTCCTTTCGGTCCCACGACGACACCCTTGGCGTGCTTCGCAAAATGTCGCGCTGCCGCTGCATTGTTGGCGAAATCGGGGACTCGCGCCAATGCAGTCCCGGCTGCGCTGCTGGAGCCTCCTGGTCCCCCGCCTCGTGCTGGCCCGCCGCCGCTAGGCCCCCCGCCTCGGGTGCCAGTTGGAGGCTTTTTGCCCCCACCGGGGATCCGCTTTGGGCCTTTGATGCGCCCGGTCGCCAGTCCACCTGCGATGCCGCCAGCGAGCTCGTAGTCCTCGGCAGTGCCTTCACCGCTAGCCAGCCGCTCAGCGCTCTCCGCCAGTCTCTCGGCACCGCCGGTTGCCAGGTCGTAGACCGCCAGACCCAGGAGGACGCCACCGACTGCCAAAGCTGCCGGCCCGGATATGGCCCCCAGAGCGATGAGACCGAGGCCAATGGCGGCGCCTTCGACGAAGCCCTTCGCTCCGGCGGCCAAGGCCTGCTCTGCAGTGGCTGCCTGAGGGCCCACTGGTCCCGGTTCAATGCTCGCATCACCAGAGCCGCCACCTGAGGGTTCCTCGGCTGGCTGCGGGACTTCCTCACGCTTCGGTGGTTCCGGTTTGGGAGTTGGAGGTGGATCCTGCTTGGCGGAGACAATGTGGTCGTCGTCGAAAACGATAACATCGACGGCCAGGTCCGTGGCACCGTCGGAGAATATCTGACTTACGCGATGGGTGTTCCCTTCGCGGGTGACGTGCACGCCGCCGAACTCCGCTGGTACTGGGTAGAAGGCAGCTGGTGGGGGTGCATTCTCTTGGAGCCCACTTGGATCCGACTTGCCTATCGGATCACCCCGGACATAGGCGTAGAGATTCAGATCGGCTCGGCCAGGTTTCGCAAGGCCGAGCGGGTCAGGTGCAATCCAGCGTCCGAGCCAGGGTGCATAGTACCTGGCACCCTGATAATACAGGCCTGTTTCTTCGTCTCGTTCTTTCCCCGTGTACCGGTACCGCTTGGCCGAGACCTCGATGGTGCCTCTGGCGGTGTGAAACGCGGTCGTGCCGTAGGGGTGATACTCTTCGTAAGAAATGACCTCGCCGTCACGAGTGAGTTCGACGGTTGCCGTGCCGAGGTGGTTGTTGAGCTGGAATCTCCAACGGCTCGTGCCGACATCACCGCTTCCGGTCGTGTCGACTGTTTTCGTCTCGACCATGGCGAGACGGTGCTGGTGGTCTAGCAGGTGAAGCGTCTCGCGCTCGATCTCGATGGGTCCTGAAATGCTCCCCGTGCGCCGCCGGTAGATCTCGAAGCCGCCGAGGTAGACTCGCTCCTCGACGAGGCCGGAGTGTTCCCAAACCTTGCGGACACGCTTGCCTCCGGAATCGTAGGTGAAGAAGACCTGCCCTCCGCCGAGGAGGTCGACCTGTTGAATGCGATCCGCGTGATCTCGAGTGATGGACGGCAGGTGTGGCATCGATGTGATCGAGCCGTGAGCGTCGTATCCGTAGTTTACCGAGAATGCGCCGTCTGAGTCGCCAGGCAGGGAGGTTGCTAGCAAGCGATTGCTGTCCAGCGCGTAGCTGTAGCGACGTGTCCATCCAGTTCCGGTGTTTCCGGGTGCGGGGAGGTGCTGCAGCCGTTCGAGGTTGCCGGCGCGATCGTAGGTGAATCGCTCCTGGTATCGAACCAGCGCCTGAAGGTCGTTGGGGTGTGGAAGGTCACCTCGCGGAAAGTCTTGGTGGGTCGGTTGCTGGCCCTGTTGTCCGGGGTGCTCGCGGCCCTCCGCGAGTACGAGCCGATAGAGTGCGTCATACTCGTAGAGGCCGTCGCCGGAGGCTGGTGGAGTTCCGAGGAAGTAGGCGTCGGAGTCGCCGCTGTCTCTAATCGCGACGATGTTTCCTGCGGCATCATAGGTGTAGTGGAGATCCTGGAGTCGTATGCCGTCGCTCGTTCTCGTGGTTAGGATTCTCGTGGTGCGAAAGGTGAACGGGTCATACGAGAAAGCTGTGCGAGTGCCGTTGGCGAAGTCGACTGCTGTTCGTTGCCCTTTGGCATTGTACTCGGTGCTAACGACGACGGTCTGTTCAAGGCCACCGTGAACGCTGATGTGCTGTGCCTCGGGTAAGCGAGCGGCATTGAACTCGGTGCGTCTGATGCTGCCATCCGGCGCCGTCTGAGTGGTGACGCGGTTTAGGGCATCGAAAGCGAAGCGTTGGGAGAACTCCTCGGCCTCAGTCAAGGGAGCTACTGCCGCCTCGATCTCGGTGATGTCGGTGAGCCCGTCCGTGACGAGCCAGTCTGGAGTCTCGTGGTAGTCCACCGCAAGGTGACGAGTGCCGGTCAGGAGATTGGCTTTGAAGTCGAAGTCTGTGCTCCGAGTGACGCCGACGGAATCGCAGACGAGGTAAGGTTGACCACGCAGGTTGTTTTGGACAGCAAGAGGGTGGCCCTCACCGTACACGGTGCGTGTGGTTAGTCGCTCGGGGTCTGTCCCTTGGCGCATGTAGCCGTGGGTGGGGCGTTGAAGCTGATCGTAGCGACTCCGAAAGGTTTGACGACGGTTGTCCCACGACCGAATGGGCTTGCCAGCGACGTCGGCGAGGACGATCCGGCGACCGGCGTCTGGGGACGCCACCATGAATCGGCGACCTAGTACATCGAATGCCTGAGCGCTGACCGTCTCGATGCCTCGAGGGTCCGTAACTTTCAGAACCTTCCCCTCGATATCGAGCTCACTCCGCGTCTCGTAGAGGTCGTGGGCCGACGCGGTACCGTTGTCGGCTTGGACGAGGAAGGCTCTGCCCAGCGTGTCGAGGTGCGTGACGCTGGGCGTGCCGGCGTGCGCAGCCGCCAGGGCCGCTGCGCGCACCTCGTCGGCGCTGGTGCCGGGCGCTTGGCGCTCTGCGTACCAATCACTCTCCAGCACCGTATCGTTGGGATCCCAATTCTCCTGCCTCCAAGGGTCAAACACCACGCGCGACAGGGTCCCATTGGGAAGGTCTGTGCGAATGACCCTGCCGAGGGGGTCGTAGTGGAGGATGGGTGTGACGCCCCATTCAACGAGATCGAGCTCGTCCTCGAAGTCGGAGGTGCTGGAGAAGAAGGGCTCGAACTGCTTGACGGGATTGCCCTTGTTGTTGAAGACGGTGCGTCCGGTGCCGACCCAGCGGTTTTCGGTGTGCTGGAGCAGGGGACCGTCGGGGCCCATCTGCAGGACTCCATCGGTCCAGTAGGGGGCGTCACCGGGCTCGGCCTGGACCTTCTGCATGATGACGCGACCGAAGCCATCGGAGTAGGTGAAGCTCTCCTGGATGGGGGAATCGGGGTCGTCCGCGTAGTGCCGCTCGCGGGAGCGGGTGTGGACGAAGGCGGGGAGGCCCTGCTCCTGCCAGCGGCGCAGGGAGTACTCGAGGCTCGTCGTGGGGTGCTCGGGCGTGTCGCCTTCGCCAGCTCCTTCCTTTCCCATGACGGCGGTCCAGACGACCATCCCCAAGGCATCGAAGCCGACGCGCGTGCGATTGAGATTGATGTCCGTCAGCTCTTCCGGGCCGAGGACGCGGTAGTCGTTTTGGGCGTAGACGGCGTTTCCGAGGGGGTCCCGGGTGCGGGTGACGAGGAGGCTAAAGGGGTCGTAAGTGACGAAGTAGCGCTGTCCGAAGGGGTCGACGGCCTCGACGGGGAGGAAGAAGGCGTTTTCGTCGAAGCGAGCGTAGCCGCTGCGTGTCCAGAAGTGGCCGCTGTCTTGGTGGTAGTGGCCTTCGGCGGAGAGGATTCCGGTCAGCTCCGCTTGAGTGAGGGGGATGTCGAGGCCGCCGCTCGAGGCGGGGCCGCTCACCTGAGAGACCACCTCGGAGACGAGGCCCGGGGTGAAGGCGAGCTGGTAGCTCTCGTAGGGGAGGGCGAGGGACTGGAGGGCGCCGAGCGTGAGGGGCCCGCTTTGTCCGTCGTCCCAGAAGAGCTGGTAGCTGCTCTCGACGAGGCGGCGCTCGAGCCCTGCCAGGGTCGGCGTGGCCTCGTAGGGGAGGTCGGCAGCGGGGTTTTGGACGACAGGGTAGAAGGCCTGGAGCTCGGAGCGGAGGGCTTCGATGGTGAGCAGGCCTTCAGCCGGCAGCGCGAGCCCGGTGAGCTCGTAGGTG
>JAEWRL010000193.1 GCA_023398955.1 Pseudomonadota bacterium
CGATGGGCGGCACGAACGATTTCGACGAGGAGGGCGCCCGCAAGGTACGCCCCGTCGTCTCCGTTTCGGGCAGATTCAAGGCCCGCACGATGTTCGACTCCGGGCTCGTCCTGGGTGTAGCCGTCGATGCAGGCTGGTTCATTCAAGGAGCGCGCTTCACGACGCTCGGCGAGCCCTCCATCGACCTTTCGGGCTTTCGCGGAGCATCGCGAGTCTTCATCGGCTACGGCTTTTAGACCTCGAGACCTCGAGACGCCGGAGCGAGCCAGACGGATTGCGTGTTTCGGCTGATGCGAGAGCTCGCTCGAACCGCGGGTGACCTTTCGTACTCTGCGCCGGGCTTGGTGCGGCTCGCGCAACGCATCACGCCGGCCGAGCACCTCTCGACTCTCGATCGTTGGATTGGAGAGCTGATCGCCACACCTCCGGCAAAGTCGGCGATGAGCCTCGACCGCGACAACCTGGACGAACTGCGCGAACTCGTCCCCGCCCAGGAATTGATCGTACGCAGCCTGGCAACGGGAGCGTCTTTCCGGCGCCCCTGAGGAGGGCTTGAATCTCTGAGTCATTGCGGGAGGTTGGCATTGCTTCAGCGTCGGCATCAGCGTGATCCACTCGTGGCGCCTTCGGAGATCCAGCAGTGGTGTTGCGGGGACCGGGCGCAGCAACGCCGCGAGGGCGGGATGTTGATCCACGCGGTCGCGGCGTGAGCGGGGCTGGGTCGTTGGGGTTGAGCTACTTCTTTCGCTTTGTCTTGGCCTTTGCGGCTCGCTTCTCGGCGACGTGCTGTCGCCAGCTGGGTCCGTCGATATCGAAGCGGATAGCGTTCATCACGAGGCGGTCGAGGATGGCAGCCGTGATGGTGGTGTCTCCGAGGTAGCGGCCCCAGTCAGAGAGCTTGATGTTGGAGGTGATGGCGGTGGAGGCGCGGCCGTGGCGACGGTCGACGAGGTTGTAGAGCGTGTGTGCGGCGGTCGGCTCGTCCTCGCGTTTCTTGAGCTGACCGAGCCCGACGTCATCAATGATGAGTAGCGCGGGGCGTGCCCAGGCGCGCAAGCGCTTGGCGTAGGTGCCGTCGGCGAGGCTGGCGTGGAGGTCATCGACCAGGTCGACGCAGCGTGCGTATCGCATGGAGACGCCCTGTTGGCAGGCACGCAGTCCGAAAGCCTTCAGGAGGTGGCTCTTGCCGGTGCCGGCCTTCCCGGTGATGAGCAAGTCGTCCTTGCGCTCGACGAAGGCGAGGCTTCCGAGCTCGAGGACGGCGCCCTTGTTGAGGGAGGGCTGGAAAGCCCAGTCGAAGGCCTCGAGCGTCTTGCGCTCGGACAGTCCGCTGAGGGCGAAGCGTCGGTTGATGCGGGCGTCGCGTTTCGACGCGACCTCGCCGGCTAGGACGTGCTCGAGCAGCGCAGTGGGCGCGGGGCGCTCGTGAGTGGCCCAGGCGAGCAATTCGTCGAGGTGCTTGCTAGTGTGCGACAGGCCGAGGAAAGAGAGGTGGTCGCGGAGGCGGGTCAGGAGAGCTTCGTGGGATGGGACTCGTTGGGGGGCGCGTCTGGAAGGGTGTCCAGCGCCGCTGGGCTTGGTGGGCATGCAGTCGTCTCCTCGTTGTCGGTGCCGTCGACGCTGGCGGCTTCGTGGACCAGGGTCGAGGGTAGGCGGTCGTACTCGGCGAGATCGCGTGGCGCGGTCTGGCAGATGCCAAGCTCGGTCTCGAGTCGGTGAGTGGTTTGCTCGGAGACGTACTCGTCGAGAGTGCGCGGCGGATGGCGTGCTTCGAGGATGCGCAGGACTGCCTCGTGGGTGAAGGCGCCGAAGCGGGTCGCATGGGCGAGCGCCGCATCGAGGTGCTTGGTGGCGAAGCGCTCACGCAGCGTCAGGATGCGCCGGGCGATGCGTCCCCAGTGACGAGGGGGTCCGGAGCTGAGCTGCTGGAAGAATTCCGTCGAGTGCTCCCCCATCTGCTCGAAGGTCGTGCGGAGCTTGTCGAGGTCGATGGCGGGCTGGGTGGTGTCGCGGCGGTGAAACCCGTGGGGGTCGAGCTTCAAGCCCTGACCGCGCGGAGCAAGCTCGTGGGTGGCGACGCACTCGAGATTCGCCGCGTAGACGAACAGCTCGCGGTCGGTGATGCGGACTGGCAGCAGGTCCGTGATGTGGTCGTAGGGGACGGCGTAGCGATTGCCCAGCCAGTCGATGAAACCATCGATACTGCAGAGGCGATAGGCGACGCGAGCGGTGTCGTAGGGATGACGCGGCAGGGGCACGAGGTGGGGGGCCTCCTCGGCGAAGCGCTCGAGAGCGGTCGTGCCATGACGCTTGCGGACATCAATGTTGGTCGCGAGCCAGTAAGCGAGCTGGCCGTTGAAGTCGTCGAGGTCGCGAAACTCGCGTGCCGACAGGAACGACTTCTCGTGGGTCCAGGAGCCGCGCTCGACGTTGGGTCGCGCGTTGGGGTTTCCGCGCAGCGCGATGGGTCGAAACTCGTAGTGCGTGGCGAAGGCGAGAAACTGTGGATTGTAGATCGGCTGGTGCCCTTCCCAGCGGATGACCACCGCCTTCTGACCGTCGTACTTGCAGCTGCTGGCTGCGCCCCCGAAGTGCTCGAAGGCAGCGATGTGCCCCTGCATCAACGCGTGGGTGTCGTAGCTGCGGTAGGCGCGATAGAATTTGCGCTTGCTGTTGACGAGCACGTAGCTGAAGAGCTGGACCAGCTCTTGGCTGCCGTCGGTGTAGGTCAGCTCGTAGGGGGACCAGTCGCTCTCTGCCATCTTGCCGGGGCCGTAGACCGGCGTGGGTCGGCTGGGCTTGGGCGGAGGCTGGGGACGCACTCGCCGGACGTACTTCTTGACCGCTGTGTAGCCCCCCTCGAAACCCTCGTCGCAGAGTATCTCGAAGACCCGCTGGGCGGTGATGTCGGCGTACTTGTCCAGGAGCTCAGCGACGCGCTTCTGGAAGGGGTCGAGCTTCGAAGGCCGGGGGGGCACGAGAGGGCGAGGGCGGCAGCGCGGGGTGCTCGGCCTCACGTTGTACCGCGTGCGATTCGAGGATGCGTCGCACTGTGTTGCGGCTGACGCCGAGGGAAAGGGCAATGGCGCGACGACTGACCTTCTCGCGCGTGGAGTGTTATCGCGCACGCACATCCTCGTCGGCATGCCCAGAATCGGACCGACTCGATGATGGGAATGGGCGAGAGAGGGGGCCCTTTGCCATCAGAGCCACGAAGTGGGCCAGACCAGCCGTTGATGGG
>JAEWRL010000200.1 GCA_023398955.1 Pseudomonadota bacterium
TGCAGCGAGACACACTTTCTCCAAATCGATCACATCGAGCCCCATTGCCTCGGCGGCCAGCGGGACCTCTCGAACCTGCGTCTGCTCTGCTCGGCGCACAACGCGCTCGAAGCCCGGCGTCGGCTCGAGTCAGCCGCGAGGGCTCGTGAAGCACGCCCACGAAGTCCGGGAAGGCTACCCGGGACATGACGCCACCACGTACCCAGCGGTAAAGCCACGAAACACCCCTCAGTGTGCTCGTCGAGGTCGAGTTCAGGTTGCATCTCAACCTGCGCAAAGACCTACTCGCGGTGGTGGGTCACTTTTGCCGAGCGAAACTGGGTCAGTTCTGCCAAGCGCCGAAGGATCTAGGATACCAACATACCCACCCCGACTCCCGCGTCAGCAAGCTCCACGCCCAACTCTGCTGACCCCACCACAACCGAATATCGTCCGTGGGGGAAAGGGGGAGGTGTCGTGCCGCCCCGGCCGAACTGCAAGGCGCAACCTAGTTCTCATGGTAGTGCTAATTGCTCCTCACGCCGGCCTCCCGTACCACGGCGAGGAGCGCCTCGGCAGGGTGGGCGAGGGGCCTTCCATCGAAGCGCTCGACCTGGCTGCGGCAAGAGTAGCCTGCGGCCAGGAAGCGGCTGCGGTCCTCCTGGGCAGGAGGCAACTGCCGCTTCCAACTCGCCTCGTACAGGGCTTGGGACTCGTTGCGGTGGTGGGCTTCGTGGCCGTACATGCCGCTCATCCCGCAGCAACCCGCGCTCGCGAGGCGAAGGTCGAGACCGAAGACGGCGAAGGTTTGCTTCCACTGCTTCTGAGAGTTCGGCGCCGCGGTCTGCTCCGTGCAGTGGGGCATGAGGGTGTACTGGCGTGCCGCGGGTGGCACGTAGCCGTGGCGCTCGAGGCGCAGGCGCAGGTCGTCGGTCCGTGTGGCGAACCACTCCTGGAGGAGGAGCACCTCGAAGCCAGGGGTTCCAAGCGCGCGCCGGTACTCGTCCCGGTAGGTGAGGGTCACCGCCGGGTCGATACCGACCATCGGGATGCCGAGGGCGCCTGCCCTGCGCAGCAGCTCGGCGCTGCGACGAGCCGTGGCTTTGAACGCCCCGAGGAAGCCCTTCACATGCAGTCCCTTGCCGTTGGCGCGGAAGGGGAGCAGCGTGGGCCTGTAGCCTAGAGCGACCAGGAGATCATGCACGGCGAGCACGACGTGGGCGTCGTAGAAGGTCGTGAAGGCGTCTTGGACGAGCAGTACGGTCTGGGAGCGCTCTGCTGGGCTCAGAGCCTCGAGGCGGCCCCAGTCGAAGGGGAGCACGTCGCGCTTGGCGAGGCCGCGGGCGACAGTGAGCTCGCTCAGGAGCGGCGTGTCGACGATGCCGACGACCCGCCGCATCGTCTCTTGGAACCAGCGCCGCTGCACGATCCAGTTGATGAGGCGCGGGACCCAGCTCATGAAGACGACGAGCACCTCCAGGGTAGCGACGAAGTAGTCGCGCAGCGGACGCGGATAGCGTCGGTGATAGAGGTGGAGGAAGTCGCTCTTCAGCTCCGGGACGTCGACCTTGACGGGGCACTGGGTGGCGCAAGCCTTGCAGCTCAGACAGCCATCCATGGCAGCGTAGACCTCATGGGAGAAGTCGTACTCCCCCGCGGCGCGGCTCTGGGCGCCGACGATCACATCATCGAGCCGTCCTCGTTCGTGCTCGAGCTGATGGGCTGCGTCGTAACCCCTCGCGGAGAGCTGCCTCAGCCACTCCCGCATCATGCCGGCGCGACCCTTGGGCGAGTGGATGCGGTCGCGGGTCACTCGGGAGGAGGGGCACATGACCGAGTCGACGTTGTAGTCGAAACACGCGCCGTTGCCGTTGCAGTTGACGCTGATCGCGTAGCGGTCGAGAGCCTCCGGCAAGATCTGGCGGTCGAAGAAGCCGCGCTTCTGCGCGTCCACGCTGCTGAGCTCGCTCGGGTCACCTGACGGCACGGCGAGCTTACCGGGGTTCAGCTGCCCGTGGGGATCGAAGGCGGCCTTGATACGGCAGAGGTCGGCGAAGAGCTCGGGTCCGAAGAACTCCGGAGTGTACTCGCTGCGAAAACCTCTGCCGTGCTCGGCCCACATGAGCCCGCCATAGCTCTTCACGAGCTTGACGACTCGGTCCGAGATGGTGCGGAGGAGCCTCTCGTCGCTGGGGTTCTTCAGGTCGAGGGCGGGGCGCACGTGCAAGCAGCCGACGTCGACGTGGCCAAACATTCCGTACTCCACACCGGCGTCGTCCAGCATGGCGCGGAAGGCCCGGGTGTACTCCGCGAGCCGCTCCGGTGGCACGGCCGTGTCCTCGACGAAGGCCACGGGGCGCCGCTTGCCCGGGGTATTGCCGAGCAGCCCGACGCCCTTCTTGCGCAGGTCCCAGAGCGCTTGGGCATCAGCGGCGTCGAAGGCTTTCACATAGCCGATGGCCTGGCCTGGCAGACCAAGCTGAGCCTCCAGCTCGTGGATCAGGGCTGCCGCTTTCCCTTCGACGGCTGCCTGTTCGTTCCCTTCGAACTCCACGAGGTTCAGCGCCCGCGTGCGCTGCCCGGGCGCGTCCTCCAGGAGGTGACCCACCCGGTGCCAGATCAGGTCGCCTCGCGCCAACGTGACGATACGCTCGTCGATGGTCTCGATGGCGCCCGGATTTGTCGCAACGAGGTGCTCGGCCGCCGTCAGCGCGTCGTCGAAGCTGGCATAGCGGATGGCGACGAGGCGTTTGACCTTGGGAATTGGCAGCACGCGCAGCCTTGCTTCGGTGAGGATGGCGAGCGTGCCCTCCGAGCCGGCGATGATGGCGCTCATGTCGAACCTGCCCGCCGCGTCCCGCACGTGCGCCAGATCGTAGCCGGTCAGGTGTCGCGGGATCTTGGGGAACTGCTGGCGGATCAGGTCGGCTTTCTCTGTGACTATCTCGTCCACCACGCGGGCCGCCGCGCCGAGGCGGTCGGGCCGCGCCTTCACGTCGCTGAGCTCGGCTTCGCTCAGAGGCCGCGATACCCAGGCGACGCCATCCCCGAGCACGACGCTGAGCTCCAGGACATGCTGGCTCGTCTTGCCGTAGATGCGTGAGCCCTTGCCGCAGGCGTCCGTGGAGATCATGCCGCCGAGGGTGGCGCGGTTGCTCGGCGAGAGACTGGGGGCGAAGAAGAGGCCGTGTGGTGCGAGGAAGCGATTCAGCTGGTCGAGGATCACCCCAGGCTGCACGCGCACCCAGCCTTCGGCGGCGTCAAGCTCCAGGATTTCCGTCATGTACTTCGAGGTGTCGACGAGAATGCCCCGGGTCAGCGACTGCCCATTGGTGCCCGTCCCGCCGCCCCGGGGAGTGATGGCTATGCTCCGGAAGCGCGGCTCGGAGGCTAGCCTCAAGACCGCGACGATGTCGTCGGTGGTCCTTGGGAACAGTACCGCCGCGGGCAAGAGCTGGTAAACGCTGTTGTCCGTCGCTTGAACGAGGCGCGAGGCGTAGTCGCGCCGAATCTCGCCGCGATAGCTACTCTCGGCGAGGGCATCGAGAAACTGGACGTACTCCGGATCGACACCGGGTCGGGTTTCCAGGCGTGGCAGCATCGGACGCTTCCTTGATGGTTTCAGTAGAGGATGCGAGTGCGAATGTTCGTGTCGAGGGCCGCGACCGCTGCGCGCACGTCCTCGGAGACGTTTCTGTCGAGGTCCATCATCAAGTAGCCGATGTGCGGGTCCGTCGCCAGGATCTGGCTCTCGATGTTGGCTTGCAGGTCGCTGACGATCCTGTTGATGGCGCTCAGGACACCCGGCACGTTCCTGTGGGTGTTGAGGATGCGATGGCGCCCGAGCAGTGGCGGCGGCTCCACCCGGGGGAAGTTCACGGCGCCGGTGGTCCCTCCCGAGTTGACGAACTTCACCATCGCCGTAGCCACCTCGCGGCCTATGGACTCCTGAGCTTCCTCCGTCGAGCCGCCGATGTGGGGCGTGAGGATGACGTTCGGCAGACCCTGGAGATCCGAGCGGAAGGGGTCGCCCGACGATTTCGGCTCCACTGGGAAGACGTCGAGCGCCGCCCCTGCGAGGTGACCGCCGCGCAGCGCTTCGGCCAGCGCGGGGAGATCGACGACCGAACCCCTCGCCAGGTTGATGAGGCAGGAGCCGGGCTTCATCTGCCTCAGGACGTCCGCGTCGACCATGTTCCTCGTCAGCTCCGTCTCGGGTACGTGGAGCGTCAGAAAGTCGGCTCGCGGCAGGAGCTCCTCGAGCGACTCGACGCGCTCGTTGTTCCCCATCGCCAGGCGCGGCGCGATGTCGTAGAAGACCACGCGCATGCCGAGGGTCTCTGCCAATACGCCCACCTGCGTCCCGATGTGGCCATAGCCGACGATCCCCAAGGTCTTGCCCCTCACCTCGTGGGAGCCGCTGGCTACCTTCATCCAGAGACCCTGCGCCATCTCCTGCATGCGGTCCCCCAGCTGACGGCTGAGCAGGATGACCTCCGCCATCACGAGCTCTGCCACGCTCCGGGTATTGCTGAAGGGGGCATTGAAAACGGGTATCCCCTTCCTGTTGGCGGCGACCAGGTCGACCTGATTCGTGCCGATGCAGAAGCAACCGATGGAGAGCAGGCGCCGAGCCTCCCCGAGCGCCCGCGCCGTCACGTTCGTCTTGCTGCGAAGCCCAAGGACGTGAACGTCTGCGATGCGTTCGCAGAGCTCGTCCTCCGAGAGTGCTCCTGAGCAAACCTCGAGGCTGAACCCTTCCCGCTCGATGAGCTCGTGGGCACTCGGGTGGATGCTCTCGAGCAGCAGGAAGCGGATTCGGTTCTTGGGGTACGAGGTTTCTGGAAAGGTCACGGGTGTGGTCGTCATCCTGGGGGGTGCCAGCGCGGGAGTCGAAGGGCGCGCTGAAACCGGCGCGGAGCGTAGCAGACGCGCGGCATCTTGGTGGTCGTCGCACCGAGCGGCCAGGCGGATTTGGGCCCCGGTTATGGCGGAAGGGGGGCTTCTCACCTTTACGCCTGCGACTTCTGGCTCTAGTAGGAGACCGGGCGGGCCGCTGGTCCACGGGGCCGCGGCAGCACCCAGCACCCACAGCCAGGTTCAAGTGAGGCAAAGATGGTCGATCGTTCCCAGGACTCCTTCTCCACGCGCAGCACTCTCCACGTTGCAGACAGGAGCTATTCCTACTTCAGTTTGCCCACCTTCGCTCGAGCAGCCGGGCTCGACTTGGCGCGCTTTCCGTATTCGCTCCGTGTCCTCCTGGAGAACCTCCTGCGCTGCGAAGATGGAAAGGCGGTCACACGGAAGGACATCGAGGCCCTCGCGGGTTGGGATCCCGCGGCCAAGCCGAGCACGGAAATTGCCATGCACCCGGCGCGCGTCGTGCTCCAAGACTTCACTGGCGTGCCCGCCGTGGTGGACCTCGCCGCAATGCGCGATGCCATGGAGGCCATGGGTGGGAACCCGAGGAAGATCAACCCATTGTTCCCCTCGGAGCTCGTCATCGACCACTCGGTGCAGGTGGACGTCTTCGGCAGCAAGAGCGCATTGCTGAAGAACGCCGAGAAGGAGTACGAGCGCAACGAAGAACGCTACAAGCTCCTGCGCTGGGCCCAGACAGCCTTCGACAACTTCCGAGTCGTACCGCCAGCCACCGGCATCGTGCACCAGGTGAACCTCGAATACCTGGCGCGGGTGGTCTTCGACACAGACGGTATGGCGTATCCTGATACGGTCGTAGGTACCGACAGCCACACGACAATGATCAACGGTGCTGGTGTCCTCGGCTGGGGCGTAGGGGGCATCGAAGCCGAAGCGGCCATGCTGGGACAGCCGATCAACCTCCTGGTCCCTCACGTGATTGGCTTCAAGCTGCACGGCGCGCTGCCTGCTGGAGCGACAGCGACCGACCTGGTGCTGACCATCGTGCGAATGCTGCGCGACAAGGGGGTCGTCGGGAAGTTCGTCGAGTTCTACGGCGACGCCCTCGCGACGCTCTCGCTGGCAAATAGAGCCACCATTGGCAACATGAGCCCCGAGTTCGGCTCCACGTGCGCCATCTTTCCCGTCGACGACGAGACGCTGAGCTATCTTCGCCTCACTGGCCGCGACGACGCGCACGTCGCTCTCGTCGAGGCTTACGCAAAGGCTCAAGGGCTCTTCAGGGAGAAGGGCGCGCCCGATCCCCGCTACTCGGACACCCTCGAGCTCGATCTGTCCAGCGTCGTGCCGACGCTCGCTGGTCCCAAGCGTCCGCACGATCGGGTGCTGCTCTCGGATGCCAAGGCGAACTGGAACCGACTCATCGAGGACTATCGCGGCGAGGACGGGCCGAAATCCGCGATGGCGG
The DNA here is from genome assembly GCA_023398955.1 of Pseudomonadota bacterium. Taxonomy (GTDB): domain Bacteria; phylum Myxococcota_A; class Polyangia; order Polyangiales; family Polyangiaceae; genus JAEWRL01. The sequence goes on from JAEWRL010000200.1 coordinate 6,329, forward strand.
AGCTCGACGGCTCACGGCACGAGATACGTGATGGCTCGGTGGTGATCGCCGCCATCACGTCGTGTACGAACACATCGAACCCTTCCGTCATGCTCGGTGCCGGGCTGCTGGCGCGCAACGCCGCGGCCAAGGGGCTCACCGTCAAGCCGTGGGTGAAGACCAGCCTTGCGCCCGGTTCCAAGGTGGTGACGCGCTATCTCACGAGCGCTGGCGTGCTCGAAGGGCTCGAGAAGCTGAACTTCCACGTGGTCGGCTACGGGTGCACCACCTGTATCGGCAACAGCGGGCCGCTTCTCGAGCCGGTGAGCAACGCCATCCACGAGGCCGACCTCGTGGCGGTCAGCGTCCTGAGCGGCAATCGCAATTTCGAAGGGCGCATCAGCCCCGACGTGCGCGCCAACTACCTCGCGAGCCCGCCGCTCGTCGTGGCCTACGCCTTGGCTGGACGGATCGACTTCGATTTCGGGCGGGAACCCCTCGGTCAGGGAGCGGACGGCAAGGACGTCTTTCTCGCCGACATTTGGCCGGCGCCGGAGGATGTCGCCAAGGCGGTTTTGGAGCACGTGAACACGTCGATGTTCGTCGAGGAGTACGCCTCCGTTTCGGCGGGGGACGAGCGGTGGCGTGCCTTGCCCATCCCGGCGGGGGATCGCTTCGCGTGGGCAGGGGACAGCACCTACGTGCGCCGTCCCACGTTCTTCGAGAACCTTCCGACGGAACCTGCTGCCCTGACGGACATCGAGGGAGCGCGCGTGCTCCTCATGCTGGGGGATACAGTGACCACTGATCACATCTCGCCCGCAGGGAGCATCGCGAAGGATTCCCCGGCGGCGCATTATCTCATCGAGCACGGCGTGAAGGTTCAGGATTTCAACTCCTACGGCTCGAGGCGCGGGAATCACGAGGTCATGGTGAGGGGTACCTTCGCGAACGTTCGCCTGCGCAATCAGCTAGCCCCGGGCACAGAAGGCGGCTACACGAGGCACCTGCCGAGTGAAGAGGTCCTGACAGTCTTCGACGCCTCCGAGCGCTACGCCGCACAAGGCGTCCCGCTGCTGGTGCTTGCCGGAAAGGAGTACGGCTCCGGGTCCTCCCGGGATTGGGCGGCCAAGGGGACCCGCATGCTCGGGGTCCGCGCAGTCCTCGCAGAGTCCTACGAGCGCATCCACCGCAGCAACCTCATCGGCATGGGCGTGCTACCCCTGCAGTTTCCGGTGGGGGAGTCGCGCGAGACCCTCGGCTTGACCGGCGAGGAGCTCTACACCCTGCGTGGGATAGCGAACGGCCTCCTTCCCGGCGGCACCGTCGCGGTGCGGGCGCAAAGCTCGGACGGGCGTGAGAAGACCTTCGACGCCATCGTCAGGATCGATACCGCCGTGGAGCTCGACTACTTCAAGCATGGGGGCATTCTCCAGTATGTGCTTCGGCAACTGCTGCGGAGCTAGGGAGTGAGCGACGCGCGAATCGGTAGAAGCGCGCCTTGGCGGCAGTAGCGAATTCGCCAGCTCCCTCCGCGATGTTCAGAGGGATGGAGCTGGCGGCTCGCCGGAGTTGGTCTGCCAGGTACGCGCGGCCTCTGGGGAGGGCACTCGCCATCTGGTCAGCGAGCGCCACGAACTCAATACTGATTCGGTACCCTCAAGCTGGTCCCCGGCCGCTTGGCGACCCGAGCCGACAGTGGACCCGACGATGCAGCGCCGCTGTCGAGCGGGGGGCTAGCTGCGCAGCTAGCTGCAATCAATGCGACTCCCGCCACCGAGAAAGAGTGGCGGCATGAAGCGCTTGCACGTCGCCCCACTACGGGAGTAGACTCGGCCGGCGAATCGAGGAGGAGTCGAATGATTGAATCGAGGAGGGACTTCCGGCTTTCTGGGGGCAGGCG
>JAEWRL010000212.1 GCA_023398955.1 Pseudomonadota bacterium
CCTTCCTTGCCGAGCAACCGTCCTTCCGACTCCGCCCTCAGCCCGTCCCCACCCGCACTCACGATGCCACGCCCGTTACACTGCTCGCTGCCTAACTGGTTGATAAGAAAGCGGGATCTGCACCCATGAGAGCTGAGCCTCACGTCAGCCCGGCGCGACTCGTGACCGTTTCGGCGCCGTCGATTCCCGCGAGCAGCTCGCCGCTTGACCCGCAGTCCGTTCGGATCTCCCCCGAACCGCCGCCCTAGACCGCGCGGGTGAACGGCGAACTCCATCAGGCGCGCAAGCTCGGTGCCGTCGTCGTCCTGGCGACGAAGCCAGACCTCCCACCAGATGACGGCGTCCTCATCGTCCGGGTACGCGTCGGTCGCGTCCGTCCACAGCCCGCGCAGCGTCGCGAGGCGCAGCGTGGCGACCGGGTCATCCGAGATCGACATCGCTTTACCGCGCTCTCGGCGCCCGCCGAGGGTCCGTGTACCAGTTCGTTGGCACCGCTTCCATGAGGACACCTTCGCAGTCGGGCGCGAGACCATCGAAGTAGACGAGGGGCTGTCCATCAGCATCTACAGCGCCGAGCGCTGCCTCATTGACGCCTTCCGGCTGCGCCACCAAGAGGGTGACGAGATGGCCATCGAAGCTCTGAGGCGGTGGCTCAAACGCCCAGTGTCAATGCCTGCCAACCTCCTCGCAATGGCCAAGCACTTCCCCAAGGCCGAGCCTTCGCTCCTGCACACGCTCAGGATCCTCTCATGAAGTCCAAGCCTACCCACGCCGACCTCGCGGGCTCGCGCTATCTCGCTCTCCAGCGCCTCGCTCGGACACAGAAAAGGCCCACTGCCGAGTTACTCCAGCTCTATGTGCTGGAGAGCTTCCTCCGACGCCTAGTGCGCTCTCGGCATGATCACTCTCTCGTGCTGAAGGACGGGATGCTGCTGGCCGCGTTCGACCTGCGCCGAGCCACGCGCGACGTGGATGTGTTGGCCTTGAGGATCGACAACGACCCGGCGACAGTCCAGCACCTGATCGTAGACATCACGTCCGTCGAGACCGACGACGGCGTGGAGTTCATGCCCGACACGATCACCGCAGCGGTGATCCGCGACGACGACGTCTACCCAGGTGTCCGCGCCTCGCTCGAAGCGCGCCTCGCGACCGCACGTCGCATGGCGCACCATGCTCGGCGACGAGGGCGTCGAATGTGTCCGCATACCTCGCCGCAGCCCCAACTGCAATCCGTTCGCTGAGCGCTTCGTCCGCTCCATCCGAAACGAATGCCTCAACCACTTCGTCATCCTCGGCGAGCGCCACCTTCGGCATCTCGTCAGAGAGTATGTCCACCACTACAATACCGAACGCTTCCATCACGGCCTCGGTGGTAGACTGGTCACGACCCCTTCCGAACCGGGCAACGACAACGGAGATTCCTACGAGATCCGACGACGCAAGAGGCTTGGTGGCGTCCTCAACTTCTATCATCGGAATGCGGCGTAATTCCCGGCGTTGAGTATTCGGACACTACGCGGTGCTGGCAGTTCGCTCGCTGGCCAGCTGCGCTACTGGCGCCACTGTCTACTTCGCCAAGGCGGCGCAGTCCGGGGTGTCGCCTCCCGCAGTCCTCGAGAACCCGAGACCGTCAGCCGTTGAGCGCGTCGCGCGCCGTGGCGAGCGCCATGAACATCCGGTGTGGTCAATCCCCCGCGGCGACCGTGGCGAACCCGTAGGCGAGGTAGAAGCGCTCCGCGGCCTCGTCCTTGGCGTCGACGATGATGCCGACGCACCCGAACGTTGCCGCCCCATCGACCACTCGTCGCAGAGCGTCCAGGAGCAGCTTCTCACCAAGCCGGCGTCGCTGGGCACGCTCGTCGATGGCAAGTCGGCCGATCAGCGCAACGGGCATATCGTACCGGGGCAGCTTCTCCTCGACCACGGGCGCGACTTGCGCCGACGGTACGCCGGCCATGCTGAGCGTGTAGAACCCGAGCACCGGCGGCAACGACGCCTCGTCGTCTGCGCCGCGGCGAAGCACGTACGTCCGACCGATGTTCGCGAGGTCGTTCGGAACGGCGTGGCGTCGGAAAAAGTCGTCCAGTGGGTGCTTGCCGCAGCGGAACCCCGCCTTGACGTCGGACGCCTCGATGCGCGAGGTGACGTAGTAGTTGGGGGCATTGGAGGTCATCGAGCGTGACGCTTCGCAGCCGCCTTGAGACGCGCGTTGGGCTTGGCCGGTGATGCCACCATCTCGCGCATCTTCGCCACCGCTTCAGGCGGCAGCTCGAGCGGCTCCGAACGGAGCGCCCACTCGAGCGCAGCAAGAGTCGGCGTGCTCATCTCGCATTCCGTCTTCGCCGTCGTCGGGTCCACGGTGACGAGACGCCGCCCACGACGGACCTCCATCACAGCCTTGAGGAAGAGCGACAGTGCCTCGTCCATGAGCTGGCTGCGGCTGAGCCCGAGCTCGTCCGCCAGCTGAACGGCAGCGTTCGCGCGCTGATCGGGGATGGTGGCTTCGAGTCGCATGACCGGATCCTTTCGGGAGAACTGAGGGACTATTGAGGGATAGCTCCGGAAGCGGGTGCGGGCAAGGTCCTGTGGCAGACCAGTCTGTAACCACTTGGATTTGCAGCACTTTGAGCGACTTCCGGAAAGGGACCCCGGAACGCGCCCCCGCTTCCCCCCCTGCCTTCCCCCCACGGTGCCCGCCGCAGGGTAGCTCGCTCGCGGATGAACCGCGGGCGCTTCGAAGGAGCAGTCCCCATGCGTACCACGTCCACCGAGTGCCGCTGCAAGAACTGCAGCGCCTTGCTCGCCAAGCGCGACCACGACGGCGTCTCGATCCGTCGCGGCGAGCTGCAGGCCACGATCACCGGCGACTTCACCATGTCCGTCACCTGCTAACCGGTGCCGGACGTTGAACGTCGTGACCTGGCGCCCGTCGACGCCACCTCCCGCGGCCTCTGCCGCTCACCCGAGCGCTGCGTAGTCGTCCGCGCCCTCCGTCACCCCCAGTTCCACCGAGCGCACTGACGCCCTGATCGGCACCCACTGAGCGCCTGACGCCGCCGGGAAGGCGACGCGCCATGCGCTCGTGTTGGGAGGCCCTGCGTGCATGCCTCGTTCGTTCGATTCGCACCCTTCAAGCCGACCGTGAGTTCTCCGCGATGAAGTCTGAGCTCCACACCCTTGCGCCGTTCGACGCTCCAGGCGCCGTGCTCGCGTACCTCCGTCGAACCCCAGGCGAGCTCGACGCCAAGGACGCAATCCTCGGTGAGCTAGTCACCGCGGTGCAGCGCCACCGGCATCAAGAGCTCGCGACCGCGCTGCTCTGGCTCGGCCTCTGGCCTGGTCTCGACGCGATCTACAACCGCCGCCTCCACCACTTCCCGCACAACCCCGAGGAGCTCGTGTCGCTGCTGGCCGCGGCCTTCACCGAGCTCGTCGAGGGACTCGATCTGAACGCCGTTCGCCGCGTGGCGGCCACGCTGGTGCGCAGCACCGAGCGATAGCTGATGGCGAGCCGGCGCCGGGCGTGGGACGAGGAGGAGAGGCGAGCCAGCGACGCCGAGCGCGAGCGCTACTTCCGCGAGATGGCGGTCGCAGATTACGTGCTCGCCGATCGGGTGGAGGCGTCCCTCGGCCGCCGCCCTGGACGCGACGCCAACGATCACCCGTCCACCCTCGGCGCCTGGCTCAGGCCCGTGCTCGGCGACGACGCGGGACTGCTGCTCTCCGTGCTCATCGCGGAGGAGTCGCAGCGCGAGGCCGGGAGCCGCTTCGGGCTCTCCCACGAGGCCGCGCGCAAGCGCTTCCGCCGGGCCGTTGGCGCCCTTCGCCAACATCTCACCGAACCCGTGTCCCAGTCGGGCTCCGTCCGCCGCGTTTGCCCCACATCGGGGCGCTCAGGTCGCCCTGGAGGAGCAGACCGATGAGGCACGAAAACGACGACGAGGCTGTCCCCGACACGGAGCGCGACGAGTTCGTGCGCCTCCCCGGCCTCTTCCGGCGCTGGGAGCTCGAGCAGGTGCTCGTCCCCGGCGATTTCCACCTCGAGGAGGCGGGCTCCGCCTCCGACGGAACCCCGCTGTTCGCGCTGTACCGGCGCGAATCCCTCAACCCAACCCCAGTCAGGAGAAGTGAAAGATGGCACCGAGCATGTGGCAGCAGACCCAAGAGATGGCGAAGAAGCACGACCAGAACAGCAGTGTCTGGCTCAAGCTCCAGAACGACGGCGACAGGGCCGTCATCGTGTTCCTCGGGGAGCCTCACCCCCGCGAGGTCGCGTTCATCGATGGCAAGTACGTCGAGGTCGACGAGAAGATGAAGGCGGAGGGGCACAAGGCCTCGCTCCGCGTCGCACTCAACGTCGCGCTCTTCGACACCCAAGAGGTCAAGGTGCTCGAGCAAGGCGTGATGTTCTTCAAGGATCTGGTGCGGGTCCGGGACAAGTACGGGCTCGACAACGAACTGCCACTACCTGCGGCGGGCGTACGAGCTGGGACGTACGCGTCGGATGCTGGCGCTGCTGACCGTGAGGTTCCGACGTTCGTGCTGGGCCTCTGGCGCAACGGTAAGCGCTGCTCGTGGGACGCGCGCTTGCTTCGGCAGGTCGTCGGTCCCGTGCGCCACCTCCTCGACGAGATCCGCAGCGAGGTCGTGGACGTAATCGCGAGAGGCCCGAGCGAGCGACCCGCGATGGAGGCGCTCGTTCGTCGGGTGCTTGTCGGCCACGATGAGAGCGACGAACCGATCAGCGAGCCACACCTTGCGATCCTGCCGCTACCGAGCGTCCTCGGTCCGTACCCGGATGGCCGCGTCCGCCGCATCGCCCTCGCGGACTTCGGCCGTGGGGACGACTCGACTCGGCGAGCGATCGTCGAGACGGCGCAGGTGCTCCTGCACGGCCGTGAGCTGCCAACAAAGCCAGACGGGCCGCTTGGCCGCCACGAACATGCTTGCTTGGCACCGCCTCCCGAATAAAACTATACCCGGACACGGGAACAGTTATGCTTCTCACCATCACAGAGACGGCGGCGCTCCTGGACATGCCCGAACGCTGGATCCGCCACGAGCGCGAGCGAGGCGTTCTGTCCGGGAATGAACTCGAGCTGGGACACGCAGTGTACTTGGTCGTCGCTCGTGAGTTCCCCATTGCCACTCTCGAGGGCAGAAAGGCTCTCCTTCGACGGGTGGTCGCCGCAGTCGCAGACGGAAACCTCCGCGTTGGCGGACTCGTCAAGCTCGACCTCGAGCCAGCAGCGAAGGAAGTGCTTGCGCGCCACAGCTCCTTCGAAAGATGGAAGCAAGGGCGAGTCGTGACTACACCAGACGTTCTAGGTGGGGAGCCACGAATCGCTGGCACGCGACTTCCCGTTCGATATATTGGCGAGCTGGTGCGCAAGGGCGCGTCAGACGAGCTCCGAGAAGACTATCCGGAACTCACGGAAGACGACCTCCACCTCTCCAGCGTGTACGCTCGCGCCTACCCCAAGATCGGACGACCGCGTGCGAACCAAGCTGATGCTCGATGAACAGCTCAGCCCCTGGGCTGCAGTTCAGCTGCAACGGCTCGGGCGGGACGTGATTGTCACGTCCGTGACCGGGGTATGACTGGCGTCTCTGACGACGATGTCTTCCGCTGCGCTTTCGGCGAGGACCGCGCGCTCGTCACCATTAACGTCCGCGACTTCGTCAGGCTCGCCCAACGCGTCGAACTCCATCCCGGGCTCGTCCTCATTTCGGAAGGCCAGTACACCCGTAGCGAGCAACTTCAGCTTCTGGCATCAGCCATCTCTGCAATTGAGGCGTTCGAGAAGGAAGGCCAAGACCTAGTGAATCGCGCACTGCACGTCGACGGAGCTGGCAGTATCCGCATCGAGGAACTCCCTTTGCCGTGATCTCACGGACCTGGCTACCTTGCGCCTGTCTTGGCTCCGCACACGCTCCGCCGCAGACTGATTGAGTAACCCGCGAGACGCAATGCCTTGCGATCCCACACGAATTGCGCGAGATCGCGAGGGTGTCACTCGACGTCCTGAAAGCCCGAGCACGCGCTGCCGCAGCCAGCGTCCTGGCTTGGGCAAAGAGGACGGTGACGGAAGCCCTACGACCGCTACCGATGATTTCGGGACTCGTCGAGGACGCTTTCCGGTCGAGAGAGGAGCTTCTGGAAGAGAACCTGCTCCTTTGCCAACAGCTCGTCGTGGCTTCCCGAAAACTCAAGCAGGCGAAGTCTCGGCCCTGGGAGAGAGGCTTACTGGTTCTCTTGGCCAGCAAACTCCCTCGCTGGCGTGAGGCAACACTGCTTGTGAAGCCGGACACGGTCCTTCGGTGGCATCGCGAAGGATTCCGCCTTTTGTGGATACGGAAGTCGAGAATCCAGCGAACGCCGAAACCCCGTCTGCAGCAAGAAGCGCTCGACCTCATCATGCGGATGTCCAGAGAGAACCGACTGTGGGGAGCGAACAGTGGACGGCGCAGCAGCTGCGTGAGGTCACACCGTTCGGTAGTGGTCCCCAGTTGCTCATTCGCGATGGCGATCCCAAATACGGCACCGCGTTTGATCGCGTTGCTGAGGGTGCGGGCGTCGAGGTTGTCCAGATCGCTCCTTGCTCCCCGCGTATGAACGCCGTCGTCGAACGGTTTCTTGGTGGACTTCGGCGCGAGTGTCTGGATCACGTCATCATCCTGGGCGAAGCCCATCTGCGGAGCCTGCTCGACGAGTACGTCGCCGGTTGCTTCATCCCGGCACGCCCGCATCAAGGCATCGGCCGCGCGTTCCCGTTCCGCGGCATTCGGCTTGCTCCAGTAACTCTGGAAACGTGGTCGCGTTTCCGGTATTGAATGGCCTTCATCACGACTACAGGCGGGCTGCGTGAGTGGTGGATGCTGCAAGTAGCCAGCACAGGCTGCCGGTGTCGAAGCCGACGTCGGATGCACGCTCGCCGTGGCGTTCCGCTGCTCGAGCGACGAGGTCCCTGTCTCGGGATCGACAACCTCGACGGTCTCCGCCAGCGTGGCGCGCTCGACGGTGCCGCTGCTGGCGGGCTCCTCGGTGGTCGTCTTGGCGAGCGGATCGGGCGAGCATGAGTGCGCGAGCGCTCATCCACCGATGAAAGTGCCGCAGTACGGGTCTACACCAGCGGCCCTCACGGGTCGCGAGAAATGCCAGGGCTGGTCTGGGCAGATGGGTCTTCGGGTACCACATTCCGCAACTCCAAGTCGTATCGCTTCCGGATCTCG
>JAEWRL010000234.1 GCA_023398955.1 Pseudomonadota bacterium
CGGCAAGGGCGAGGCGCGGCGTAGGCTGGCAGCGGGTGCCGACGGCAAGGGCGAGGCGCGGCGTAGGCTGGCAGCGGGTGCCGACGGCAAGGGCGAGGCGCGGCGTAGGCTGGCAGCGGGTGCCGACAGCGAGGGCGACGGCGACGGCGACGGCGAGGCACAGCGCGGGCCGCGCTACATCGAGGCCGGCGTGCGACGGAAGCTCGTCGAACGTGACGGCGAACGATGCACGTGGACGGACGAGCACGGCCGCCGCTGCAGCGAGACACACTTTCTCCAAATCGATCACATCGAGCCCCATTGCCTCGGCGGCCAGCGGGACCTCTCGAACCTGCGTCTGCTCTGCTCGGCGCACAACGCGCTCGAAGCCCGACGTCGGCTCGGGCCAGCCGCGAGGGCTCGTGAAGCACGCCCACGAAGTCCGGGAAGGCTACCCGGGACATGACGCCTCCACGTACCCAGCGGTAAAGCCACGAAACACCCTTCAGTGTGCTCGTCGAGGTCGAGTTCAGGTCGCATCTCGACCTGCGCAAAAACCTGCTCGCGGTGGTGGGTCACTTTTCCCGAGCGAAACTGGGTCAGTTCTACCAAGCGCCGAAGTCGATCCCTCCAAGAGCTGCCGCACCCCTGCATGCCCCGCGAGCTGGGTCGAGACCTCCTACCAGCTACCAGAGGGGCGCTGCCGGTAGACACCACGGGTCCAGCGCGAGCTCCAGATGGGACGCGACCACGACCCTCCCCGAGAAGACCGCCCAGCATGCGAGAGCCACGGCAACAAAGGGCAACGAACGGCTCAGGCTGATGAATGGACATAGCCGTCACATCTAGCTGGCAGCATCTTCTGTAGTCCCGTGCGTCCCGTCAAGGTGATCCTCGAAGCCGACCGAGTCTCGGTGTGTCATCTCAGCCAGGCGCGAGGAACACTAGCCACCAGAGTTGTCGATCTACGGCACGCTGCCCACCGGATCTGCCGTGCGGGACAAAGCGGCACCCGAATTGCTTGGAGCCGCTCCGCGCCGTCGCCTCGAGGACACTCTCGTCCTTGGACGATTGGACAATAGAGGACACCATGAATCCATCATCCCAGTTAGTGTGCACCGCATTGGCCATCACCGGGCTTACCATGGGCTGCGACTACGATCGCGGCAGCGAACGACTGCAAGAGGGAGAGCTCGGCAGCTTGGGCTTGCCCCTCAGCACGCACGGCAGCTCTGGAGCAGAGTACCGGTTGCGCAACGCCGAACTCGAGATCTCCGGCTATCCCTACGACTGCTACTGGGACGGCACCTGCGAGTACTACGACGAGATCTTCGACAGCGAAGACTACCTCGACGAGAGCTCAATCATCCTGAGCCTCACAGAAGGCGACTACACCATCTACCTTCATCCAGGCTGGCAGCTCGAGCGCCTGAACGAAGAGGGTGAGGGCGAGATGGTCGATGCGGTGCTCCTGAGCGACAGCACCCAATGGGTGTGGGTCTCCCGCCACGCCACGAGCTGGGCCACCTTCCAGTTCGGGGTGGGTGACGAGGATATCTGGCTAAATGGGCAGCTGAATATCGACATCGAGGTCTACGAGGATCCCGACGAGTACTACGGCGGTGTGGGGGACTACTCCGTCGGGGAGGGCGGCTACGTGACCTCGGGACAGTGGAAGGGCTACGCTTGGACCGCCCTCGGCGACGTCGAAGGCAGCACCATCAACCCAGAAGACTTCAGCGACGCTGGCCCTGGAGACCAGCTGTGCATCCACGGAAACGTCGCGGCGTCGCCCGAATGGGCCGGCTTTGCCATGATGGGCTTGAACTTGAACCAAGAGGAGGATGAGCCAACCCGTGGCGTCTGGCAGACCGACGGCTCCGGCATCGCCTACGACATCTTCAATGGAGCCGGGTCTGGGCTACGACTGCAGATCCAGGGTGTCGAAGGATACCCGGACCAGGCATGGTGCGCTCCGATCCTCGATGGCTCGGGTTTCATTCCCTGGAACGAGTTCAATACGCAGTGTTGGGATTACTCGGGGGAGGCCTACGACCCAGCAATCCCGCTCGAGTTCGCGGCCATCCTTGTACCAGGAGAATCCATGTACGACGTCAACTATGACTTCTGTATAGGCTCCATCGGCGCCATCTAGCACCACAGACAGGCGAACCCCGAGGGGCCTCGCGTCATCCGACATGGCACGGGGCTCCTCTACCCAGGAGTCGCAAGCGGCGCTCGGCCGACTCGCTGACCTCAACCGAGAGGGTGGAGACGACGGCCGTCGAGCTCCTTGCCCAGGCCTCGCCCCGTCAGGGTTTGGGCAAGAAGCGACCGAGGATCGCGCTCGCGCGTTTAGTCGCGGCGCTCGACCCGTGCCGAATCGAACTCTCTCCCGACGCCATCGATGGCGTGAAGGAGCAGCTCGTCGCTGCCGACCTCCACATGAACGAAATGGAAGACCGTCTCCGCGTAGGCTGTGAGCCAATCAGGCTGCACGCGGCGGAGAGGGCCGCCCCCTCCTCCGGTCACGACGTAGGTGATGCCGTCGATCGGTCCGAAGCGCTGATAATGATGATCATGCCCCGTGAGCACCAGCTCCACTCGGTGGCGTCGCAGGATCGGCACGATCACCTCCCTCATGTCAGCGTCTGGTCCATGCCTCCCGGATGTGTAGGGAGGCCGATGCGCGTAAACGATGACCCACGGCAGCTGATTCTCCCTCAGATCGCGCTCGAGCCAAGCCGCTTGGGTCGCGCCGGTCTTCTCCGTGTCCAGGGCTACGAAGTGGACGGGGCCCCAGTCGAAGGAGAACCATCGCTCCCGACCGGCTTCACCCCCATTTGGAGGCAGTACGAAGGAGCGGCGGTAAGGGGCTGCGTCCTCGGTCCGGTAGTCATGATTGCCGGTGACCGGAAAGGCGGGAAACGAACGTAAGAGAGGCGCGTAGACATCGAAATAGTGCGCGTCGAGCTCACGTTGTGTGCCGTCGTCGTAGGCGATATCGCCCGTGTGGAGGATGAGGTCGAATGGAACGGTCGCCATCTGCTCGGCCAAAGCGTACTGTTTCGCGCTGCCACTGCCCGAGTCTCCGAAGACGATGAAGCGGACCGCTCCCTCGTCATCGGGTGCTATGCGCCCGTCTCCGGCCCCCCTTGGAGCAAAAGCTGGCGCGGGGGGCGCCGTCACGAAACCCGCTCGCTCCGCGATCCCCTCGAGCTCGTAGCAGTAGATGCTTGCAGGCGTCAGGGACTCGAAGCGCGCTTCGTACTGCACCTCACCACTCCCGATATGGACATCCATAGCTGCTTCGGTGGAAGCCACGGGACTGCCATCCGGCAGGGTGAGTACGACGTTGATTGCGGCTCCAGGAGGCGCGGTGAAGACGATGGAGGCCCCCGACCCGTCCACGCGTTGCAGATAGGGCCTCCGCAATAGGCGCTCGTCGTCTCGTATCTCTCCGTCACCACACGCTTCCACAAGGCCCGCGTCCGGAGCAACGCGGCGCTCCAAGGAATAGGAAAGGTCCCCCGTGCCCTCGGCCGCCAGCTTCTCCAGCCCGGGACCACAACCACTCCCAGCAGCAGTCAACAAGGCCGCCGCGACTGCTGGCGGCACGGCCCGCGCATGTTGCCGACCGAGCATTAGCCTTCCGAATGTGCCAGTCCAGTTCATCACACCTCTTCACACGCTCGCTGCGCTCGACACCCATCATCGAGGCGAGCGGGATTTCGACACGCGGCCCTCTGCTGCCTTGGACGAACCACTGGAGAAACGAACTCCTGCGGGTAGTATCAGGGCTTGGGCTTCGCCAAGCCAGCCACCTGTCGATAACGGAAACAGCCTACCAGGTGATCGTTGACCATACCGACTGCTTGCATGTGGGCATAGACGATAGTCGGACCGACGAAGGTGAAGCCGCGCCGCTTCAAGTCTTTGCTGAGCGCGAGGGCCTCCGCGGTGCTCGCCGGGATCTCGCGAAGCGCGGCGAAAGCGTTCTGTTTGGGTTTGCCGCCCACGAAGGACCACTGGTAGTCCGAGAAACTGCCGAGCTCTTCCCGGAGCCGCAGGAACGCGGCGGCGTTCTTGATGGCGGCTTCAATCTTGAGACGATTCCGCACGATGCCTGGGTTCTTGAGGAGCTGCTCGACCCTGCGCGGCGTGAACCGAGCCACGCGCTCTGGCTCGAAGCCCTCGAAGGCCTCGACGTATGCCTTCCGTTTGCGCAAAACGGTGATCCAGCTGAGCCCGGCCTGCGCCCCCTCCAGAACGAGGAATTCGAAGAGGAGGCGATCGTCGAAGACGGGGACTCCCCATTCCTCATCGTGGTACCGGACGTAGAGCTCATCGGTCCCGCACCAGTCGCATCGCACGTTCTTGCCGCCCGATCTGGGTTCACCCATGGCGCTACGATACTCCGAAGCGGCCGCCGTGCCGGCTGCGTTGCAGCCCTGTGTCCCCAGGGCAGCCGAAATGGCACGAGTGACAGAAAGCGGCACACGAAGTTGGCGCACCTGGTGCTTGGCACAAAATGCCACCTCCCAATGGAAGGGAAACCGCTAAATTTCTTCAGCATTCAGCCAATAGACGGGTCCGGCACAGCAATTGCGGTGTCGGCCCCATGGCACGACCCCTCCCCGCCTTCTCCTTGGCACAGTTCTCCATCACCCACATCTTGACTGCTGGGCTGATGCTCGCTGGCTGTTCTGGGGAGCTTGAGGGCGGGGCGTTTGGAGGCAAGAGCCACGTCGGGGGCCAAACGGCAAGCGGCGCGAGCGCGGGACTGGAGGACGGCAGCGGAGGGGACACTGCAGGAGGGGGTGGCAGCCCTGGTGGGACGCCGGTGGAAGGCAACGGTGCTATCGACTTCGTCTCCGATGTCTACGGGCAGAGCACGGGGTGGGGCGCGGAGGATGCCAACGGCGCGACGGGCAGCGGCGGCGCGTCCGCAGCTCCGCCCACTGGGGATTCCGGAGACGAGGCAGCGCGCGCAATCTCCGAAGCTGACATCATCAGGGTCCAAGGCGACACCCTTTACGCGCTGTCCCGCTACAGGGGCCTCGCGATCATCGATCTATCCGTCCCCTCGGCTCTACGCATTATCGGCAGCCACCGCAGCACGGCGATTCCCTTCGAGATGTACATCGAGGACGGCACCGCCTACATCATGTACAACGACTACTCTCGCCGGGAGCGGGACGAGGAGTCCGGCTATTACACCTGGAAGTCGAGCAGCCGCATGCAGGCCCTCGACGTCAGCAACCCCGAGAGCCCGGCGGAGCGCGGCCATCTCGATCTACCCGGCAGCATCTCCGATTCCCGCAAGGTGGGCGACGTCATCTACGTGGTGACCCACCAACGTGACTATTGTTGGGAATGCGACGCCGTCGCCAACACCCGCATCAGCTCCTTCGACGTCTCGGATCCAGCCGTCTTCAATCCCGTGGATCAGGAGCGCTTCGAGAACCAAGACGAGACTTGGGGCACGCGCCACGTCAGCGTATCCCAAGACCGGATCTACGTCTCGGGGTACACCTGGAGCAGCGACGGCTCGCCCCGGGCCGGTACCATCCAGGTCGTGGACATCTCCGACCCTGCTGGCGCTATCAACCCCGGCGCGGTGGTGGAGGTCGCGGGACAGGTTGACAACCGCTGGCAAGTGGATGAGTTCGATGGCGTCTTGCGGGTCATCAGCCAGCCCGACAGCTGGACGTCGAGCTCAGTCCCCGTCGTGGAGACCTTCGTCATCGAGTCCTCCTTGGAGCTGACGCCCCTCGCCAGTCTGCCCATGGTGCTGCCGCGCCCGGAGGACCTCAAGAGCGTGCGCTTCGATGGGGAGCGGGCATTCGCGGTCACGTTCGAGCGCACCGACCCCCTCTTCACCTTCGATATGAGCGATCCAGCGCATCCCGTTCAGCTTGGAGAGCTCGAAATCCCTGGATTCCTCTACCACATGGAGCCGCGCGGTGACCGGCTCTACGCCCTCGGCTTCGACGAGTCCTTCGACGGGGGTGCGCTCCATGTCTCGATCTTCGACGTGAGCGACCTCAGCAATCCCACAATGCTCGACCGCGTCAATTTCGGCGGAGTTTGGGGCGGGTTCGCCGAGGACCAAGACCGCATCCACAAGGTCTTCAACCTCGCCCTGGATGAAGAGCTGATCCTCCTGCCCTTCAGCGGCAGCCTCTATGATGCCGAAACCTGCTACCACGAGTGGGGTAGCGGCATCCAGCTCATCGACGCGCGCGGAGACGATCTGGCGCTGCGTGGCGTGGTCCCGCAGGTGGGAGAGGCCCGCCGCGCCCTGCTGCACGACGGGCTCCTCTTCGGCATCTCGGACAACGCCATTCAAGCCTTCGACATCAGCGATCGCGACAATCCTCAGCGCATCGACCGCTTGGACGTGGCCGTCAACGTCTCGAAGACGAAGGCGCTCGGGGACAGTCTCTTGCGCTTCGGGCAAGTCTGGTGGACCGGGGAAGTCCAGCTCGACGTCGTCGCGCTCGACAACGCCGAAGCAGCGGAGTCCGACGCCCTGCTCGAGCTGAACGGGCTCAGCGCGATCCGCGACAGGAGCTGCCCTGAAGAGAACGGGGAGTACCAGTACAGCAGGAGCGACTTCACGGGGGAGGTCTTCGTCAGCGGAGGTCATGCCTTCGTGCCGCGTGAGTCCGAAGAGTCTGCCTGGAGCGATGATTCATGGTACCAGCGCTCCACGATGTTCGTGACCGTCGTCGCGCTGAGCGGGGAGGCCCCACACGTCGTGGGCGAGGTCGCGCTAGAACCAACCAGCAGAGACGAAAACGACACAGAACCTACCTACTTCGTCGGCGTCATCCAGACTACCAACGCCCTGCTCGTGGGTCGCAGGAAGGGGTCCTCCCGCTATCATCCGGGAACGGGCGAGCAGTCCGAGACGAGCTTCCTCTACGACGTCATCGATACCCGATCCGGCGCCGAAGCACGGGTCGTCAGCCGGATAGAGGTCCCCGACTCGATGGCCATGGGCGGCTGGGGTGACGGCGTCTACGGCTGCGTGATCGACGCGCCGTGGGGTTGGTACGGCAGCGGCAGGGGTACTGCTGCCGTCTCTGGCAACATCGTCGCGAGCCAGCACCAAGAGCCTCTCGACGACGACTCAGGACGCGTGCGCTACTATCTGGACCGCATCGACGTGAGCGACCCGGCAAATCCGCTGTTCCTCGAGCCCGTGAATGTCCCCGGCAAGGTGATCCACTACGATCACGAGAGAGGGCTCCTCATCACGATCGAAGACGTACCTGTTCCCCTCTCCGCGATCACCAGTTCAGGCGAGTGCTCCGACTACGGGCAGGGGGCAACCTGGCAGTACGATCGGGCCGCCTTGATCGCCAGTGACTATGACTATACGACCACACCTGCGACCTGTGTCCGCTGGGAGCGGAGGCTCAATTCGCTCGTGCTCGAGGACGGCGTGGCGCGGCGCGTGAGCACCCACGACCTCGACGCGGAGCAGGAGGATGGCACGAGCCGTACCAGTCGAGGCATTGCCGTTTCGGACAGCCGCATCTTCTATGGCGACTTCGCTTACGGGGAGAATTCCTGGTCGCTGCGAGACGGACGGATTACCGCGCTTGGTTACGCTGCTGACGGTCAGCTGACGACCCTCGGCAGCACGGCAGTCGACGTCGACTATTGGGGGACCCTCGTCGCCCGCGGCAACCGAGCATTCATCTCCAGCTACGGGATCTTGGAGGTCGTGACGAGCCCCGACGGCGAACCGCCCACCAGGTCGGAGTACGAGCTCCGAGGGAGCTCCTGCGGTGTGGGCGCCCTCGAGGTCGTCGGCGACGTGGCGCTCTGCGCCGGCTATCAGTACGGCGTGCAGCGGATTGAGCTCGAGTAGCGCTCCAACGGCTAACACACAGCGGCCGGCCTTCCCCAGCTGGGGAGCGCCAGCCGCGCCATCTCTGGTCCGTGACAGGGCGAGTGAACCGCTGAACGGCTCGCGAGCTCGCGGACGGTCCCCGGGAACCCGCAACTCGTCCTTTGTCGAGCCGGGGAGCTCGGCTGGAATCGCCCGAGCAGCCGGCAGCAGCTCTGGCGGCCCGTTGGGCTGCGCTGACTTCCGGCCCCGCAGATGTCACCCTCGCCTTTCAGAGCGATTGCCGGTGACCCTGCTTTCTTGGAGTTGGTATGTGCAATCTAGCCCGATTGACCCGCTTCCAATTTCCCAGCCACTGTATTCCATCATGGCCAATTGCACATATATCCTCGGACGCGTGCAATCTAGCGCGGGTGACCCGGGGCCAATTGCACATCACCCCTTCCAGGAGCGGGTGACCCGCTCTTTGGGAGAGGGCGCGGGCAATCTAGCACGGGTGACCCGCTCCCAATTTCATCCTCACTGCATGCGATCATGGTAATCTGCACATATTTCCTCGGACGGGTGCAATTTTGCGCGGGTGACCCGGGGCGAATTGCACATCAGGCCTTTCCAGGAGCGGGTGACCCGCTCCCGCGACGTGAGCCGGGCTTCCTGCAGAGCGGGTGACCCGCTCGCGGCACCATTTCCGGGCCACCGACACCGGGTGACCCGCCTTCGGGGTCGTTCGCTG
>JAEWRL010000090.1 GCA_023398955.1 Pseudomonadota bacterium
CAGTTCCCGACGCACACGCCAGCGGCCTCCGCGCAGGCGTAGATACCAGCTTCGGGCAAAAACCTCGGGAAACGGCGCGCTTGCGGTCCACTTTGGTCAACTTGGGGGGCACGGGCACGGGCACGCATTCAGGGACAGGCCCTAGCCGGTGCCGTTCTCGGCCGGTGCCGTGCTTCCCAGGATGTAGAGCTCGCCGCACGACGCGCGGAGCAGCGTACAGTCGCAGAGGGCGATCTGGCTTGGGTCCGCTGGATCGGGGAGGTACCAGCCACCCTGAGCACTGTCGAGGCAGTCGCTCGCGCTTGCTAGCTGTGGAACCGCTTCCACCGAGCCTCCGTCGCCTCCCAGTGTCACGTAGACCTCGATCCTCTGGATGGGGCCATCCTCTGGGCCAGCGGGGAGCCGTAGGCGTTCCGAGGATGGGAGCACGCCATGGCACGTTTGGCCGGCATTCAAGGCTCGCACCAAGAGGAGCTCCTCATCCGAGCCATCGATCCGGAACGGCTTCGTCCCGCCCGCTTCCGCAATGGGATCGACGTCGAGGTCATCACCGACCGCAACCACGCTGGTCAGGATGGGTGGCTCGAGCTCACGGGCCTGCCGTACCAGGGTTGCCACGACCTCGAGCGACGGGTCTTCGATACACTGATCGGGCATGCTTCCGAGGACGAGCACGAGCTGGTCGGGCGTCTCGGTGGAGGTGGAGCGCTGCTCGACGATCCCCTGAAGCGCCCCTGCGACCGCGGGTACCAACGGGTTGTCCCCGGCCGGTTCCAGCATGGCGACCAGGGAGAGCATACTCGTCGCGTTGAAATTCGAGCCGTCGTATACAGCGACTGGATTGGTGTAGTTCAGTGGATCGCAAGCAGTCGCGCTGCCCTCGCCTGCGACAGTCGTGGGGAAGAAGCGCAGCGTTCGCTGCGTTCCGGGGTGCGGCCCGGGTACGCGGAGAAGCGCATCGAGCACGCGATCCCAGCGGGTAGAGCCGCTCCAGGCCTCTGACATGGTGCTCGATCTCTCTATCAGCAGGTGTTGATTGGCAGGGACGACATCCACGTGAACCGTCGCGTCGGTCTCTGCCCAGGGCGCGTCCAGGACGTCGGCGGACACGGGTTCGCCGGCGCACCCGAAGGCCTCGACGAGGGGCTGTTCGTTGCTGCCATTGGGCTCCTGGTCACAAGTGCCTCCGAGCTGGCAGCGGGGCACGCAATCACCCTCCGCATTGCATGCCTCGCTCTCGTCTGGGCAGCCGCAGGTTTGATGGCCCGCGCTCCCGACCCACATCCCCGACCCGCCTCCGTTTCCAGCTGCCCCTGGGCCGGCTTCCTCGTTGGCTCCAAGGAAACCCACCTTGTCGAAGGCGCAGGAGGTGAGGACAACAAGACCGATTCCGACGCATGGAGAAAGGCCGGTCTGGCGCATCGCGGGGGTTCCCTTCGAGTGGTCTGAGGACTGAGTGTGGCCTCGAGACGGAATCGTCACCAAATCGAGTGCTCCTGCGGCTTTCCCGCGGATACGAAGGCCGAAGCCGTCCAAAGACGATCATTCAGGCTATTGGGCAGGTGGCCGACAGCGCACAAATCGTAGGCCGCGGCTAGACCGAGAGTCGGGGGAGAGCCGGTGGGCGCTCCCGCCGGGCAGTGCGGGGCTGCGCGGCACCGCTATACTGCCCCGCCCGTGGTCGCCGAGAGAAGTCGTGTTGCCGTCGGCCGCCGTGAAAGCTGGCAGCCACAGGTGGGCGTGCGGTGGCCCCTCGTGCTCCTCGTGGGAATGGCCCTGTGTCTCGTGGCAGCGTCCGCTTCGGCTCGTCCGCCCCCGTGGACGCGGGGTGTTTCACGGGGCGAGGACCTCGTCGTAGAACTTGTAACCTTCGGACCGGGCGAGGCCATTCATCAGGTCTTCGGGCACTCGGCGCTGCTCGTTCGCGACGAGCGACTGCGGCGCGAGCGGCTCTACAACTACGGGATGTTCTCCTTTGGTCCCGCCATGCTCCCCAGCTTCCTGCGCGGACGCCTGACTTTTTGGGTGGGAGCCGAGAATCCACGAGTTGCCTTTGCGCGCTACGTCCGGGAGGGACGGGATATCCGAGTACAGACCTTGGCCCTGTCACCCTCCCAGCGCCTCGGCATAGCCAGCTTCTTGGCGCGCGCGATACTCCCGGAGAATCGTGAGTATCTCTACGATCATTATCGCGACAACTGTTCGACGCGCCTCGCAGATATCATCAACCATGCCACCCAGGGCGGGTTCGAGCAGGCCCTGCGTGGTCCGGGCCGAATGACCTTGCGTGAGCACACCCGCCGCCACGTCGAGGGAATGCCGGTCACCCACTTCTTGATGATGCATGGGATGGGCGGCAGCGTCGACCTCCCGATCACGCGCTCGGAGGAGCTCTTCCTGCCTGCCGAGCTCGAGAGTGCCGTGCAGGCGGCAGAGCTCGGGGAGAGGGGAACCCGCCGTAGGCTGCAGGCCGAGAACCGGGTCGTGTTTCGCGGGAGCCAGCTGCCTCCGCCGGCGAGACCTGGCTTGCTGTGGCCAGCGACCTTGGCGGTCGGGCTCGTGCTCGGCGCTGTGGTGTGGCTCGGGGCCAGGGCCTCGTCGTGGTGTCGCGGGAGGTACAAGGTGCTGGCGGCCAGCCTCCTCATCGCCGTGGGAGCCGTGCTGGGGCTGTTGGGTTCCTTGACCGTGCTACTCACCTTCGCGACGGACCACGACGTGGCGCGTGGGAATGCGAACGTGCTGCTGTCGAATCCGTTCGCATTCGGCCTCTGCGGCTTGGGTGTCGCGCACCTCGGGCAGCGAAATGGCTGGCGGTGCTGGTTGATGGCGACGGCCGTCGCGGTAGGGCTGCCGACAGCCGTGGCAGTCGCCCTCGCGCTCCACCCAGGCTTCATCCAAGACAACACTGACACATTGGCACTCTTGCTTCCTCCGAACCTCGCCGTCGTGTGCGCGGCCTTGCGGGAGCGGATGCGACGCGGCATGGCCGGTGTGCGACCCGAGCATCAGCGCTGTCGCTGAGCCGCCTCGGTGTTGCGACGAGCAGCGGTTGGGAGGCAAGCATCGATGTCCAAATGGCAGCGGGATCGTGCGCGTCGATCTCGGTGTGTGGCTCGAGGGTTCAACCGGCGAGCGCCCGGAGTTTTCAGTCTGAAATTACTGAGCGCTGGGGAGGCGCGGCGGGATCGGTTGCGCGCTGGCTGGGCCGGTCTGCACGGATAACGAGCGGTGACCCGGCATGCCGTGGATTCTGATCCCTTGGGACCCTAGCACCGATCCCATCGGTGCATTCCTCTGGGATCGGTGCAATACTCAGGAGCCCGGGGTTCCAAGATGATGGAAATCGAACGAGCCGAGCTTGCCGTCGCCTACGATGCCGTGATGGCGATGATGGACCTTACTGAGGGCGCGTCCTTTCGGTTCCGAGTGGGTATCATCGGTGAGGAACGCTGGATGCGGCTGCTCAGGAGTGGGAGCAGCGCCGAGCTGGGCGGACGCCTCGGCATCGAGAGCTTCGAGCTAGCTCGCTGCTCCTCGGACCTCGCGCGCGGTGTGCTGACCCGCGTTCTAGGCATCGCACAGACGCCTGCCTTCCACGGGCGCTGTCTCAATCGGGACACGGACCCAACGCAGCCCGGCGCTGCTGAGTCGCGCTGCGTGATCTACTTCGTGACCTTTCGAGATGACCGGAGCAGCTCGCGCTCCGCGTGGTCCGAGGACCGTCAGCAAGTGTCCCGCGCAGTCAGCGGGCTGCTGTCCAGGGTTCGTCCGACGAAGTCAGCGTAAGCACGCGAAGCTCGTGTCGGCCTCGGCTGTCCTGCTTCCGGGCTGGCGCTTCCGGGGGTGCTTGGGGGTCGGTATCTGTGTGCTGCGGGAGTACGCCGGGCCGCCGCATCCCCGCAAGGTTTGCGGCTTTGCCGCCGCCACGCAGACCACCGGGGGGAGACCCGACCCTTTATCACGGCAAGGGGGGTGTCGCTCGCCCGCCCAAGTGGGCCCGGCAGGTTAACGGGGCTTCGCTCCTGCCGTTGCTACGACCATGCGCACCACACCCGTCCGCGACCCAAGCCGTCTCGTCGCGATTCACGGTGCGAGCGCGGCTCGCGACGAGGACCGGGCGGTCGCCGAGCTCAGGGACCAGATCCTTCACCCCGGAGCGAAGTATGCGCTCGTCTTCGTCTCTTCGCGGTACGACCTCCCCCGACTCGGTCAGGCCCTGCTGCATCATTTCGACATCCCGGTTTACGGGTGCACGGCTGCGGGCCTCATCGGCAGCAAGGGGCTGCAGCGCGGAGGGTTGGTCGGCGCGAGCATCGGTGGTGCGGACGTCGTCATCGAGCCGCATCTCCTTGAACCCCTCGACGGCGGATGGGAGGTTTTCAGGGAGGCTCTCGGAGCCGCTCGCGACCGTGCTGAGAGCCTCCCCGACTCGATGCACACGGCCGGTATCCTGTTGACGGACGGGTTGTCGCGCGCTGAAGAACGGCTCACTTCCCTCGTCTACCAGTCGCTTGGCGACATACCGATCGTTGGTGGCTCCGCAGGGGACGATTTGCGCTTCGAACGAACGAGCGTGTACTTCGAAGGCCGCTTCCGCTCCAACGCGGCGCTCTTTCTGATGTTCTCGAGCCGGGCCTCCCTCGCCACTCTCAGGGCGCAACACCACCGCCCCACCGAGAAGAAGGCCACCGTCACGGACTCCGATCCAGAGCGGCGTCTCCTCTTGGAGCTCCAGGGCGAGCCAGCCGCTGAGTACTACGCCGAACTTGTTGGCGTACCCGTCAAAGAACTGAATCCCAACGTGTTCTCTCGGTACCCCCTCCTGGTGCGCATCGGCGACGAGCAGTACGTGCGTGCCGTCCAGAAGATGCATTCGGACAATAGCTTGGAGCTCTTCTGTGCCCTGGAGACTGGGCTGGTTCTGGCCATCGGCGAGCCCGAGAACCCGCTGCCCGAGCTGGAGCGTGCCCTCACGGCTGCAACGGCGTCGGTTGGCGAACCTGCGATCGTGCTCGGTTTCGACTGTGTCTTGAGGCGGCTCCACTTCGAGCTCGAACGAATCGACCGCGAAGTGGGTGAGCTGCTGCGTCATCATCGCGTGCTCGGCTTCAATTCGTACGGCGAGCAGTGTAATGCCATTCACATGAGCCAGACGTTCACGGCGCTCGCGATCGGGGGGTAGGCGGTGGATGAGGGAAAGACCATTCGAAGGCTCGAGCAGAAGCTCGCGGCGCGCGACAAAACCATCGCTGTGCTCATGCAACGCGTCGAGCACGGCCTGGAGCAGAAGCAGACGAGCTTCGCCGTCTTCGAGCAGAACCTCGCGCTAGAGCAGATCGTCGCGCGCAAGACACGGCAGATACATGCACAACGAGCAGAGCTGGAGAAGCTCGTCGACGACCTGCGCGCCACGCAGACGCAGCTCCTGCAGGCCCAAAAGCTCGAAGCGATTGGGCAGCTCGCGGCAGGCATTGCTCATGAGATCAACACACCCACGCAGTACGTGAGCGATAACGTCATTTTTCTCGGCAAGGCCTTTGGCAAGATCAGCGATGTCCTCGAGCTCGCCGAAGAGCTCGTGAGCGAACTTGCCGGGGATGGCGAGGTGGCTCGGTCCAATGGTCAAGTCGTCGAAGAAGCACGTCAGCGCTTGAGACGAGCCAGGCTCGACTACCTCCGTGAACAGGTGCCGAAGGCGATTGCTCAGTCCCGCGAGGGGCTACAGCGGATCACGACCATCGTGAAGGCCATGAAAGATTTCTCTCACCCCAGCGCGGGGAGCAAAGAGCGCATTGATTTGCACCAGGCAATCGCAACGACGCTCACGGTAGCACGGAACGAATGGAAGTACGTCGCCGACGTCGTGACCGAGTTCGATGAGAGCTTGCCTCTCGTTCCCTGCCTTCGCGACGAGTTGAACCAGGTCGTCCTGAACCTGGTTGTCAATGCGGCCCACGGAATTGCCGAAGCTCATGCGCGCAGCGAGACAGAAGAGAACCGAAAGGGGACGATTACGGTCAGGACGCGCCGGCTCGCGGAGATGGCGGAGATCTCGGTGGAGGATACGGGGTGTGGCATCCCCGAGGCGCACAGGGCGCGCATCTTCGAGCCCTTCTTCACGACGAAGCCGGTCGGCAAAGGCACCGGTCAGGGACTTGCCATCGCCTACTCGGTCGTCGTCGACAAGCATCAGGGAACGATCTTCTTCGAAAGCACCGAAGGCGTAGGTACCACGTTTTTCTTACGCATTCCGCTCGAATCCCAGGGCTCCGAAGCCCCCCAGGAGAGCCCATGAGAGTCCTGTTCGTCGACGATGAGCCTGCGTTGCTCGAGGCGATCGAGCGCGTGCTCTTCGACAGCCCCGAGGAATGGGAGGTCGTGTCCTCCTCCAGCCCAGCCGCTGCGCTGGAAATGCTCTCGCGGGCCCCTTTCGACGTCGTCGTCAGTGACATGCGGATGCCGGGCATGGACGGCGTGGAGTTTCTCTCCCGGGTTCATCAGACGCATCCCTCGGCGGCGCGCATCGTGCTGACTGGACAAGTGAGCGACGAGGTTTCGCTGCGAGCGTTACCTGTCGCGCACCAGTTCCTCTCGAAGCCGTGCACCGCCGACGAGATCACGACCCTCATCGCCAACACTCACCGGCTCCTGGAGCTCATCCACCACTCAAGCGTCAAGGCGGTTGCTGGCAACCTCGACCGGTTGCCGGGGCTTCCACAAACATTCGTTCGGCTCACGGAGCTGCTGGAGTCGGACAAGGCCGGAGCGACCGAGGTTGCAAGGATCGTCAGCAGTGACCCCGCGGCCTCCGCCAAGCTGCTTCAGCTCGCGAACTCCGCATTCTTCGCCCGCCGCACTCAGACTGGCGATCTTCGGACGGCGGTCATGCATCTGGGGCTCAAGACGATCCGCAGCCTGCTGCTCCACTTGGCGGTGTTCGATTCGGCGCAGGCACGAGCGAGCCTGGGGTCGGCAGAGCTGCGGCGGCTGCAAACCCGGGCCCTTCGGATCGCAACGACGGCCCGCGAGGTCATGGCCGGACACCCTGGGGCAGAGGAAGCGTTCATGGCGGGTCTGCTCTGCGACGTCGGCTACCTCGTCGTTGCCGCAGGCTCCCCGGACTTGTGGCGCCGCCTTCAGAGCGAGAGCGCCAAGGGCGAATGTCCCAGCCGCGACACGGAGCGGGAAGTGCTGGCCGCCACTCACGCGGAGGTGGGCGCCTACCTGCTCGGTGTCTGGGGACTTCCGTACACGATGGTCGAAGCCGTTGCGGCGCACCACGACGCGACGCGGGTCACCCATCCGCGGCTGGACGTGGCTGCCGCGGTGAACATAGCCAGCTCTTTGGTCGAAGCCGAAGCGCCAGATGCTGCACTCATCGAACGACTCCGGCTCGGGGCTCGGGTGGGCACCTGGACGGGCCTGGCAGGGCTGGGAGTTGAAGCGCCATGAACCCACGCGTCCTCTGTGTCGACGACGAACGGAACGTGCTCGAAGCCCTCGAACGGACACTCTTCGACTGCTTCGAAGTGGACACCGCGACCTCTGGCGCGGCGGCACTAGAGCTGCTGGAGCGCGAGCGATACGCAGTGATCGTCAGTGACATGCGCATGCCCCAAATGAATGGTGCACAGCTGCTGTCCCAGGCGCGAAAGCGCAGCCCTGATACGGTTCGCATCCTGCTGACTGGTCACACCGACGTAGAGGCTGCCATCGCGGCCGTCAACGATGCGGGCATCTTCCGGTACCTCGTCAAGCCGTGTCCACCGGAGCATCTGATCGCCACGATCGCGGAATCGGCGGAACAGTACCGGCTCAAGACAGCCGAGCGCGAGCTCCTCACGGGTACGCTCGCCGGCGTGATGAAGCTTCTGGCCGACGTGCTCCACCTCGCCGCACCGGAGCTGTCGTCGCGGGCGTTGCGTATCGAAAAGGCCGTCCGGCACTTGGTGCGGAAGCTCGGCATGGAGTCCACATGGCAGTTCGAGATCGCTGGGCTTGTATCGCAGCTGGGTTGCCTTGCCCTGCCCGCGGAGCTTGCGTCCAGGGTCATCTCGGGCACCAAGCTCAACGACGAGGAACGAGCCCTCTTCGAGGGTCATCCGGAGACGGCCTACCGCCTGCTCGCGCCCATCCCCCGGATGAAGCAAGTCGCGGAGATGATCCGCCTCCAGCTTCGCGATGACCTCGGTGGCATCGAGGACTCCGACGTTCGCCTGGGGGCTGAGCTGCTTCGTGTCGCAGTGGGGCTAGACGCAGCGACAACCCGCTCTGCAACCAGGCGGGACGTCATGGCGACGCTCCGAAGGATGCCCCACCTTCGCTCGGATCTCGTGGAGCTCCTGGCCGATTTCGAGCTTGGCGGCGGTCCTGATACGGTCCGTTTTTTGTCCCTGCGGGAGCTCCGTGTCGACATGGTGCTTGCCGCCAACGTGACGTCGAACTCGAATACTGTCGTTCTCCCCGCAGGGAGGCAGCTGAACCTCCTCCTCATCGAAAGGCTCAAGAAGTTCTCCGAGGGGGCTGGGATCGTCGAGCCCATTGCAGTCCACGTGCGGCGAAGTACTTGAACGAGAGTCCAGTGTCCCGGGTTTCATCAGAAAGCATGGTATCCCCGAATGCCGCATCAGCGCCGTCGCGGCGCGAGGTGTTGAGCGCAATTCGGGATCTTCTGCGGCACGGCGAGGTGGAGTGGCTGCTCGAGCCAGACTGCGTGGCGTGCGCCTTGAACGTCGTTCTGCTCCCCGAAGCCATCGGGCTGCTCACCGAGTACTTCCAGGGTCGAGCATTCTCCGCTCGCGGTGGCGAACCCTTCCCTTCCTGGGCGGAAGGGGTGGTCGACGCGGTGGGCGGACTTCGTGAGCGCCAGGTGCTCTTGTGCGGCGAAGAGCCAGGCCTGTGGGCGATGGTCTGGCCCTGGGATGATGGCGTCACCGCGACGCTCCGGATTGGCGTCCTCGACGGCGCGCTGTCGATACGTGAGCTGCTCGACGGCTCCTGAAGCCACGTCGATGCCCAGCGCGTAGCGCGGCATCGAGTGTCACCAGGCCGGCGTCGTCGAGAGGGAGCACTCGAGACATTCAAACGTCTTTACGGCGGCGGTGCACTGACGTTGGCGTCAGTCGACCGCGGGCGGCCGCCCACACTCGCAAAGACTGGGAAACCCCTCCGAGGCCGCCAGAGGGAGCGGCCGTGGACAGATCGGGGACAGTGCCCTATGAGCGGTGAGGTGATGGACGATGCTGACGCGCCTCAGCCGCCCGCTGCGTCAGGCGAGGTGCTCGTCCGCGACTTCCGCCTGCTGTTCGAGGCTTCCCCGGACGTTCTGCTCGTTCTCCTCCCGGATGCGCCGAGGTACACGATGGTCGCCGCGACCAACGCTCGCTTGGCGGCGACGCATACGACGCGCGAGGAGATCATCGGCCGGCCCTTGTTCGAACTCTTCCCCGACAATCCGGATGATCCCGAGGCGACCGGCACGAGCAACCTCCGCGCGTCGCTGGACCGTGTGCTCGCGACCCGTGCGCCCGATACCATGGCGGTGCAGCGCTACGATATCCGCGGGCCCGACGGATCTTTCCACACGAAGCACTGGAGCCCGAAAAACCTCCCCGTTCTCTCTCCTTCCGGCGAGGTCCTCTACATCCTGCATCGCGTCGAGGATGTGACGGAGCTGGTCCAAGCCACCGAGCTCGGCGAGGAGCTGCGCGGCAAGAAGCGTGCGATGGAGCGCGAGGTGATCACGCGAAGCCGGGAGCTCGCCGACGCCAATCGCGAGCTGCGGCGCGTGAATGCGAAGCTGGGAGAGCTCGATGCGGCGAAAACAGCCTTCTTCAGCAACGTGAGCCACGAGTTCCGGACCCCCCTGACGCTGATGCTGGGGCCTATCGAGGAAGCCCTCCACCAGGAGGTGCCGCTTGGCGGCGAAAGCCTCCGCGTCGTCCAACGCAGCGCCGTCCGCATGTCTCGCCTCGTCAATAGCCTCTTGGATTTCTCACGACTCGAGGCGGGTCGTTTACAGGCCCGCTTCGAGTCGACAGATCTCGCCGAGCTGACGGCGGGACTCGCCGGCTCGTTTCACTCGCTCATCGAAGCTGCGGGGATGTCGCTTGTCGTGGACTGCCCCAGGCTGAGAGGGCCGGCGTTCGTCGATCGCTCGCAGTGGGAGAAGGTCGTTTCGAACCTCCTTTCCAATGCCTTCAAGTTCACGCTGGAAGGAAAAATCACGGTTCGTCTGCGCGAGCGCGACAAGGACATCGAGCTCGAGGTCAGCGACACGGGGACGGGCATTCCCGAGCACGAGCTCCCTCTCGTCTTCGAGCGCTTCCACCGCGTCGAGGGCGCACGCGGTCGGAGTCTCGAAGGCACCGGTATCGGCCTGGCGCTCGTGAAAGAGCTCGCCATTCTTCACGGCGGCTCCGTGCGGGTCCAGAGCGTCGTCGGACGGGGCAGCACCTTCACTGTATCGATTCCCCAGGGGTTCGCCCACCTGCCCAAGGAGCGGGTCGCAGCGACGGGTGATGCCATCGGCGTCGGCGCTCGTGATGGAGCCACGCCCTTCGTGCTCGAAGCGGCCCAGTGGTTGCCCACTGGCACGCACGACTCTCCGCCAGAGCCGGCCGTCGCGGCCTCCGCCGAACGCGAGACAATCCTCGTCGTCGACGATAACGCGGACATGCTCCGACACATCGTCAGCTTGCTCAGCCCGCAGTGGAAGGTCGAGACCGCGTCCGACGGTGAGGCGGCGCTCGCGCTCGTGAAGGCGGCGGCTCCAAACCTCATTTTGACCGATGTCATGATGCCGCGCATGGATGGCTTCGCGTTCGTGCGCGCCCTTCGGGCGTCACCGGCAACGCGCGGTATCCCGGTGATCCTCCTCTCTGCGCGCGCAGGCGAAGAGGCCGTCGTCGAGGGGCTCGAGACTGGGGCCGACGACTACCTCCTGAAGCCGTTCTCGGGGCGCGAGTTGCTCACGCGCGTGCGCACCCACCTGGAGACCGCGCGATCGCGAACGAGCGCTCTGCGTGCGAGCGAGACCCGTTTCAGGCGCCTCGCGGAGTCTGGTATCATCGGTATCACGGTCTCCGACGCCCAGGGACGGGTGCTCGAAGCGAACGAAGCGTTCCTGCGTATGGTTGGCTGCTCGCGGGAAGAGCTGCTCGCAGGAGAGGTCACGTGGGAGCTCCTCGCACCGACTCGAAGCGATGCAGGAGCGGCGGCACGGGCCTGGGAGGGTGAGTACCTGCGCAAGGACGGAGCCCGCATCCCCGTGCTGCTCGTGAATGCACCGCTCGAGGACGCGGAGAGCATTTCCATTGCCCTCGACCTTTCCGAGCGCAAACGACTCGAAGAGCAGTTTCGCCAGGCTCAGAAGATGGAAGCCATTGGGCGTCTCGCTGGCGGGATCGCCCACGACTTCAATAACCTGCTGTCAGTGATCCTGAGCTACGCGGAGATGATCTGCTCCGAGCTTCAGCCCGACGAACCACTCCGCGCGGACGTCCAGGAGATCCACGAGGCGGCGGTCCGGGCCGCGGATCTGACACGGCAGCTCCTTGCATTCAGCCGCCAGCAGATAGTGGAGCCGAAGGTACTCTCCCTCAATCGCAGCATGACCGGCATGGAGAAGATGCTCCGCCGGCTGCTCGGGGCCGATGTCGCGCTCACCTTGCTTCCGGAGCAAGAGCTCTGGAACGTCGAAGCCGACCCGGGTCAGATGGAGCAAATCATCATGAACCTGGCCGTCAACGCGCGAGATGCGATGCCGGAAGGAGGCAAGTTGACGATCCAGACCGCGAACGTCGTGCTGGATGGGGATTACGCAGCCGTCCACCACGACCTACGACCAGGCGCCTACGTGATGCTCGCTGTGAGCGACACGGGGGTCGGGATGGACGCGAAGACGCAAGCGCGGATCTTCGAGCCGTTCTTCACGACCAAGGAGAAAGGGAAAGGGACGGGTCTCGGCCTCGCGACGGTGTTCGGGATCGTGAAGCAGAATGGTGGGCACATTTGGGTTTACAGCGAGCTCGGCAAGGGCGCGACGTTCAAGCTGTACTTCCCCCGTGTCACCGGCGCTGAGGGCTCTTCACTGCAAAGTGAGACGCCAGAGTGCCTGCGTGGCGGCGAGACGGTCCTGCTCGTCGAGGATGACATGCAGGTGCGTGCGCTCGCTCGGAGCATCCTTCGCCGAAACGGCTACGTGGTGCTGGAGGCGGCGAACGGCGGCGAGGCTCTCCTCATCTGCGAGCAGCACGGCGCCAGGATTGATGTCCTGTTGATCGATGTCGTCTTGCCCCTAATGAGCGGCAGGCAGATTGCCGACCGGCTTCGAGCGATGCGACCGGAGCTCAGGGTGCTGTTCATGTCGGGTTACACCGACCACGCGATTCTTCAGCATGGGATCCTCGACTCTGGGGTTGTCTACCTCCAGAAGCCGTTCACGCCGGAATCCCTGACGCGCAAGGTGCGTGAGGCCATCGAGCGGACGAACGGGCACGGCGGTTGATCGGGGAAGCCGTGGGGAGCCCCAGCTGACGGTGGCGCCGGCCGTGCCCGGAGAGGTCTTTGAACGACGGAGGGCCCGATTTGCGGCGCCGGCCCCCCTACACGAACAGGGTCGGTCACCCGGTTCTGTCGTGGCAGGAGGGATCGATCGGAAGGGTGATACCCGGCCGGTGACGAGGCCGTCTTGACCGCGGACGAGAGCGGCGCCAAAGTCCGGATTCCCGAGTAGGAATAAGTACTTGGAGGAGTGGCCGAGTGGTCGAAGGTAGCGGTTTTGAAAACCGCTCCGACCGCCCCCAGAAGCAAGTGTCATGTCGCGCACTTCCGCATGTTTCATGCGGGATCGACGACTCGGCCACGGCTCTCCGTGGACCGGTATGGACCGGGAAAATCGCTTGAAGGGGGTAACAGGTGGGTAACGGGCATTCACATTGGTACGCGCCGGCGTTCCATATAGATGCCTTCCCTGGTGTCTTCCGCGCAGCGGACGATTCAGACTCGCTTGGTGATTGCGGGCCGTGTCTCCGCGTCGTGGTGCGTTGAGCAATTCGGCACACTCTGCGAATGTGGGCGGATCGCTAGCTCGCCAGTGATACACTTCAGCACCGCAACCGCGAGGGCTACGTCTGCGGGCGTACACGTAAGCCCTCTCAGAGTTGGAGTTCGGCCTCGTGTGCCAACTCCACAACCACCGCGATCGGCTAGCGCAGCTTTCCGGAGCCCGCGGCCCAACCACCTTCACAGCGACGGGCCACGGTGGTCGAGATGGCGGCGAGAGTTCTCGTAACGTCCGTTGGAAGTGCCCCGTGGCTGGAAATTCGGCTAGCCTCCACCAAGCTTTGCAGTCCGGTAGGGAACAATCTCGCCCCGGTACCGACTCGGAAGGAACTCAGCGCGAGCCATCCCCGCGAGGTCTTTCTTCACCGCGTCCTGCGCGACGCCCATAGCAACCACGGCGAAGGCCAGCTGACCACCCGTCGGGCCCGTGAGGGTTTCCACGATGCGGTCTTCGCGGACCAGCTGTATGTCCTTGCCGTCGCTAATCAGCCACAGGGAATGCCATTCCTGCCCGTACTCAGCCGTGAGTAGGCGGACGGTTTCGCGAATCTTCTGAAGGGACACGCCGGTTCGACGGAGCGACGCCACGATGCGGAGTTTAACTAACTCTGGAAAAGTGAAGAGGAAGAAGTCGCGTCGTTGTTCGGTTCCCCTGTAGACCGAGTGAGGCTCGATGACGCCGCTGGTGACCCAATAGTCGAGTTTTCTCGGAGAAATCCCAGCGACTCGGCAGGCAACTCGCGCTGGAAAATACTCAGGCACAAGCGATGACGATATCACGTCGTGGTGGTATTGTAGAAGAAGATCAAATTCTGAACAGATGAGTAGTATTCTCCCTAGCTGTTCAGTTGGCCGAATGAACAAAGGAAGCGAGACCCAGACTCCCTCGGTTGGCTTGAGTATCCGACAGCCTTGGGTTGAGCTGATCCTTTCAGGAAGAAAGTCCATCGAGGTTCGCTCTTGGCCCACTCAGCATCGAGGTGTTCTTTGGCTCCATGCCGGAAAGCGTGTCGAGACCGTGCTCTGCTCGCAGTTTGGCCTAGATGCTTACTCGCTTCCCGTTGGTGCCTTCGTCGGGCGATGCCAGCTCATCGACTGCTTCGAGTTCGACGCGCGGTCGTGGAAGGCACTTCACGGCCAGCACCTGAATTCTGGGGAACTCCCCGCGAGAGCTTTCGGTTGGCGCCTATCGAAACCAGAGAGGATCTGCGCGTATCCGTACCGAGGTGCCTTGAGCCTGATGAAGATTTCGGACCTTGTGGTTTCGTGTTTGGGAGGGAGCGATCGTGAAGAACAGGTTTGATGCGCCGCCTGGCGTACTTGTGCGCCAACAGATCGAGAGGCTTGTCGCTGAGGACGCGATACGCCATCTCAAAGGAAACCGCGACAAGCCAGATCCCTCGGCCTTTGACTTGCCGATTTCGGAGGAGGCTTGGAAGCTTGCTTCAGGGTGTCGTCCCACCATGCTTGAGCTGGAGCAACTGAAGGCGGACAGCGAGAAGGTCACTCCAGTGAATGGTCTGTTCACCTTCGAGCGACACACACCATATCTGGTGAAACTCTATCATCTCCTCAAGCTTCCAAAGAACATCTCCGGGAGAGCAACTGGGCGCAGTAGTGTTGGTCGCCTGGATGTAATCACGCGCCTCCTTCTCGCGACGAACGGTACCGCGAGGGACGGTGTGGAATACGATCTCGTACCGCCAGGATACGAGGGGGGGCTCTACGTGCTCGTTCTCCCGCAGACGTTTGCCATCAACGTTTCGGTCGGAACGTCGCTCAACCAGCTTCGATTGTTCTCTGGCTCCCAGTTCGACTCGATCATCAGCCGAGATTCAGTTCGCCACTACGGAACGGACTTCTGGTTCCGTAGAGACAAAGGGGGCTGGCCCGAAGAAGAAGAAAGCCGGACGTGGGACTCTTCTCTTATCGAAGACCCATATCAACAGGCCATGACGGTGGACCTAGCAGACCCCGACGAGGGGTACGTTTTTCGGGCGAACAAAGATGCAACGGAGGCCGTCACCCTCAGCAGGCAGGCAAACGACCCAACCAGGTACTTCAGCAAAGTGCCTGTCGAGCAGGACGGGTCCGTT
Organism: Pseudomonadota bacterium; assembly: GCA_023398955.1. Lineage (GTDB taxonomy): Bacteria > Myxococcota_A > Polyangia > Polyangiales > Polyangiaceae > JAEWRL01. Next base: position 15,162 of record JAEWRL010000090.1, read on the forward strand.
ACCCTGGAGAAGGACGAATTCTACATTCTCAAGTCCCAAGAACGACTACACATTCCCAGTACCGTGGCCGTTGAGGTTGTCGCCATCTCGGAACGTATTGGCGACATCAGGATCCACTACGCAGGGTTTGCCCATCCGTTGTTCGGTCGGGAACGGGATGAAACTGACGCAAAGCAGGGAACGCCGCTGATCTTTGAGGTTCGTTCCACCGATATGAAGACCAAGCTGAAGCACGGTGCTCTGTTGGCCAGAGTCCAGCTCTTTCGGATGTCGCAAGAATACGTTCCGGAGAAGGAGGGGAGCTCCAAGAAGCTGAAGGCAGCGTCGAGCTACGGGACCCAGGAACTCACGTTGTCAAACTACTTCAGCGACTGGAAGGATCCGTCATGAATCGACGTTGGGAACTCGAAGAGTACCTGTCTGGATTCGAGCACCTCTATCCAGGAATCCTGAAGTGGTGTGCCGGCATCCTTAGCGAGGTGCGCACTGGACGGCGCTCGATCCTTGGCGTCATCGTTGAAGAGCGCTTGTCGGGACTGGCGGTCACGAAGAACAGCCGGAGCGCGAAGCTTTGCCACATCTCATTGGACGAGCGACTTCAGCACAAGGGCTTGGGGCTGGACCTCGCGCATCTGGCTGTCGACACCATGCTCTCGAGTGGAGCTCGAAACATCCGGGTTACAACCAGCGAAGAGGTGGCTGCGCTCCACGGCCGTTTCTTCTCAAGGTTGGGGTTCTCTCCGACAGCCCAGCAGCGGGGTGTGTACCGTCCGGGTTGCTACGAAATGGTCTGGGAAGCAAGTCGCTGGTCACTAGCCCGCAAGCGAGTCTACAGAGTCAAGGCCGGCTGTGACTACCGCCCAGCGGCGCCTTCGCTAGACTCGTGCGTGGCCAAGTGGTCTGGTAGCCAGTGGGAACCCTTGTTAGGCATCCCGCTTCCGCTCACAGGGGTGCCGGATGATTCGGGGCACTCGGCCGTCCCCACATTCTGTTATTCCGACCTGCAGTTGACTGGAAGCTGACCAAGGAAGCTCTGTGCTTCATGATAGCGCGATTCGTCGAGGTTGGCGAGTCTCAGCAGTGGCAGTTGCAGGTCAGCAGCCACAACACTTGCCACAGTGGCTTCGCGGTTTTGCAGCGCGTCGATCTCGCTCGGACCGACGGAGCTTCCGTCACGAGCCAAGAGTCTAGCGTGGATTTCCGACGGCGGCGCCGTCAGCAGGATGAGCGCAGAAGCACCCATCTCACGGAACGTCCATTGTGGGACCGGCTGGTGAAGACCGTCGGAGGTCGTGAGTACGAAGTGCCCGTCAAGTAGCAGGAGAGATGATGGGCATTCGTAGGAACGCAGGGCGCGCACGAGAAGACGCTGATTCTCTTCCAGGCTCTCGACCTCCCTCCCAATCTGCTCGGGACCGGAGATGAGCGCGCTCGCGGAGAGATGAGTGCTCGCCATGTCCTTCGCGAGTTCGCGGCAGAACGACGTCTTTCCAACGCCGTGAACGCCGCCGACAAAAACAACGCGGTAGGTTCTCTCAGTGGCCATCCAACGGAAGGATTGTCCCCGATATCGGAATTTGGATCGAATCCCTCCACCCACCGGGAGAACCCCGGCGATTCACCACCAACGGTGGGAGCACGAGACCAGTCGAACGGTTGCAAGTAGAACGATGCGTCCGACTGGCCGGGTGACGCGCGTGGTAGTAGACCGTGTCCCAGTGAGAGTACCAAGGGCTTCGGGTTGGCCTCTGACCCGGTACGTGTCAACAGGTTCGAGACAGTGGCGGGATGATTTCTATGAAGGAAGAGCTGCGGGCTGAGTCTGCGTAGCTCCAGGGAGGTTGACGCATGGGACTCGCTCATTGTCCTTGCTCGGCCAGAGCTTGTCGAAGTCGTCATCGGGGGTTTCGAGGACATCTTCAGCCGACGGCGGTGCCGCGTCGGCCGGGTTGATGAACACCTGGGCGGGGGGCAGAGCGACCGTGGGTGGCCCCTTGACGAAACGCTCCGGATGAGCCGCGTAGGCTGCGTCGAGCGCTTGCTGGCGGACAGCGGCGACCTCAGCGACTTCGCCGCGAAAGACCTGCCCCGGGGTGAAGAGAGCTATGCCCTCGTGATGGTGGTGCTCGTTGTACCAGTCGAAGAATTCTCGAAGCCACGCCCTCGCAGCGTCGATGTCAGCGAAGCGACCGGGGTAGTCGGGCTGGTACTTCGCGGTGCGGAAGTGCGCCTCGGAATATGGGTTGTCGTTGGAGACGCGCGGGCGGCTCATGCTCTGGTTCACGCCGAGGTCGGCGAGCAAGTCCTTGAAGGTGTGGCTCGTCATCGGCGCACCACGGTCGTGATGAACCGTTACTGGCGATGAGCCCGTAGCGAGGAATCGCCTCCTCGAAGAGCTGCTTGGAAAGCGCCGAGTTCTCGCAGGTGGCAACCATCCAGCCGACGACATAGCGACTGTAGAGGTCGAGTACGACGTAGAGGTTGCGGAAGACGCCCTGCTCGTAGGTTGGAATTTTCGAGATGTCCCAGGTCCACACCACGTTCGGGGCGGTCGCCTCCAGGCGCGGAATAGCGAAAGACCGCGGCTCTCGCCGGTCGCGACGGTTCCGCACCGGTCCCTGCTCACGGGGGACCCGATACATCGTGCGCCACGAGCAGTGGTACTCCCCGCGACTGAGGAGCGTCGCGTAGACCTCGCGAGGTGGTTGATCAATGAATTCTTCGGAGTTCATGACAGCGAGCAGGGCGTTCTTCTGCTCTTCACTGAGCCGCCTGTGAGAGCGGGGCCTCTTCTCGGTTGGGCCGGGTTCGTCGGCTGGCTTCGACTTGATGGCTCGGTAATAGGTGGCCCGCTTCAGGCCTACCGCATCACACGCGCGATTCACCGGGACCTCTTTGTCGCGCTGCTGGACGAGTTCGACTCGCGAGTCTCGTCGCTCTCCTCGTGCAGGACGCGGGCAGCCCCAGGAGACCCGGCTGACGGTCACGCGATCGCCTCTAGCCGCCGCATCGCCGACCACGGCGGTGCCTAACGCGGCGCGGTGGGACAGCCTGAACGGGCCTCCGAATCCCCCGCGGATTCACGGCGATCGCCACAGTTTGGCCGCCGGCCTTGACCGGAGCTCAGAATGCGACAAGAAAGTCCCCGCCGGAATGGCCCGGAGGAGTGGCCGAGTGGTCGAAGGCAGCGGTTTTGAAAACCGCCGTACCTTGACGGGTACCTAGGGTTCGAATCCCTACTCCTCCGCTACCACTTCACTGTCGTTCGACGGCATCGCACTTGGCGGCCAGGATGAAGTCGCTCTCGGTCAGCCCATCGATCTTGTGAGTGTAGATCTCGACGCGAACCTTACCCCAGGAGAGATGCACGTCCGGGTGATGGCCATTTCGCTCCGCAACCTCGCCGACCCGATTGACGAACGCGAGAGCGGTCACGAAATCCGCGAAGCGATAGTCCTTGGCGAGGTGATGTCCATCCATCACTTGCCAGCCTTCCAACTGCTCTAGCAGCGGCTTCCACTGCGGCTCGGTCAGCGGCGGTACGCCACCGCGGCATGGTACGCATTCCTTTTGGGCGAGGCCGCCAGGCGTCGGTTCTGTCATGGAGGGAACATGCGAGGGAGGCTTCCAGAGCGCAATCCGTCGCGGTGACGATATTCAGGGTTCGGGCTCCCCGCTGCCGCCCACGCGCCTCAGCAGTCGTTCGAGCTCCACGGGGGCCTCGGGATGATGGGGGTCCAGGGCGAGCACGGCCCTGAATTCGCGAAGGGCTCCTGCGACGTCGGCGTCCATGGCTCTCAAGCACCCGCAGTAGTAGCGAATGCGGGGATTGCTGGGAAACAGGTTGGCGAGTCTGTCTACGGCCGCTCGAGACCGTGCGAGACGCTCCGGATTCCCTGTCGCATCGACCCACGCTTGCAGAGCTCGGGCCTCCGCGCCGCGCTCGGGCCACTGCCTCTGCAGCTCCGTCTCGGACCTCTGGGGCGGCTCGAGGCTCGCTCTGCGAGGCCTGCTCGGGCTTCTGGAGGACACTGTCTGCGGGCTCTCCGTGCTCTGGGAGCGCGACGCCCGCGGGGAGGCGTGGGGCGGCGGCGGCCGCTCGTGGTCCGCCGGGGGTCGCTGGGAGGAGCCGACAACTGGCGCTGCCCGAGGGTTGAGGGCGCGGCTGGAGAGACGCCGGGGGATGCGCTGTGGGGCTGAGGACTCGCTCGCTGACGGTACCCTCTCCTGCGGAGAGAGGGCTTGTCGCGTCATGCAGAGGGTGTAGAGCAGCGCGGCGAGCTCGAGGTCTGGTGCGGTGCCGTCGCGGAGGATCTCGTCACAGGTGTATGGCCGCGCTCGGAGCCGCTGCACGGCCGCGGCGAGCGCCGGCGGAAAGCTGGCCCGGGTCACCCAGCGGGCATCTACGAGGCGCAGCTCGCTGTAGCGTAGGGCTTCGAGCTGCCTCCGCCAGAGAGCGGGATCGCGCTCGGCGAGGAGACACGTGAAGATGAGACCTAGCGGCTCCAGGGGCGGCAGGCCTTCTGCATCCGAGCGCTCCTGGCGTGCTCGGTCGAAGTATCCGAAGAGCGTCGACTCAGGGAAGGCGACAAGGCTCTTTACTCGAAGCTCCAGGTGCAGGCGCTTCACCAGCTCCAGGGCTCCCGGCGGGAGCAATGCGAGCCGCTCCACTGCGCCGAGTAGGTCCAGGTGCAGCGTTCGTGCATGCAGCTCGACGAAACGAATGGTATCGGGTGGGAGCGCTTGCTGAAGGGCTTGCCTGGCCAAGGCGCTGCTGGCGGGGCGCACCTCGGCCGCACGAACTAGCCCCTCATGGAAGATCACCGTCGACTTCTCGGCGCCCTCCGGCTCCAAGACGAGAGCCCCGGTGAACTGGGTGTTGAAGGCATGAGCCAGCAGCTCGGCGATGCCGCTTTCCCCGAGTCTTCCGACCGATACAGTGGCACCTCCGACTCTTTCCATTGTTACGCTGGCCCGTGCATTCGTGGTGGTTCGCTGCTGCCTGCTGTTCCTGGCATCACCGCCAGCGGCGTTCGCCGGCTCCACGTTCTCCACGCCTAGTCTGAGAGTCGGGTGCGCCCCGCGCAATTGCATCCAGTATCATGGGACTTCAGGTGCTCGGGCCTCGCATGCCCCGCACGTGTTCAGTGATGGCCGTTCCCGTGGCCGCGATGAATCCACCGAGTCGTGAGCTGACGGCGGATTCACCGTGGCTCTTGCTTCACTCGTCTGCATTCGGAAACGGCCCACTCATGCCGCCGAGAGCCTCAGGGCCTCGCCGCGCGGGCTGTGTGCCTGGCTCGAGCTCTCGTCTGAGGCCGGCCAAACTCGGGATGCTCCGCCCTTTCTTGGGCCGCTCGTGGGCATTCTCGAAGACCTCGATGGGCTATGACATGTCGATCATAGCTCTCCGACTCGACTGATTGGCCTACATGGAAAGGTGGGTAGCTACCCTACTCTTACGCCACCTTGAGTCCTGCCCGGACACCTCCCAAGTGCCCGAATGCTCTCTCCCGGGCGCGTCGCGTCGCCTCACACGATCCGTTTCGCCCCACTCCGGACGCGCTTTCAACGGCGCTGCAACTGCCGAAGGGCGGCCTCTCATCGCGCGATTTTGGTGACACCGCGATCGAATCCGGCTAGATGTCGGGAGCGGATCCGGATGGGGCTGTCGAGACAATCAACTTCAAGGCCACCGAATTGTATCTTGGGCCATCGTGGTCCGTCCGAGAATTACTCGAGTGCGCTGGGTTCATCGCGCTCGGGGAGAGAACCTAAGGAGCGCTGACGAATGAGAAAACTAATCGTAGGTTTGGGTGCACTGGTCGTTCCCGCTTTAGTGGCGGGGCTCAGCATGACGGGCTGCGGGGAAGACGGGCTAACGCCGGGGGCTGAGGAGTTCTGTGGCCCCTGCGGCTCCGTCGTGAAGGGCGACGTGGGCATCTCGGGGGACGCGCGGCTCGATGGCCTCTTCGCCGCCGTGGCGGATCTCGGCAAGGCGACGGGAAGCATCAATGCCAACTTCGAGGCGAATCTCGCCGAGCTGGAAGCGGTCTTCGGCGTGGCTGGCGAGGGAACCATCTCGGCCCGCGTCGACGCGCTCATCGCGGCGATTCAGGCGCAGATGACTGCCAACGTGCAAGGAGGCATCGAGGTCGCCTATGCCCCGCCGCAGTGCTCGGCGAACGTCAGCATCGCTGTCGAGGCCCAGGCCAACTGCGAGGTGGACGCGGGCTGTGACGTGACGGCGGATCCGGGCAGCGTCAGCGTCGCGTGCGAGGGCGAGTGCACCGGCGGCTGCGAGGGCGAGTGCTCGGCGGAAGCCACGGCCACCTGCCAGGTTTCCGGAGGCAGCGTGGAATGCAGCGGGCGCTGTGAGGGTACCTGCAACGTCGAGCTCGACGTTGCCGCATCGTGTGAAGGCGTCTGCAACGGCACCTGCAACGGCGAGTGCTCCGCCGAGAACTCCGACGGTTCCTGCGCTGGCACCTGCAGTGGCACCTGCGAAGGTACCTGCTCCCTCAAGGGTGAAGCTGCTGCGAACTGCCAGGGTACCTGCACCGGCACTTGTGAGATCACCCGTCCCGAGGGTGGGTGTTCCGCGGAAGCAACGGCAAGCTGCTCCGGGGGTTGCGACGGCCAATGTACCGGTGGCTGCACGGGTGAAGCCACGCCGCCCACGCTGGATGCGGACTGCGAGGCGGCAGCCGACTGCCAGGCCTCTGCGAGCGCTCAGGGCAGCGCCAACCTGGAGTGCACCCCGCCGAGCCTGACGGTGCAGTATCGGTTCGCCGCGAACCTGGACGCCGCGGCTCAGGCGCGCTTCAGCGCCCAGATGGACGCCCTGCGCGTGAAGGGTGCCGCTATGATCCAGGGCCTCGCTCGCTACCAGGCGCTCTTCACTGGTGAGGTCGAGGGTGGGGTGAACATCGACCCGCCCGTCGCCAGCATTGCTGCCCAGCTTCAGGGTCTCGCCTCGGCGGCTGTCAACGGCAACCTCGAGATCGACGTTCCCCCGGGCCGCATCCTTTGCTTGGCGGGTGCCTTCGAGGAGGCGGCGACCTTGGTGGGTACCATGACGAGCCAGGCAAGCGCGAACATTCAGGCCCAGGCCCAGTTCGCTGCCGCGTTCACCTCCGGATTCAGCAGCTGATTTGAGGCGCGGCTAGGGTAGATTCCCGCCCATGGGAATCACCCTTCCTCAAGAGCGACGGCTGCCAGTGTTCCTGGCGGCCGTCGGCTTTTTTGTCTCTGGCTATCTGCAGTGGTTGCACGTACAGGCTTGGCTCGACCCCGCTTCGGGGGGCTTCTGTGCCATCAACGAGCGGCTCGACTGCGTTGCTGTCGCCCTTTCCCCTTGGTCCAGCTTTGCTGGGTTACCGGTGGCGGGCTGGGGCCTGCTCGGCTTCTGGATGCTCCTCGTCGCTGCCTGGCGTGGCAGCCGCTGGCTGGTGCCGCTCAGCGCCGTGGCGGCGCTGGCGTCGCTGGCTCTCCTGATCGTCGAGATTGTCACGGTGGGTGCCGTCTGCCTCTTCTGCGAGGCCGCGCACCTCGTCAGTTGGCTCTTGCTCGCGGTGGTGCTGCGGCGGCGTGAGAGCTGGGTCGGGCCCTGGAAGGACACGAGCTTTCTCGTCGCCGGGCCGCTGCCGGCCGCGGGCGTGGCGCTCGCCGCCCTGCTGCTTCTACCCTCGTATTGGAAGGGGGTCACGTGGAAGGGAGAGGTCCCCTTTGCCCATGGGCTCACCGCGGAGGGCCATCCGTGGCTCGGCGCCACCGAGCCGGTGCTGACAATCGAGGAGTGGGTCGACTACGGGTGCCCCCACTGTGCAGCGGCGAGCAGCTGGATGCTCCGCAGGGTTTCCGCGAACCCCGACTCGTTGCGGCTCGTTCGGCGCCACAATCCGCGCATGTACTGTAGCGCGACGTCCGCCTTCGCGTGCCTCTACGCTCGCGCCGCGCTCTGTGGTCAAGCCCAGGGGAAGGCTTGGCAGATGGATCGCTGGCTGTTCGTCAACCAGACGAAGAAGCCAGTCCTCGATGTGGAGAAGGCCGCCCATCAGGTGGGTCTCGATGCGGAAACCCTGCGGCGCTGCATGAGTGATCCGAAGACCTTCGCCGCCGCTGGCGCGGAGTACAAGCAGGCACGCCGAGCGCGCATGATCTCCACGCCTGGCTACGTCGTGGACGGCAAACGGGTGAACCTCGCCGACCTCGAGAAGCGGCTGGAGGCAATCGAGTAGACGCTTGCTCAGCGTTCCTCCCTGAGGACGGCTATTTCGATGCGCCGGTTGCGCGCCTTGTTGGCCGCGCTCGTATTAGGCACGACGGGGCGGTAGCGGGCGTAGCCGGCCGCGACGAGCCGGCCGCCGGGGACCCCGCAGGTCTCCGAAAGGTACCGGACGACCTGAGTGGCGCGGGCGCTCGATAGCTCCCAATTCGTCGGGAACCTCTCGCGCACCTCGGGGCTGACGATGCGCTCGTTGTCCGTATGGCCCCCGACCTGGAAGACGTGCCCGCGCATCCGACGCAGCGACGTCGAGACCTGCTTGAGCACCTCCTTGCCACGTTCGCTGATTTCGGCTTGGCCCGTGTCGAAGAGCACCTTGTCCGAGACGTCGAGGACCAGGCCAGCTTCCTTGTCCTTGATCACGATCTCTCCCCGGCGAATCTCCGCCGAGAGCTCCTTCAGCAGCTCCGATTTGGCCTGTGCTACGGCAGCCTTCGCCGCTACGTTGGCGGCTTTCGTTGCGGCAAGCTCCGCTGTGAGCTTCTCTGAATCCTTGGCCAGGTTTGCGCGCTTCTGCTCCGCTTGCTGGTGAACGGCGCGCAGCTTCTCGACCTCTTTCTTTTCCTCCGCGAGCTCCGCCCCGCGGGTGTCGAGGCGCTCCTCGAGTTCGCTCGCTTTGCTGGCGGTGCTCGAGGCGATAATGCCAAGGACGATCAAAGCTACTACGGCGCTGCCGAAGAGTGCCCAAGGGATGGCCTCGCTCCTGCGCGCGCGAAGTCGCTCGATGAGTGGCGGCCGTCGGCTTGAGCTCGTCTCTGCGTCGGTCATGGTTTACCTCGTTCTCGTCGAGAAGCCCCGCATCGGCTTCTCGGGTCGTCTCTGCTCGTCACTGTTTGATGGAGCGACCCAGCGGAGCAGGATCTTAGCCGAATCCGCCGTCACAGTGCGGCATGCTTCGAGAATGGGCCGCCGTCCTGTGGGAGCATCCCTCACCTCTGCCCCCCGTCACCTCCTCGAGCTTCTTGCCCAGTCCTCGCCCCGCCAGGGGCTGAGCAAGAAGAGACCGAGAATTGCGCTCGCTCATTGACTGGCTCGCGCGCGAAGCATGCGCCTTGGGTTTTGGGTACGCTCAGTTGCCGTCGGGGCGTAGGCCCCTGCTGCCAAGATAGTCGCGCGGCTTCATGCCGATGGCTCGGCAGAAGACACGATGGAATTGGGCATAGCTGCCGAACCCTGCGGCGAGCGCCGCTCCCACGATCCGTTCGCTGCCAGAGTCCATGATGTCGCAAAACTTCTCGATACGCAGACGGTTGCGGTAGTCTACCAGGCTAACTGCCATCTCCGCCTTGAAGCGCCGGGCGAGATGACCTGCGCTCACCCCGAAGCGGGTCGCCAGGGCGCCGCCCGAGAGGCGGCAATCCCTGCGCAGCGCACGCGCCGCCTGGTGCACCAGCGGGCTGAGCTCACCCTGCGCGGCCGGCGGATTCGGAAGGTTCTCATGCCGCTGGCGCGCTTCGATGATATCCCCCAAAAGGCGGCAATACGTCGAGAGCTGCCCCTGGAGCTCGTGGTCGAGCGGGGTGCCGCTCAGCGCGGAATCGTTGAACAGGACGCCCAAGTAGCGGGTCTCCGAGCGGATGGGGGTGACGGCGATCCACCCTTCGCCGATACAGAAGCTGCGGCCTTGGCGATGGGCTACCAAGGGAGCACGCTCGAGAACGAGCCAATGCTCCGTCTCTGGATCACAGACGCGCTTTGCGGCGGCATCCGTGTCGTGCGAGTTGAAGCACAAGGCGCGTTCGTCCGTCGTCTCCCCCGCAGCGCCCGTTCCCCAGGTGCCACGCATGAGCTCTGCTGCCGGATCGCAGAGATAAATGGCGGCGCGCTCCGCGCCCACCTTGGTTTTTGCCAGCTCGACGGCTCGCTTCAAGACTGCGTTGAGATCCAGGTATGCTTCGAGCTCGTCAATGGCACCGAGGGTGGACTCACTACACACTGTGACGGTGCGCGGCGCCTCGCGCGCGACGCCCTTGGCGGGAACGCGGGAGCCGCGGCCTTCCTGCGGGAGTTCCGGCGGGTAATCGAGCTGCCCCCGCCCCGAGGAGTCACCGGTGACCTCGACCGCTGCTGCCATCTGGCTAGTCTTACTGATAGGTTTTTGCAGTGCAATTTGTCATTGAGCGATACCGTTGTCGCCCCGCCCTCAAACGGGCGATGCCGGCAGCGCCGCGTGGTCCAGTGCGTTGTCAAACGGCTAGTCGGCTCGTGTCGATCGTCAGGGCTCGCCAGACTAGCAGAGATCCCCAAGCGAGTAGTGGCGCTGATACCCGAGAGAACAGTTACGGATTGTAACGCTCACGCTGCCATCCCGCGCGTAGCTGTACGTTTCCACGATCTCGCAGGGGGTGTGTTCGCGTGAGCATGCTTCGCGTAGACGCTCGGCGTCCAGCTCGCCATCGAAGGCAGGCGAGTAGGGGAAGAACACCTCACCCCATGGCGTGAGGTCTCCAGCTGGTTCTCCCGAATGGGTGAGCTTGGAGCACTCGATGAAACGCAAGTTGCCGACGGCGTGTCTTGCCGCGTATCGCCTCTCGACCACGACCGAATCGCCGTCCTGTCGCGCGCCGTCGCCGCGACTGAAGAGCAGATCGAACCACTGCTCTGTCCCCGAATAGGCATCGCGCCACACTCCGAAGAAGCGGGTAACCCTTTCACGCAGGAAAATCCCTGCCTCCGGATCTGCTGCGACGGCGAGACCAACTGCCGTCGCAGCATGCGGCTGCAGCGCGAGCTCGACCTTCCTACCGAAGGCATCCCGCAGCCGCCGCGCGACGGGTGGAAACGCCGAGCCTCCACCGACAAGGTAGACGGCTCCCATCTCCCGCGTCTGCGTCGGATCGATCCCCCAGCCGCGGAGTTGCTCCAGAACGACCTGAGTCTCCCTGACGGTGCGCTCAACGAGCGGCGCACAAAGCGCATAGTAGTCCCTGACGTCGATCACGACAGGATCGACCTCGGCGACGCAGCGGCTCAGATCCACGAGAAGCTTCTTGCTGGCTGGGTTCAGAGACTCCTTGCTCTCCTGACACAACTGAAGCAGTGCCACGCGGGTCGTGGGATGAAAGGCGTCCTCCACGCTGGCGCGCTCGAGCGCGAGCCGAAGGAGCAGCTCGTCGAAATCGTCGCCTCCCACGTCGGGTAGCCCGGCCGTCGTCAGGAGCTCGAAGCGCCGGCCCTCGAGAGACACGGCCGCAGAGTCGAAGGTCCCGCCGCCGAGATCGTAGACCACGAGGTAGCGCTTCGGGCTTCTCCGCTGGAGGATGCCCAAGTGCCGTCGCGCGAACTCCACGGCGGCAGCGGTCGGCTCGTTGAGCAGTCCGAGCACCTCGAAGCCGGCGCGCTTGAACGCCTCGAGGGTGAGGAAGCGCTGTCGCGTCGTGGCGTGCGCAGGTACGGCGATCATCGTCTCCAATGGCTCGCCGGGGGGAACGTCCAGGTTGCTTTGCTCGAGGATGGTCCGTTTGACGAAACGGAGGTACTCGGTGACCAGGTCCAGCGATGGCCAAGAGCTGCCGGCAAGCTCGTCGGGCGTCGCCGTGTGCGACACGCGGCTGGCCGAGCGCTTCAAGGAGCGGATGACCTGCTGGGAGCCTTCCAGGACCTGTCCGGCCTCCACACCGAGGATCAGCTGCCCCTCGCTACAGCCCACCAAGCCTGGCAGATACTCGGCATAGCCCCCGCGCGTCATGAAGGAGGCGATCGCGTACCGACCCTGAATCGCGCCAGCGACCACGGTGCGCGTCGTTCCAAAATCGATCCCGAGCTTCATCTCAGTGCCAGCTGCTGCCTCTCACGGTCCGAGCAGCGTGGCACAAGTGGGGCTCCCTTGGGAAGCAGCTCCTCCAATCCGGGATCGCGCTCAGCACATTTAAACACATCCAGGCGGAGATGGAAGGATGCTGGGCGCGGTCACGGTCACGGTCACGCAAGACGGTTCACGCTATCGATGAGCTTTGTGAGCATCGCTGCGGTGCGGTCTGCCAGGTCTTGAGCGAGGATGATATCACCCAGCTGTGCCAGCTCGTCTATCTCG
>JAEWRL010000114.1 GCA_023398955.1 Pseudomonadota bacterium
CTCGGCGGTGGGTTTCTCGGCGCTGGGTTTGTCGGCGCTGGGTTTCTCGGCGCTGGGTTTCTCGGCGCTGGGTTTCTCGGCGCTGGGGTTCTCGGCGCTGGGTTTCTCGGCGCTCTGTCTTTGGTTATCGGCGTCGGTTGCAGTGGACAGGCAGCTTCTAGCCATCCTGCTCCGACAGTGTCTATCGAAATCGCGCCCGGATCCAACGCTGGATCCAAGGTCCAAGGGATCCGGGTGGCAGGTAACTGCTACTGTTTGATGCGTGATGGCAACCGGGGCGAGTTCTCGCTCGAGGTCGGGGCAACTCGGGAGCCCGAGAGCGAGGCGGCGATTCGGATTTTCCCGGGCACGCAGACTGAGCCGCTCAACGACGAGCCTTTCCGCGAATCCCTGACTCGGCGAGCCCGGCGCGTGGTGCTTCACGTCGAGGTTCTCCCCGAGGGCGTGGAGGACTTCCGCATCGAGATCGCCACCTCCCTTGGAAGCGAGACCAGCGAGACCGTCACCCGCCAGTGCGAGGCCGATGAATGTCGGTGAGATGCATCCTAGTAGCGTCGTTGGCCCTCGTGCTCAGCTGGGCTGGGGTGTGGTGGTTCACCAGTCCAGGCGGACAGACGTTCCACCTCAGCGCGCGCGAGGTTACCTTCGAACGGCTGCCGGACGGCAGGGATTACTCGCTGCAATCGCTCGTCGAGCCGAGCAAGGTGCGCGAGGTCGTGATCACGCGGGTCTCCGCCGTCGGAAACGAAGCTGAGAATCCGCCGAAGGAGTGCGTCTTGCCTGCCACCAGCCAACCCTCGCTGGTGGTCCCTGACCCGTCGGCTCAGCTCGCGGTCGCCTCGCAGGGGCCACTCGTGGCTCCGCTGGCCCCTGCGGGCCGGTTCAGTCTGGTGAAGCCTCTGGCACCGCAAGTGTCGAACTGCACGACGACCTTGCGGCTTGGGGTTCCCAGTCCAGAGCTGAACTTGGGCTTTCATGCGTCTTGTGGTGGTAAGGCTTTCGCTGTGGAGCTTGGCCTGCCGGCGGAGAGTCCTCCCACTGGGCTCGTCGCCCCCAGTGGCGCCGGCGCGCGGTTTTCGGAGATGTCCTGCCGAGCTCAACCCCACCAGGGTGGCTCCGCGAAGTCCTTCGTTTTCAAGTCAGACGGTTGGGTCCGAGTGCATTCTGTTGCCCAGTCCATGGTGGTCTGGGACAACGACGTGCCTGTGCGCAAGCTGGAGGTCGTGCTCAGTCAGCCCGACACGGTGGGGTTTGGCGGGGAGAGCTGTACCGGCGGGCTTGGGGATCTGTTGATAGCGGAGGCGTCGGCCATCACGATCCACCAGGTGAGCGCCGAGCCGCAGAGACTGTCGCTACGCTTCAGCACGGCGGCGGACTGGAGATTCCAGATGGGAGGCTGCGAGATCTCAGCCCGAGAGAAACACTTGAAGCAGACCATGTCACTCTGGCTCACCGGGTTCATCACCCTCAGTGGGAGTGCGCTCTTCGGGGCCCTTGCCACGTATGTGATTCGCCCGCGAGGGTCCGCACGGCGCTCACGACGTGCCGCAGGTGATGAACGTGGCTGACTTCCACCAGACCCTGCACTGGCTGGCTCTCGCGCTCGCTGGCTTGGCCGCTTGTGCGCAGACGCCGCCCCCGCCGCAAGTGTCTCCAAAGTCGGCCTCAGGGCAGCAAGTGCCGGCAGTGTACGCGCCGGAGTGCGAGGGTGCGGAGAGCTTGGTCGGAGTGTTGCCAAGCTTTGCCGGTCTGCCCCTCGACATCGAGATTGTGCCGCCGACGAGCAAGGCCGTCACTCAGGCAGTTGAGACGGCATCTGGGCCCTGGTTGCTGTTCCTCTTCTCCGGGCACGGGTCCAAGCAGGCAGGACAGAGTGAGATCTGTGTGGCCGACGGCATTGTAGCGGTGGACGAGCTCGTGCAAGCCCTCGCTCGGACTCGTCCGGGTGCGGTGAAGGGCGCTGTGTTCGTTCTCAACGCCTGTGAATCCGCCGCAGTAGACCCCTCGACGTCGACGGTGCCCCTTTCGATCATCTCGGCTTCTCCGGAGATGGTTCGCACCGATTCGCTCTTTGGCGAGGGTCTGCACTCGGCGCTCCTCCTGGCGGCAGAGGACTTCAACTGCGATGGTCTGGTGACGGATCAGGAGTTATTCTCAGCGCTCTTGGCCGTTCTCGATCGCAGCAGCCCAGGGTCGACCCGGCCCGCCCTGCCCAAGTTGCGGCGTCAAGCGACAAGCGAGATCCCCCTACCAATGCCGCCGCGGCCCACCGCTGAATGCAGCGCGGAGCGCGCGCTCATGGCGGACCTGGTCCGGAGGCATCGTGGCGAATGGGCAGAGCTCGGAGCCGCTCTACAGCGCCAGCTCGACCTTGCTTCGTCCCCCACCTCAGGGCTCGACCTGCCGCAGTCGGACTGGGACTACTACACTGTCACCCCCACGAACGCCGACTCTGCTGAGCGGACCACCATCGAGCGCGTGGCAGAGGCTGCTGGGCTCAAGCCTTTGCCCGAGAGTGCCGTCCCCCATGCTGAGAAGCTCGCACGGTTCTCTATCTTCGCGCAGTTCTACGAGCTGAATGTGCATTGCGGATCAGTGCGCGTGCAGCGTCTCGCGGACCGGACGCTCGTTGCCACCGCACCCTTGGCGGTGCTTTCCGATGCGCTGCCGCGCCGCCACTCGATTGTCCTGCCCAAACACCTGTTTCCAGGCGCCCGCGGGTACCGACGCGTCCTGGGCATGGCCGAGCCAGGAGGGAGTGCGGTTCCGTGCTCCGAGCAGACCGGACAGTGCTTCGCCCTCGAAGAGGATCGTGTGCCTGCAGTCAACGAGGAGTAGGGTATGCTCAGGAGAGCGAGTGTGGTTCCGTTGCGAGGGTTCGGGAAGTGGAGAGCAATTCTCCTGGCGTTCGTCGGTCCGGCACTTGCCACCCCCGCGCTGGCGCAGGACTGCCTGGCGGAACGAAAGGTGCTGGAGCAGGCGGTCACCGCCGCCCTGCGGATGGGCTCGAGCGCGCTGTGTCCTGCTCTCCGCAGGATCCCCCAACCCACGGAACAGTGCACGGCTGAGACGGCCGCGGTTCACGCCCAGATCCGTGGGCTCATCAGTGTACGTTGTCCCTGCCCCGAAGATGCAACTCGGATCCTGAGTCAATGCAAAGGCGTCGCGGAGACGAGCGCCTGCGACGACAACCAGGCTTCCGCGATACTCCAATGCGTCTATGACGTGCGAAGGATAGCCCGCTGTCCAAAGATCGGCGCAGAGGCTCGTAGGAGCGTGTTGCAAGCGCTCGAGGTGGTCTATGGTGGGTGCCTAGTCTGCCAAAACTACGAACAGGAGGCCGCAAACCTCGCGAGCTTGGCCCAGCGGACCAGCGAATGTCAGCAGCTGACTCCGCTGCGACAGCGGCGGCACGCGCTGCTGACCTGCCCGCAGGTGAAGGACACCCATCTTGGCGGTGTCGACGACGCGATTCGAACGGCTGGGATTCGAATCCCCAAGTGCAGTCCCTGCAGCGACTTGGCGTGTCGTTTGCGCAGCGAGATCGAGCGCCTCAATCGTCGCCTCCAAGAGACGTCCGATTGCGCTCGCGACCCCGTCTGCGAGGATCTCGAGCGGCAGCGGCTGGCTCTGCTAGGAACCTATCTGGAATACGTGCAGACGCGGAAACCCGCGGAGCTCACCCGCGCGCGACTGCTGTTGCGTGGGGTTGGGCTCGATCCCTCGGCAGTGGAGACCATCAAGAGGATTGGGCCCGACGAGGTGCGCATGGCAGCCAACATTGCCAGCCTCTTCGCATCGTCTGAGTTGCGGAGTCGCTTCTTGAGCGAATTGCAGGCTGCACACCTGAAAGAGCTGGCCGAACTGGCAAGGCAGGATCAGATGACGTTCGGCGAGTTTCTGAACCACCTGCTGAAACAGCGCGCGGCCGTGCAGGAGCGGGTGTTCAATCTGGCTGAGGGACTGCAGGGATCAGCCCAGAGGTTTCAGGTCAGGATGCTGGCCCAGGAGCACCGGGGCCGCTGGGAGATCTGGATTGATCCCACGCAAGACCAGTGCGACCAGTGCGGTGCATTCATCGACCGGGTGCTCGAGTACTTTCCCGGTGCCCTGGTGGTGCAAAGGACTGCCGAGCAGTTTTTGAACCGCGTGGCGGAACGCAACGCTGCCTGTCGTCGGGAGCACAGAGAGAAGGGCCAGTCGCGCGAGGACCCGCAGGCACTGAGCTGTGGTCCGCTGCTCAACATCCAGCTCGCCGTTCGCGAGTCGGAGATGCAGGCATTCGGCGACGTGTACTTCGTGTTGGGCGAGGAGCAAGCCAACCCGGCGCATGGCAGAGGACGATCCGAGGTTCCCGTCAAGCACGGGCGGGTCGAGCTGCCAGCCTTTGCGCGCTTCGGCGATCAGGGCGGGGCCGCGCGTGAGTTTGCGCGCCGGACATTGATCCAGACGTCCGCGCTCCTCCCGGCGGCGCCCGCGGAACCCCCACCGAGTCGAGGCCCTTCCGAGCATTGTGGCGTCAGCGTGACCTTCGGCGGAGAGTTCGAGCCGGCACCGGTGGGTAAGAATCTGCGGGTCGAGGGAGACTGCGCGTGGCCTGAGTTCCAGGACGGACTAAGTCAGGCTTTGGCCACCAATTCACTCATCGGGTCTGTCGATTTCGGGCGTAGCCCCGCGTCCGCAGAATGGCCGACGCTCCGCTTCAGTCTGGGGGATCGGGAAGCAGGGGTGGACCAGTGTGTGGGGCGGCTGCTCAACGCGCGTGAAGAGGAGCAATACGTTGTCAAGGCGGTGGTCGACTCCCTCCAGAGGTGCTCCGAGAACCTGCCCGCGCGCTGGCAGAATGCGGGGGAAGACGTCGGTCGCCTCCTGCTCGGCTACTATGCACTGCCTCGGGTCACCTCGGTTTCCGGATCGAGCACCCCGACGGTCACGAGCTCTGGCTGGTACGCAGCGGGATTTGCTGGAACTCCCTACCTCATGGATTCACGAGCGCGCACCTGGACGAAGGTCACGCCAACGATACTCGATGGCGCGCTGCTGGCAGCTGCAGGCCTCTCTTTTGGAATGAGCGTGAAGCTCAGGAACGACTACGCCGCGGGGCGCATCGACTCCATGGATCAACCGGAACTCGCATTGAACATCGGTGGGGCTCTGCTGATTGGCGTCGCGGTGACGCGCCTTGTCTCTGGCCTCGTCTACGAGAATGCTCCCGCTGTGTGGAGGAAGGCGCAGTGAAGTCACGTGCTCCGTCGGCTGTCTCGGGTGCGGCGCTGTGGTTGGCGATTGGCTGCCAGCTGCACGCAGATCGGACTAGCGGCGGCTGTGGGCGAGGTTGCTCCTTCGAGCATGGCGTGGGTCTTTGCGCGGAGGGCGCCTGCTACCTGGTTGCCTGTGAGGAAGGTTTCGAGGACCGCGATCGTCAAGCCGAGAACGGCTGCGAGTGCTCACTGACCCAAGGGGGAGAGGAGATCTGCGACGGCGAGGACAATGATTGTGACGGCGTCGTGGACCTGAAGCTGGCCGCGCCGGGATACGTGTCGGTCTGCGAATGCGCCGACGAGGAGCTAGTCCTCACGGAAGCTGGCGAGGACCGGGACACCGCTCATGGGTCATGCACGACGGGCTCGTGTGGTCTCGGTGCAGATAATGAGACGCCCACGATGACCTTCTGCTGCGCTCAGGATGGAGCGTGGAGCCAATGCCGGTTCCTCCAGGCCGATCTTGGACGCTTCGACGCTGACGGCGAGGGGCAGGGTGTGCTCGAGGTCGTGGTCGAGCTGTCGGCGCCGGTAGAGGGACTTGGCTTGAGCCTGTGGTACGGCAACTTCCCGAGGAGAAAGCGGCTCACCCTCCTTGATGGCAAGGACACCGGGGTCATCGGACCAGGTACCATTTCGAGGTACTTCGTTCCCGAGGACGCGGCGTGTCCAGCGTACTCGGCGAAGGACCTCGAGGGCGACGCTTTCGCTGATTTTCCAGAGGAATGCGCCGCGTCGCCCTCTTGGTCCTGCGAGGGGGGAAGATGGGCGAGCCTCGATGCCAACTGCGCGTTCGACTATCGGGCCTCTACTGTCTACATTACAGCCGAGAACTGCAGCGCTACGGTGAATGCCACCCTCAGCTTGCTGGCGCTACGCTACTACCACGATCTCGGCGGATGTCGCTGTATGGCTGGCTCGGGCTGTAACGACGGTCGGACTTGTGATATGGCGGCAGACTTGCCGGCGCCCTGGTGTAGTGAGAACGCTTCACGCTGCTCAGGTATCTGCCGGCCGCCCGCTTCCAACTAACACTACTGCGGGAGGGTGGTTTCGGTTCGTAGACTCCCAGTCACTCGGCGAGGAAACTCCACCTGCTGGCGTGATACGGGGAAGAACCG
The DNA here is from genome assembly GCA_023398955.1 of Pseudomonadota bacterium. GTDB lineage: Bacteria > Myxococcota_A > Polyangia > Polyangiales > Polyangiaceae > JAEWRL01. The sequence continues at coordinate 6,383 of JAEWRL010000114.1, forward strand.
CAAAGCCGCCAACCCGCTTGCGGCGGACCGCAAAGGGATTGGGAGATAGCACTCAGCGTCCCAGTACGACGCGTCGAATACCGGCTCTTCGTCGGAATACGGGTAGTGGCGTCGACGCGCTCCGCGCCGCAGGAGCGCGGTGGTGTAAGTCACGTAGTGGGGCGACGCGGTGCTCACCGCGGAAGCGAGCGCGTGGATCAGTGCAGC
>JAEWRL010000135.1 GCA_023398955.1 Pseudomonadota bacterium
TCCACGCGTCAAAGACGACGCGCGATAGGGTCCCATTGGGAAGGTCTGTGCGAATGACCCTGTCCATGGGGTCGTAGTGGAGGATGGGTGTGACGCCCCATTCAACGAGATCGAGCTCGTCCTCGAAATCTGACGTCGAGCTGAAGAAGGGCTCGAATTGCTTGACGGGGTTGCCCTTGTTGTTGAAGACGGTGCGTCCGGTGCCGACCCAGCGGTTTTCGGTGTGCTGGAGCAGGGGGCCGTCAGGGCCCATCTGCAGGACGCCATCGGTCCAGTAGGGTGCGTCGCCGGGCTCGGCCTGGACCTTCTGCATGACGACGCGGCCGAAGCCATCGGAGTAGGTGAAGCTCTCTTGGATGGGGGAATCCGGGTCGTCAGCGTAGTGCCGCTCGCGGGCGAGGGTGTGGACGAAGGCGGGGAGGCCCTGCTCCTGCCAGCGGCGGAGGGAGTACTCGAGGCTCGTCGTGGGGTGCTCGGGGGTGTCGCCTTCGCCAGCTCCTTCCTTTCCCATGACGGCGGTCCAGACGACCATGCCGAGGGCGTCGAAGCCGACGCGCGTGGGGTTGCCCCCCGCGCTTCGTCGTCGGGTCACGGCCGCCGTCCTCGGGCTTCGCCCTGCGGGCGGCGGGGCCCGCCTTAGCCGTGCTCAGGCGCCTGCGGCGCCTTGCGCGCGGCCGGGGGACCCAGCACCGGGCGCGTTGCTCGGCGGGATTCGTGGTGCGCTGGTGGGGTCGATACGGCCCACCACAACGCGGAGCGTAACCATCAAGGGTTAGGCAATTGGCTGATCTCCGGCCCCTGCGAACGATGGACGAGCGATCGAATGCAGCGAACGCTCGGGTGGTGTGCTGCGGTACTCCTATCGGGAAGCGGCGTGCCTTGCTGGCGATCAGTTCTCGGACGCCTTGAGTCTGTCACTCTGGCCTATCCAGAAAGCCGGCAAGAGACTCTATGGCATCCTGGCTTGGGGAGATGGCATGGTCCCATGATTTGCTTGCGACTACCGAACGTAGCCGTCCTTTGACATCAATGGGCAAAGTTAGTTCAAGGCCTCTTGCTTTTGCGATATCCTTCTTGTGGACCCAATAGACAGCGTGGGCAGATGATTCCGCATGCCTCCACCCGTGCTCGCGAGCCAGTTTCAGGAGCTCGTTCGAACCGACGATAGACCGGCCGGCTAGCTCCAGTGTCAGCTGCTCCGCGACTTCAAGCACGTTCACCCAACGGACGTGCGCCGCACGCATCGCCGTCGGCCAGATTCCTGACAGAAGCACTTGGTCCAACTCAACGGGAGGCTCGTGGATTTGGATGGATAGGTTCAACGATTCGTGTTCGTCCTTCCCATTCCATGCATCAAGGCTGAAGTACGCTTCCCGGGCGGAGAGCTTGACCTTTCGCCAAGCAGAGCGCTCGGCGATGTCTTTCCACGCGACCTGTCGCGAAAGCGATTCACCCCGTGACCTGCCCAGTCGGAACCAGTCCTTCCCAATCCACGGAATGGTAGTGAGCCGTTGCAGTAGGTGTGCAGATTGGGCTAAGCGAACGTCGACTGATGCACCTTCTGGCGCTTCCCAGTTACATCGAATGAACATGCTCATATCGGCGACTCTACACTATGGACAGCCTCAGTGCAGCCTCAACGTAATCCCCTTGACGCCAGCTTGATCCAACAAAGCTCTCGTTGCTTCTAGCGCCTTCTTCTCTGCAAAGACCCACTCCACTGCCACGCCGCCAGCAGCTTTCAGTTGACGCCTAGCCTGCGCGACGAGCGTCTGCCGTCCTTTGAACCAGCTGTAGAACTCACCAGTCTTGTCGACGAAGTTGGCATATCCGGGTCCCTTGGCGTCGACAAGGATCTTCCGAGCAGTATCGAGGAAATCGAACTTGACACCGCCCCGCACAAAGGATGTCCCCGCCTTGATGCCGCTGCTCACAAGTTCTTGGAACTGAATTGCCCGTTTCGACATGGCTTCAACGACGTTCGTGTATGCTCCTTTCACTCCTGAGGTCTTAGCTACCTTGTTCAAGGCCTTCAGTGCCGCGCTCGTCGACTGTGGCGCTCTAGCAAAGAGCATGCCCCCGGCTCCAGCGCCCTTGGCTGGAGTGAAGGCAAGGGCCATCTCTAGCGCGCGCCAACCAGCCCACGCGAGAACGACCTTGGAACGCTCTTGCTCAGCGATGCGGAGAAACTGGTCCTGATCGGCTCGGCTCGTAATGATGTCATTCTCTATAGCTCGCTCGAGTACGGTAGAATGCCAGTAGTCATCGGTGCCGGCTTCAGCGAGGCCGGCCTCAACGTACGATTCGGCTTCCTCACCTCGCTCTACGATGGGACTGGTGATCCCTGCAGCGACCATGACGTGCTCGATGTCCCAGAATCGCGTTGGGGCGCCAGTATGATGTGACTGCCCAAGTTCGAGAATCTCTTGTCCGAGTGTCTGTAGTCGTCCTTCCGTGCGGCCGTGGAGGCGAGCGGCCTCGGCGAGGGGGTCACGGTCAGTTGCTCGCGCACCCGCGCGGTTGTCAGTCTGGACATCGACGGGAGAACGTGGGGTGACGGCTTTCCGATTCCCGATGAACGCGGACTGGGTTCCGGATGGATCGGAGGCTACCAGCGGTCGGTTCTCCACGTATGCAAAGACATTGAGATCTGCTTCTCCCGGCTTCCGCAGTCCGAGCGGATCTGCCGCGGTCCACCTCCCCAGCCAAGCGGCGTAGTAGCGCGCACCATGGTAGTAAAGGCCGGTCTCTTCATCGCGCTCCTTGCCAGTGTAGCGGTACCTCTTCGCACTCACCTCCGCGCCACCGCGTGCGGTATGAAATGCCGTAGAGCCGTAGGGGTGGAACTCCTCGTAGGAGATGACGTTGGCGGCCTCGTCGAGCTCCATGGTCGACG
>JAEWRL010000139.1 GCA_023398955.1 Pseudomonadota bacterium
CACATCCGCACAATGGTGCTCCCGCAGATGCTGACGGCTGAGAACTGAAAGCTGATTGCCTGCACCAGTCGGCAACAGCCATCCAAGTCTTGCCAACCCCGCCATCAATCTGCCCGGTAAGGGACTAGGGAGGCCCTACGTACGGTGCAGAGCGCAAGCCACCCCGCGCGCCCGCGCGACTCATCGCATCGCCGCTGGATCGAGTTCTACGCCAACGGGACAGTGGTCGCTGCCGAGGACGTCGGGAAGGATGAAAGCTCGTTGTACGAATGGCATCGCGGCCTCGCTCGCGAGTATGTAGTCGATGCGCCAACCGACGTTCCTGGCCCGCACTCCGGGCCGTTGGCTCCACCAAGTGTAGTGGCCCCCCTCCGTGTGAAAGGCGCGGAACGTGTCCACCCAGCCGGCGCGGATCCACTTGTCGAAGGCGCGCCGTTCCTCCGGTCGGAATCCGCTATTCTCCACGTTTTGCCGAGGTCTAGCCAGGTCGATCTCCTTGTGCGCGGTGTTGAAGTCGCCCACGACGAGGATCCGCTCGCCCCGGGCACGGAAGGGTTCCAACTGTCGCAGCATGGCCCGGTAGAACGCCAGCTTGTAAGGGATTCGGCTCAGGTCGCGGTTGGGACCATCACCCTTGGGAAAGTAGGCTGAGCAAACGAGCAGGTTGCCATAGCGGCCCAGAAGCATTCTGCCTTCGATGTCGAAGCGCGGCGCCAGCGTCGCCTCCACGGCGTCGGGCGCGGTACGGGAAAGCAAAGCTACACCGCTATACCCAGGCTTAACCGCTGGAGCGTAGCGTGTGTGCCAACGTGAGCGCCGAATCGCTTCCGGAATGTCCACTGCGAAGGCGCGCACCTCCTGCAGACCGACAATGTCGGCGCGCGCGCGCCGCAGCCAATCCACCATGCCCTTGCGCACGCAAGCGCGGATTCCGTTGACGTTCCAGGAGATGACACGTAGAGGGCGCACGGTTTCACGATAGCGGATCAGCGCGCCCGCGCCCGGCTGTTCATTCTGCTGGAGATGGTTCGCTGGAGATGGTTCGCTGGAGATGGCGCGGCGCCATTTCTGGTCCTTCCGGTCGCGCGAGAATGCCAAACGTCTGCGAAACGCGTCCGGGACGCCTGCGCCATTCGTGTTGCCGGAAACCCCCGAGCCCACCCTTTACCCGGGGTGGTGACCCGGGTACACTGCACCTTTGGTCCCTTAGCAGTTCAGTCTTCGCCAAGTTTGGCAGAGTTCTTCCCCAACGTCTCATGGCTGCCCGCCATCGGCCATCAGCAATCCGGGGCACGGGCCTCGGGCTAATGGCCGACCGCTGAAGGCCTCGTTGGTTCCGGCTACGCCGGGTTAGGAGAGAAGCACATGGATCCACGTGGGGTGTCTTGCAGTGAGCCGGGAGCCAGGGATGCGGGCTTCCGCGTCACGAGTATTCCAGGGAAAGGAACCTTACGTATCGAGGGCTGGGGCTATTGGGATGGTGGCGTGGCTCAGGCGTTCTCACGGGAGGCGGCCGGGGCGTGCCGGGCAGCGAGACTGCCATTCCGCGCGGTCTTGGATCTGTCGACGCTGAAGCCACAGGGGCAGGAAGGTCAAAGCGCACTTCGTGACTTCATGCGGTGCCTGAGCGAGGCGCCGCTCTCAGGTGGTACGGTGTACGCCGAGAATGTGTTGGCAAAGATGCAATTGACTCGGCTTCTGAAAGAGTGTGGCATGGAGTCCGTGTTGCGGTTCGGTCGCAGCCCCACCGATGAGGTTACTTGAGCGAAAGCGCTCGATGCGGAGGATCACGTTGATGACAAACCTGGAAGGCGAGGTTCGAGAAGCCGTTTCGCGTTTCTATGATGCTCTCGAGGCGCTCCTACGCGGGGAGGGAACGGCGCGCATGGCCGAGGAATGGCACCACGACGACTTCGTGACGACAGTGCACCCGTTCGGTAACTGGGCCCGCGGTTGGAAAGAGGTATCGGCCACTTGGGAAGAGATTGCGCAAGTCTTTGTGGGGTACCGCGGACACCAGGACAGAAGTGATGGCATCGGAGGCATTACCGGGCTGAAGATCTGCGCGATGGGAGATGTCGCGTATGCCATCGGGGTGTACAAGTCGCGGCTGTACGACCCTGCGGGCGATCCCGTCGATCTTGCTGTCAACTGCACGGATATCGTGCTGCGAAGGGACGGGCGTTGGAAGATGGTCCACCATCACCCGGACCAAGCCCCGCCCGAGTACATGGCGTTCGTCGGGAGCCTGGTGGGCTGAGCAGGGCCTGCGGACCATCTTCCGGAGATGGTCCAGTCGTTCGTTCGCATCGGCGGCATGGTTCCGACGGTGGGCGGGTCCGAAAACTTGCCGCTTCGTGAGAGCTCGCGGCAGCATTTCGCCATGACGACGCTGTGCGAGGTCTGTGCGAATTTCAAGGACGGGCGGGATCGGAGTCATCTTTCCGTCGTGGAGGTGCCGTACGACGCGCGCCCGGTGCTGTTGTGCACTGGGCACGCCAAGATCGCCGCGAACTCGGGGGCGAAGAGCTTCGAGCAGCTTCGGGAGCTCTACGGCGTGGGCCGCCGCTCGTATGTTCAGCGCCGACGGCCAGCCGTGCTTCAGCCGGGAGGTACCGCGAGGGGGAAAGGACGCCGAGCCAGCGATGGTTAGCCGGGAGCTCGAACCCGTCCGCTGACAAGTCGCTGGCTATCCACCCGTCCGCCGTGACGAGGCGCGGAGCACTCCCCTGAGCTCGATGGCTCACCGCCGCTGAAGCCACTTCGATTCTGGCTTGCGAGCTAGTTGCCTCGATGATATTTTCAGCGGCACATCGGGAGGGGACGTGAGGATGGGCCATCGATTCACGGGACGACGTCAGCGCGCTGGTGCGGCAGTTGATCCAAGCCCTCCAGATGACGTGCATGGATCTCCGGGGGATTGGGAGGTGCGAAGCGGCAGTGATGACGAGCTGGGGGAGTACGGAGTCCTGCGTAGCCAAGTCAACGCGGTGTTCCCCGTCTCGCAGTTTGCCCGCGTCCACCAGCTCAGTCCGATGGAAGAGGAGCTCATTACGCTCATTCTCTCTCGAGTACACCTCAAGGAGGCAGCGTTCCGAATGGGCTGCAGTTACTCGACGGTGCGCACTCACGCTCAGCGTCTCAGTAACAAGTTCGGGTGTTCGGGACTGCTCCAATTCCTGGCATGGATGATCATTGAAACGGCCAAGGCCGGACGGGTTCAGTCCGGGGAAGGATCGGACTCGTCGAGCCCTGCCGCTGATCTCACGACGACGGAGCAGACGTCTGGCAATCCCGGGTAGGTCGTCTAAACCCCGCATGAACAGGGTTGCCGCCAATCAATGGTTCGGGTCGCCTGCACACCATTCGAAGGGATCCAAGGTCAAGTCGTCGTAGTGACCGTCCGCGTCGACCGAAGAGCAGACGACGGGAATCGTCCGGTCCGGTGTACAGCCATCCTCGGTCACACGCCCCGTCGCGCCGACGCTCACCTGCAGACAGTCCATGTTCTGACAGGAACGCCAACCCGAGCCAAAGGACGAGTGGTAGTAGTAGTACTGGTTGCCTCCATAGCTGAACGACAGGATGTCGTTGTGATGGGTGCCCCACTCGTAGGTCGCACCAGCGAGATCCTCGACCGTGCCATTGATGGAGATCTGCGCCAACGTTGTCGAATAGGGCGGAACACCAAGCGGTGACTCGCAGTCCTCGATTGTGGCCACCAGGTAGACGAAGCCGTGGAGGTCCTCGTAGTCGAACGTGCATATCCAATTGGCGTCGAAAAGGGTGATGTCCCCTCCGAACGACTCGCAGTAGATGCTCCGAGCTACGGCTGGCTGAATGTTGAACCCGAGAGGCTCGGTGCCGGCACCACCGGGACCGCTGCCGCCCGAGCTTGCTCCCCCGGTTGAGGAGCCGCCCGCGGATGAACCGCCGGACGGCGACGTGCCGCCGCCCGCGGATGAGCCGCCGGACGGCGATGTGCTGCCGCCCGCGGATGAACCACCGGACGGCGATGTGCTGCCGCCCGCTGCCGACGCATTCCCGCCCGTCGACGCGCCACCCCCTGCCGGGGCCCCGCCCTCTGTTTGAGTTCCTCCACTGGATACCCCTCCCGTCGGCGCGCCGCCCGCTTCGGAGCCGCCCATCGTCGCTCCGCCAAGGTGTGTGTTGCTGCCGCCGCTCGACGCCGCCGAGCCACCCGCCCCGTCGCCGCCCGCGGCACCGGCGCTTCCGCCCGCGTCAGTCGTCGTCCCAGCGTGACCCGGCTCGCTTCCCCCATGCGCCGCTCCCGCTGTGGCTCCGCCAGGGTTTCCTGTTCCCCCAAGCGGTCCGGCGCCGCCGCGGCCGCCCTCCGCGGAGGAGCTTGAACTACTTCCGCAGCCAATGACTCCAAGAGAGGCTGAAATGATTAGAAACAGATGCTTGGAGCTACTCATGCCGTCTGCGCACCTTTCGCTTACGTCAGAACGCCGTGTAAGGACGTGCTTGCTTGAGAATCAATGAACGGTCCGGTTGGTTGAGCTTGAATTCGATGTCGAGGGCCAGCCTGTCCGGCGTCTCCCCGTACAGGGGCGCGAAGTGGGTCTGCACCTTCCTGGCAGCAGCGAAGAGCTCCGCCACCTCTTCGTCGGACATCAAGGAGGTGGCCGGCGAGAGGCTGGATAGCCGCTGGCGCAATACCTGTACACCGCCATCCGGTGCAGGAACGATCGAGAAAGCCTCAGGGAGCGAGCCGTCGGTGGGATTGGTGACGGAAACCTCCCCAAGCTGGACGTTCACATACATTCCCGCCGTGGTCGGCTCCGCTATGTTCTGTGTGATGAGCACACCATTTGCCGCTTCATCCGGGAACGACTCCGTCACCGCGCAGCCCATTCGGATGGCGCTGTGGTCGATGCTCCAGAAGGCCCGCTCCTCGAAGGCCCGCCAGTTCCAGACCGAGGCCCACACTTTACGGATCTCGGCTGAAGGTGCTCCCTGATCGTCCGTGTTCGCCGACACCGATTCGTAGAGCCCGGCTCCGCTGAAGCTCTCAAGGTCTTCGGAGTTCGTGCTCGAGCGAATGCGCACCTTCGCGGTCCCGAAGACCTCCGAGACGCGCGCGTCAAGCAGGCTCGCGAATGCCTCGGGGACCGGGCTATTGCGCATCATGTGGCGCAGGCAGTTGAGCGCCGCTTCCCGCATGGCAGAATCGGCAATGACGCGGTCGTCCGCGAGGATGCGCCCCGCGTAGCTCGTGAACGACTCCCCGGCGTCGGCCGAAGCAGCGCAAAGCGCCAGCGCCCCTTCGCAGGGGTCGGCGTCCCGACCTTCGCTCCGACAATCCGCCTCCGCTGCGCTGCAGAGCTCCTCCGTGACGATGGAATGCGTCATGAACTCGCTGTAGTAGGCGAAGGGAACGGCGAAACCCCTTGGTGCCTGCGCGCCCAGGAGCTGGGAGAGCTCCGCGAGGTTGGCAGCCTTGGCGCCAATCATGACCGAATCACTGAAACCGACATCATCGAAGCCCGGTAGACCCGTGGTCGTATCATCGTAGTCGGGAATTCGTGTTGTACCTGTCTGGGTTGCCCAATACTCCTCCGCCTCCTGTTGCGACGCACTCGTGATAGAGAACGTACCGTCTCCCACCTCGAACCGCACCAAGCTGCCGATATAGGGCTCTATCCTCGGGTCGGTGGAGGCTTCCCTCAGCGCCAGGTTCGGGGTGCCGCGTGTTCGCGCTGCGACATTCACATGTGCCAGTGGAGTCTGCAGCTCCTCAGTGATGGTGCCGGCGACGATGGGTAGCTGGGCAGGAAGGCGCGTCAGCAGAAGCACATCCGTGAATGAGACCACCGAAGTACGGAGCTCCTCCGGGCTCATCAGCCGTAGAGTCCCGTAGGCTAGGCCCGGGTTGAGAAGCTGAGTCGTCAACCCGCCATAGATTTCCTTTACCGTCACCCACAGGCTGCCCCACTGCGCAAAGGAGTGCTCGGCTTCCGAGAGCTCAGTCTCTTGCTGGACTCCCGCAGGTTCGTAGACGACCCGCTCCTCGCCCCCTTCGAGTGCAGCGAAACCAATCCTCTCTTCGATGAGCCGGTGCGCTAGCAGCGCTTGCTCAGGCGTCAGGTCGTCGCTGGGGAAGAACGTGACGGATATTGGTGCGTGGAGCTCCCCACCCAGGGCCGCGCTGGGCGCCCGTACGGAGGGGCGACGAAGCAGGGAGCCAGCCAGGGCTTCGCGGTCTGGTCCATGGTACGTAGTGGTCTCGAACTCTGCCGCTGTGCCTGCCCTCCCCAAGACATCACGCGCGAAGGTATAGTGGATTGGGTGCCTTTTCGTGTTTTGAAAGTACACCTTTGGTGTCGTGGGGAGATCCGCGATGAAGAACTTGACGACCTCAGTGCGCCCAAGCTCCGTGTTCTGCACGACCGCGGCAGACTCAAACTCCTCGCGGCCCGTGTCAGAGAAAAACCCAGTTTGATAGTCTGGCGTTACCTCGAACTCAGGGAGAGCCGAAAGCCGAATCTCGACGATTCTCTCACTGTCCGCAGAGCCACTCCCCGCCACCGCGCCAGCACCGCCCACCGCGCCAGCACCGCCGGCCGCGCCAGCACTGCCCGCCGCGCCAGCACCGCCCCACTGGAGACGTCCGTTCCAGAAGCCGTATCCCCGTGCTTTTAGTGTTGCGGTGAGTTGTTCCGCGGAACGTCTGATGACCAGCCCGTCCGCGTCACAGGCCGCACCGGCAACCGGCTTTGCCCCAAGGCCGCAAGAATAGCTGAGTACCTCCCCGCGAGCGTCGGTGACGATCGCGGCGAAGTGAGTGACCCTCTCGCCACTGTCATCGAGGACCCTCAGACGAAGCGATTCCCCCGCGGGTTCAGGTTCCTCCGCGGGCTCGGGCTCCTCGGCTACATGCCCTTTCTTGCGTGAGTCGTGACAGCCCGCGGTGACTCCCGCGAGCAGCAGAGTGAGTCCCAGGAGAGCGAGGAGAGGACGGAGCGTACGCGCATTGCCCCGCAGACCGACGCCTCGTAAGCTCGCCAAGCGAGTCCTCTGCGCACCCAAAGAACGCAACCAAATCCACATCTCAGACCCCCAGCTTCAGAGAGACCCCTTAAACTGCCGCTGTGCCACCGTAGCCGGAAGCATAATTTACTCCCGGGAGGGAAGTGTGCAATGGGAATCCGCGAGGCGAGGCGCCCCTGCACCTTCCGTAGGGTCACATCACAGTCCAAGCCCAACGGGGCGAGGTGAGCTCGTAGCCTCGCGGTCTAGTGCTACTACCCCGAGTACTTGGCCAAGTTTGCTGAGAAGTGTGAGCAGGGGGTATGGCGAGTATCGCAAGCAAGGAGGGCGAGGAACGGCTGACGGAGTAGTTCGAGCGGATCGGCCGAGTTCTGGGGCGCAGAGTGAGACGACACGGGTTCGGCAGGCAAGACGACGAACTGCCAGATCGGCGTCAGCCTGACGGTAGCGACGCGGAGAATGGAACTGCCCGTCGACATGGATCTAGTATCTACCCGAGAGCTGGGCAAAGGACAGCACGCGCTGTCGTGCTGCCCATGTCCCAGACAGTGTTGTGTATCGGGCGAAGCGGCAGATAGCCCTCGACCTGGTTGAGCGAGCCGTGGATCGCGCGGTAATAGGGCATCGACGATACCGAGCAGTGGCTCGTTGTCGGGTGCGACGCTTCGGCTCGAATCCCTCCTTTGAAGACGCTCCCTAGCAACGCGGACTGGAAATGGACTACGCGCACAAGCGCGACCGCACCTGGCGCAGTAGCGCCAAGGGGCCGGTCCAGGCTCTGTCAAAGTGGCGCCGGTTCCTGGTTCTTAGCCCCCGCTGAGGACGACGACGCGCTTGGGACGACGGTGCCGTTTCCGAGGCTGGAGAGGGGATTGGCGATGCTCGACCGAGCGTGCTGCTCTCCGTCCACGGCCCGTCGCGCATCGCGATGCACCGGCGCGGAGCGCCCGAACCAAGCAGTACGTCTGCGCAGCCAGCGGTCGAAGTCTTGGGCGAGCCAACCGCCCTGTCCACGGTCGGTGACCTCGCGCAGCAGGAGCGCGGCGCGCCCCTGGCTGACGCGCAACGCGAAAAGCTCCCTCATGATCCTCGTTGCTCTCCTCTGGCGTCGAATCGCATCGAGATGATCCACGAAGGGTTCGATGCGACCGAGCAGCTTCTGAACCCAGCTTTGCTTCGGAGCTTTGGCGAGGCGGGATAGCTTGCGATCGAGGATCTGCTGCGCGTTCTGCAGGAGCATCTCGATCTGTGCCCGATCAGGTACCCACTCCGGTGAGCCCGACTCGCGGAGAACCGTCAGGCGCCGCACGGCGTCCAGAGCGTCCAGCAGTCCCCAGTCTGCATGGCTCGCGAGCCATCCGATGCTTTCTCCCCGCGTCGTGGGATCCGTCTCGAGGCGAGTCAGGGCTGCGTCGACCTGTCCCACGGAGACCCACCGGTACGCAAAGTCCAATCCGGTTCCTTTTATGTTCTGGCATCCGAGCACCCGAGCGTGGTGCCCTGGCGGAACCCGCCTCGTGAACAGGTCGATGACCTGGTCTCCGGTTGCGTAGTAGTTCATGACGAGCTGTACTCGCCGCAAGAATACCTGGCGAAACCAAGCTCGCATGGACTTCTCGGCCTCCGCCTGCTGTCCGGCATCAATCTGCTCCAGGATTCGACCGCGCTGTTCGCACGCCTCCATGTAAGCGGCAATCAGCTGCCGAATGGCGTCTACGAAGTCGTCGGGGCCGAGGGCGCCTTCGAGTTCGCGTGGCGCCGATGCGGCGATCTCGGTGGCCACCTCCGCGAGGAGGGGGTCTCGATCGCTCGCCGTCGCCGTCGCCGCGGCAAGGGCCGTGACGTATTTCTCCTGCTGCGCGCCGTCCAACCCGCTGGCGCCCAGTACGAGGCTGATGCGGGCCGTCAGTGTTGCGTGCTGGCGGAGCACTCGAACCCGTGCACAGTGCCCTTCCAGCATGGCGTGAGCCTCGTCGCGGCTGCCATCACCCAGGCCGACGCTTTCCAGCCATTCATCGAGCGATTCCTCGATGAAGGAGCCCATGCCCGCCACATTGCTGCCTATCACGCAGATCAGGTCGCAGGCTACATCGCGCGTGAGTAGCTCTGCGAAAACCCGCGAACGTGGCACGCGATCCGCGCGGTTGTTCACGACGGCCACGATGACCGACTCGGGGCTGGCATCCATGTCGATACGGTCATAGCCGAGGCGCCGCCAATTGGACATGAAGCCCGCCCGCTCGTTGGCGCTCATGCCGTTCGAAAACGTCAGGAGCCGACGCCGGTACCCGATCGTCGGATACGTCTTCAAGACCCCCAAGTCCGGCACGGTGTGGTCTGCCATCTTCACGAGCGCCCATTCGCGATCGATCCCGAAGTGTTCAGCCATCGCCAAGATGAGCGCGATGTTCCGAGGATGCTCGGCGTAGGGGAACCGATCGAGGAGGTCTCTGGGGAGCAGCTCGGCATCGATCTCCGATACCGCGTGCACGGTGCTCTGGTGGCTCCGGCCGACTTCCTCGATGATAGGCAGGAGCTCCTGCTCCGCCGTGAAGACGATCCCGCGCCGCGAGCCGAAGGAGCCGATTACCCTGGCCACATCCTCACCCGATGGGCCCATCACGTCCTCGTGGTCCGGATACGCGTTGGTCAGCGTCGTCACGTCATCCTTCATCCACTCGTGCTCGAGTAGCTCCACGAACTGCGGCCTCAAGGCCATGCATTCCCACAGAAACACTTGAGCGTTGAGCTCGTCGGCGTAGCTCAGGAGCTTGCCCTGCTCCCAGATCGTCGCCTTGCCATACGGTCTGTAGATATAGATCTCCCGGGCAGGCTGGTCGCGGCGAGCGTGGATAAACATGGCCTCGCAGCCGGTCGTCTTGACGACGGTGTCGTAGCGCAGGGCGTGGAACAGGGCAGCCTTGATGCGTTCGCTGCCACTCTTCCCGCGGCTGCCCCAGCCACCCACGGTAATGGGGATGCGCGCCCGTGCTCGTTCGGTTCGGGCTCGGATCCATGCCCCTCGCAGCACCATGTAGCTCAGCATGAGCCAGACCACGAGAGCCAGGTGCCACGCTGTGTTCCCCGTGGAGCGGAGGGTCTCGTTCAAGATCTCGTCGACCCAAGAGGGCAGCTCGGGCAAGAACGCGAGCCCGAAGTAGCGCGCCACGGCGGGGGTGGCGACCTCATAAGGCGCTGAATCGGCCACGCTCCCCTTCTGGTGCTCCCAATCCAGGCAGAACCCGAGCTCTCGCATGGCGTTCGCGAATTGACGCCGCTCCTTCGGCGTTCCACCGGCGAGCGCCACCTCCCGGAGCCGCGCCAGGCGAGCGTAGTGGAGGATCATTCGAACGCGGGCTCTCGTCCTCCCCCACCGTGATTGAGGGGCTATCACCACCACCGTGCCGAAGCTGGTGACGACCCTGCGACGTCCCGAGCGGATCCGCAACGCCGCCAGAAAATCGTCCACCCGCGGCAGGAACACCCCCCAGCTCCGTATCGCTTCGATCTGCCGTCGTTCTCCCGGGACGCGTGTCGGGGTCACTTCCCCCATCTGGTACGGTGGGACCACGATCTCTGCGATGTCGTAGCGGCCAGTCGTATGTGAAAAGGCTTCGCGCTTGTCCGGTGCGGGGGTCCGGAGCTCGTTCAACACCCGCCATGCCATTGTCGCGCGCCGCTCGCCCTTGGTCAGGCGACAAGTGTCTCCGCGATGGTGCGTCACCGCGACGGGCAGCCCGCCCCGCGCCGCTGCCAGCAGTGCACGCTCCAGCTCGCGGAGGGTGACGTGAGCCAACAGTTGAACCTCTCGTTCTTGCCCCTCCGCCAGGTTGCGGATCTCGTCATGGAGCAAGTTGCGCAGCTCGAGAAGACGCGGGCTGGCGCACACTTCAGCTTGGATGATGATGAACGCCGCCTCTTCGAGGAAGTCGAGAGATAGTAGCCCCGAGGTGAGCACGGGCTGCAGGAGTTTGACGACCTCGTGAGGATCCACGGCGCCGCCACGAGCGCTCAGCTGATGGCGCAGCTCGTTGAACAGCACCCGGATCTCGATGACGGAGACCGCTCCGGGTTCGGTGGCGAGCCGCGGTGCTGCCTCGCTCAGAACCTCGAGGAAGACCCGCGCTGCTTCGAAATCCCCCATGGCGCGGCGCGATAGCTCTCTCATTGCGAAGGCGCGAACACGCGGCGACGGATCGCTCACCACGAGCTTGGCCATGCGCCGCGCCGATGCCCGACCCGTCAGGGTGCCGAGCTGACGAGCCAAACCCTGTCGAACGTGTTCGCTGGGGTCGTCCTGAGCTTGCCAGAGCACGCGGAGCTTGCCGGGTGTCCCGATCGCGAGCTCACCGACGAGCCTCAACAAGTTGTTCCTGACGACCATGCCGTCGCGGCCACCCTGTTCCATCAGCTGCGCGTTGATGAGAGCCAAGCAGTCGTCCGGCGCCGACGCGCCTAGGATCTCGAAGGCGGCGATGCGTGACCAGCAGTCGAGCAGGCCGTTCGACGCCAGCTCCTTTACCGCGCGGTGGCGCGCTAGGCCCAGGACGATGAAGCGTTCGCTCGGCTCGTAGCAGCGGATCAACGCCCCAGTGAACCGCAGCGGCGCCACCCGCAGGATCTCCGCGCCGCGGGTTTCGACCATCTGGAACGCGAGCTCCAGGAGCGCCTCCGCTTGGAGTGCCATGACTTCTCGCCCGCGCAGCGACCTGGAGAGCTCGGTGGCAGCGACGTAGGCGACCTCGATCTCGTCGACGAGGTCTGCCATCCGCACAGCGATCCGATCGATGAGCGCGTCCTGGTCCAGCCAGCGCCGCAGGGCGGCGCGGTCCTTCACGTGGTCGACCCCCGCGCTTTCGTGGTGTTCGAGGAAGCTCAGGAGCACTCCCCTGAGGCGGTCAGGCGTCTTTGCTGCGGCACAGGCAGCCACGAACGACTGTTTGGTCTGCTCGAGCTCGAGGAGTGCCGAACGCGACTCTGCTGCCGTACGCAAGAGGGCCGTGACGAGGGCGGGCGTGGTCTCGAGCAAGCCATCCGTTGCAGCCAAGGTGCGCAGAGAGAGGTGGTCCAGAACGCGCGCCCGGGCTCGTCGGTCGCGTTCGGGGAGCGCCAGGGCGATCCTTTGGCGTGTGGATTCCAGCACGTCCCGGATCATTCGTTCTCCTCCCAGTAGGGAGTCTTCCCTAGGCGATCGCGGTCCGCGGGCGGTGAGTCCTCTTCCATTCGCTCAGTGAAGGGACGCTCGGAGGGCGTGAAATCGACGAGCCCGCGACCGCCCACGGCATCGAAGGCGACCATCAGGAATCCGGCAACTCGGCTGGCTGCGCCAGTACTGGCAGGAAAATCGACGAAGTAGGTGGCGTCGCCGCGCACGGACAGACGGCTTTGGCGTCCCAACCACTGCCACAGCGTCACCGAAGGGGCGACCGACGTTCTCAAGAAGGGGTCCCGCCGTAGCGGCGAGGCCAGACGATAGCTCGCACCGACCCGCAAGCGAACGAGCGGCGCCGCCCCAGATCCGGCGATGACCCGGGTTTGGGCTGCCGCTTGAACATAGTCGAGGCCATCGAAGGTTGGGAGCGTGCGTGCCTCGATGCCATAGCTGTTCAGCATGTCGACGAAGGGGCGATGGTGCAGGGGCAGCGCGACGTCGAGGGATTGCCTACGCCGCGCCGCGAAGATCGAGAAGACGTCGCTGTCTGCGCCCGGCTCGTGGTTGGCGTCGAAGTCTGCATGGCGGTAGGTCAGGGTCAGGTTCGGAGCGAGCTTCGTCGTCGGCCCCGTCACGATGGGCCGGTACAGCGAGGCCGAACCCAGAAGCCCGGCGGCCCAGGTCGATTCGAACTCTTGATATGCCACCCGTGCGCCGAGCTCGACGCCTGGCAGGTCGCCAGAGGGAGCGCGCAAGAGCTTCACTCGCCCTCCCCAGGTGGGGGGGCCTTCCCGAAGGCGGAGGAAAGCGCCCGCACGGAGCCAGAGTGCCTGCGCTCCGAGGCGGCGGCGGCCATGGAGAGCCAGTTCGGTGTAGGCATCGCGGGTGCCCTCATCCGCGTCCGTCAGGTCGTCGTAGACCTGCCGAAGCTCGGCGGAAAGGCTGAGCGGGTAGACGGGACGCTCCCAAGCCACCGAGTAGACGATGGGGCGCAGGGTCGTCGTCCCGTTCGTGACTGCTGCCGTGCCTGCTTGGGGCGGGGATTGGGGGGGCGGGGCCGGGGGCAAGGCGACGGCGCGTGCCAAGGCGACCCGCACCCAGGCGCGCCCCTCACTGGTCCCAATGGTGAGCCGATGCCGGCCACTCCGCGGCACCGTCAAGTAGGTGGTTTTGTAATCCGTGAGTGGCTCGCGCGAAGGGTGTATGAAGGCTCGCCCGGAAGCGGCTTCGGGAAGCGTCAGATCCCTCCGTACTACCCGTCTCTCCCCACCAATCTCCTGCACGGCAACCCTCAGGTGCTGGCCTTTACCAATCCGACGTCGAGCAGAGATGCGAAGGACGGTCGGGCCCAGGAGGGCGGCTTGGAATCCGCGGGCGGCATCGATCTCCGTCCACTGCACCAGCGTCTCCGCGGGAGAGTCCTCTGCCTCTTGGTGACCCGCGACCGAGGAGACCCGCGCCCAGAGGACGGCTTGGCTGCCAGCGGAAGCCAGGACCCGCAGCTTCGTCGCGTTCTTCGGCAGAGCGACGAAGCAACGAACCGGCGCTGCCGTAACGCCAGGGGGCGCGGCATCGCCGGGCAGGCAGGGCGCCGGTTTGCCATCCACTTCGATGACCAGGGCGCACGATTCGCGAGCTCCGCTGAGTGCGTGGCACGCGCCCTCTATCTTGGCGGTGGGGTGCTCGAAGCGTTTGACGATCGCTCCAATCCCGTTGGCACCGCCGACGGCTGCGTCGTCTGGCGCGTCGAGCAGCGCGCGGCGCACCAGCTCACCCCGCGAGGCCTCCAGCCGCAGGCCCTGCCGGGTGTACACATAGGCGCTTCCCGCGCTGCGGTCCGGCGACAAGTTCTGCCAACGGACGGCCTTGGAGAGGCGCGCGAGCGTCTCGACTGCGGATTCCTCTAGCTCGGAAGCGTCCCTTGCCAAGACGTAGGCGGTGAGCGCATGCTTCGGGTCTTGCTCACTGCTTGCCAGATCGGCGCGCAGCGTCGCGGCACGTGCCAGCGCGGCACCGCTGCCGTGGGCGCGCCCAATACGTTCGAAGGCGGCGGCGGCCGTGGCGAGCTCGTTTTGTCTCTCTGCCAGGATGGCGAGCAGTAGGGCATCGACGGTGCTCGAACTTGCTGCCAGAGGGCGGAGCCTGCGCAGGGTGTTTGCTGGCGACTCCCCCCTCGAGCGGGCCTCCAGGAGCGTCCGCAGCTGCCCGGCGGCGGCGCCCTCCGGATTGGGTAGCGGCGCGATTCGAGGGACGAGTCCAAGGGGCTGCACGACGGGGCTGCCCGGGGGAAGACTCACGGCGCAGCCCCGGACGCGCCTCCGGGGGGCTGGGGGTGCCACGACGTTGCCCGGCAGTCTGCGCCGATCGGCTCTCGCGTAGGCGCGGTAGCCGAGACGCTCCAACCATTGGATCCGCAGCAGGCGCGCCTCGGTCCTCCTTGCGTCGCTCGGCGCGGCGCGTAGTGCCTGGGTCGCGGTGCGTACCCTGTCGACCAGCTGGGCATCGGTCAACGCTGCCTCCTCTGCGGAGGGCTCTGGGCTCGGCAGCGTCGGGGAGCTCGGGCGCGGACGCGGCGCCAAACGCGCGCGAACTCGGACCAGTTGCGGCGTGGCTGCGCGCACCGCCACCTCTGTCACCCCGCCGGGGACGGGGACTTCCATGGCGCCTGTCGCGCCGCGGCGCACCCATGCCTCGTAGTACGCGTCACCGACCCGGATGCGGAGGGTGGTCGGGGTATCGAGCCAAGCCTCCGAAACGATGATGCTGGCGACCGTCATCGCATCCCCCAGCGGCACCTGGAAGACTGCTTCGTCGTGCACTACTGCCCAACGTACGGCCTCGCGGAGCCTCGCACAGGGAAGCCTTTCCTCCGTGGGGATCCGAGCGAGCACGCCCCTTCGCGAGGTCTTGAACCGCCGAATACCGGGCCTTACCGCGGCCGAAGCATTCAGACCGGCTCCGGCGTGGAGCACGATAGGCGTCCCGTCCAGCTCGATGGTCGTATCCGCAGGACTCAGCGTCGGGTCCGCCGCGAAGCGGACCCTCGTGTGCGAGCCACCACGCCCCGCAACGTCTATCGTCTCGTGCTCGCGCAGCTCCAGCCACCGGACCCCCATGGAACCGCTGGAGGCGCACAGCGCGCTGCCTGGCTCGTCGGGGTCCACCGGCACGTAGCGTGTCAGGTGGGTCACGGTGCCGAGGGGCTTCAGGTTGTTCCAAGGCGCGGCTCGCTGCCAGGTGTTGCGCGACAGATCACGCCAACGGTCCTGGCGGGCGCCCGCCGCTGCGTAGCGTTCGGCCGCTTCCGCGACCGCCACTCTGCCGTCGTGTTCTGGGCGCGAAACCATGCCGATGAGCGCTTCGAGGGCCAGGTTCTCCTCGCCGTCTACGGTGCCGTTCGCTGAGCTCTCGAGCAGCGGAAGGGCGAGAGCGTCGAAGCGCTGTCTGCGCGCGAGCGCCACGGGTTCGAGGGCGGCGCGCCGTAAGACCGTCGCCGTTCGGCGGCTCGTCGCGTTCGTTGCCTCCCAGAGCTCGGTGAGCCAGCGCTGACTCTCGCTCCTGGTCGCGCCGAGGCGGACTGCCTCCTGCAGGAGCAGGGCGCGCTGTTCCGTGGAGGCTTCGGGGCGCTGCGCCTGGGCAACCAGCGCGTCCACCGCACCACGAGTCTTGGACAGCTCGGCGGTGAACAAGGTCTCGATCAGGCGTCGAGCGGCTCCGCTGCAGGACGGCTCGACTGCTGGCGCGGGCCTCTCTCGGCGTGCCCGGATGCCGGCGAGGTCCAGTACAGAGCTCTGAAAGCGAAACCCTCTGGCCGAGACTGCTGCCTCCCCGCGCGAGACCTCGACGGAGAGGTGTTTGCCTTCGGGCGCCACCAGGCGCACGAGCCGCGCTGGGCTCCAGCGCTGGGCGCTCGTCGCACGGAGGGGGGTCACGATGGTCAGCTCCTGTGTCAGGCTATCCGCCTCGAAGACCCTCACGACAGTACGTCCGACGGCCCGTACGCGGATGGAGACCGACACGACGTCGGCTTCGCCGGTCTCGATGAGCAGCGGTTGTCCGGCGCGCGCAAGGCGGCGCTGATGGATGGGGGCGTCCACCTCGGCCAAGGACGCGCCTGGCTGCCCACCCTTCACGGACACCTCGGTCGATGCGAAGAACGGCTGCTCGATGGGTCGGACACGGGCGCTCTCGTCGCGCCAGCGCGTCAGCAAGTAGTCCCGGAGCAACGCCTCGCAGCCGGGGGCCTGCAGGTTCTCTCGCGCCTCCCGCAACCAATTGAGGATGGGGGCCGCATCCTCGGCGGGATACGGCGCCGCGGGAAGGGTTGCCCCCGATGCCGCGAAGTGGGCCACCGCCTCGTCCAGGCGGTACCACACCATGGGGTTCTCGTGGCGGGCTGCAATCCAGACCTGGCCCCAACCCTCCTGGTGCGGCTTGGCCATCATGGCAAGAAATCGCGGAGTCCCGTAGTTCGGGACGCGGAGGTCGCCGCCGCTCGCATCGACCTCTTCGTGCATCCACACGATGGTGTCCGGATTCGGGCCGAAGCCGGACGCGATGCCTACCCGCACGCCTTCACCGGCGAAACGTAGAATGTCACCTCCCTTCACCGGCACGAGCAGCAATCCGTCCCCCCTCAGGTGCTGGCGACCCCTCGGCTCGCTCACCGCCGTCGGCGTCGGCATCGTACCTTCGTTGCGCCAGGCCGTGAGCCGCATCTGGGCTGGCGTCGTCCAGGCAAGTCCTGGGTGGCGCTCGGCGGCCAGGGTCCGGGCGCTGAGGAGCGAGAGCACCGCCACCGTGCAGGCCATCCAGAGCGCAGCACGGGACGGCTGCCTCGAGCGGTGCTCCCCTCCGGTCATCTCTGCCCTTCCGACACTCGCAGGATGGCCCCAGCGAGCGCCGTCTGGAGCTCTGGGTCGGCCCGTAGTCGTTCGCGAGCCGACTTGGAGAGCTCCAGGTGGATGAAGCCGGCTCCGAGCTTTCGCGAGACACGCGCCTGCGTGTTCGTAGTTCCGCCCAAGATGCCGATTTCTTCTGGGTAGAGCCGCACCGCCCTGTTGCCGAAGACCTCCCGTAGGGCGGCTGCGAAGCGAGCGGCATCGGCGCTGGTGGTTGCGGCGCTGACGATGGCATCGACATCGGGAGCACGGCTATCGCTGAACCCGTGCAGCTGTAGGGTGAGCAAGCGGCCCTCCTGCGCGGTGAGGGTCTCGTGCGCCGTGCCGAAGAAACTGGCCTTTGTGTGAGCGACGTCGAACTCCGACTCGCCGCTCAGCGCGGCCTTCCTGCGTTGGTCGGCCTCCCCTTGACCTCCGCGGTGCATCGTGTTGATGAGCAGCGCCTTGGCGTGAGTCTTATCGAAGAGCCGTAGTGCGAGCTCTAGCGTGCCCTGGTCGAAGAAGGAGTGGGGCGCTTGGATCATGAGACGGCTGCGGGCGCTCGGGCGGATGACGAGAAAACCTGCCCCACGCTTGGCCGTGCTGCGCTCTCGAAGTACCCAGAGTCGCCCACTGTCGCCGAGCCTGCCCTCGAAGCCAGATGGCGGGGTGCTGACCGGCAAGGTGTCGGACCATGCTGCCTTCGCGACCGCGCCGACCCATTCCCCGTAGGCCCCGAGCTCCGCCGTGGACGGCGCCAGGAAGCGCGCAGCGGTCGGGTTTCGGGCTTCCCTCAGCTCGTCGGACAGACGGAGGGCGGAGCTTCCTGCCGCGCCAGCGGCCCCTGGCGAGACCGCGGGGCAGTCGGAGCCGGGTTCACGCTCGCAGCTGCAGGAGGTCATCCAAACGAAGCCGAGGGTGGCGAGGGCAGGTCCCTGCCAGCGTCTCATCATTGCGTTCTCCCTGGGTGCTGGAGGATACGTCCCACCAAGACCGCGCGCACCCACAGCGGCCTCGTGGATGCCGAGCGCAAGACGAGCTCGTGCTTGCCCTCTGCGAGATCGTCTCCGAGCGCGATGCGGCTACGCGCGACGAAGTCCGTCGGATGACGGGGGTCGATGGGGTTGCCGGCCTCCCAGAGGCTGGCGCGCTCCTGCCCAGCCGTGGTCCCCTGCAGGTTCCCTTGGTGCTCGGTGATGCGCTGCAGGAACACTCCGCGGCGTGGCGTCTCTCTTCCGGGATCGATCGCGAAACGTAGCGCGTACAGAGCGGGGGTCTCCTCGCTTGTGACGAGGAGGATGATGCTTGTCAGCTCTCCGGGACGGCGGGTGAATGGAAGGTGCAGTGGCCGTTCACGAGTCAGCTCGTGAACGAGCTGGGCCTTCAACACCGTGCCGCTCGAAGCGGGCGCAACGCCCACCAGCACGGTGCCGCATGCCCCAGCGCCAAGGACACGGAGCTCGTGGGGGCCAGGACTCGCCTGCACGAGCAGGGATCCGGAGGTGGTGCGGAGGCGCCGTTCCCGCACGACGGCTCCGTCTACGGTCACCCGCAGCAGTTCGCCCAGCTGCTCGCTGCAGGTGCGGTAGACCAGGGGAATGCGCCCCGCACGTGGGCCCTCCCCTGCGACACGGACGCCCCTGGGTTCGTCGCTGGGCAGCCAATGCCAAGCATTCTCGGGAAACACGGTGCCCGCAGCGTGCCAACTGTTTCGGTAGAGTCGGCGCGTCGTGGCGGGGTGGGATGGCCTGATGACCCGGTCGACGATACGCGGGCCAAGACTCTGCTGGGCCTTCTGGATGTGGGGTTGTATCTTCACCGAGAGCGCTCGGTCCGTCTTCAGCAAGCCCAGCGCCCGCGTGGGGAGCAGGGTCGCGGTGGCTCGCTGCTCGCTGGGGGCGTCTTGCCACTCCCGCCCGTCCCCGAGCTGCTCGGGGTACGCTGGGTCCGTTTTCGATGCGGAGACGAACGGCTCCAGCGTCCATACGGCGATCGCCGACGACGGGCTCCCGGTGAACGACACGGCCGTCGCCCCGGGTGGGGGTAGCAGGACGAATCGCACCGGCTCGGAGACGCTCAGGGTCGGAGTCGATGCCAAGCCCGAGAGAGGCAGGGCGGTGACCACCTCATCGGAATCGGTCGTCTCGACGTTGCCCTCCCAGTGGACGGTGACGCGGATCGGAGCCTCGATGGCGTCCCTGGCTGCGAGGCCCCGCACCGTCACCCCGACTCGATCCTGACCTTCGGCCAGGTCATAGCGGATCGGGTCATCCTTCGCGAGCTGCCAAAAGCGCTGGAACCGGTAGTCTGGCGTCACCTCGACGCGATCTCCTCGGGGCTCGACGCCTGGTTTGCCGAGCAGCTGGCCTCGAGCTTCCTGCCCCAGCATGAACCGCAGGCGACTTGGATTCTCGGTCCAGATCAGTGCCGACCGTGGTCCCTGCCCAGGGAGCGTGAAGCGCACCCTCCCGCTCGAGCCGAGGCGCTCGGATCGTGCCACGGTGGCATCTTCTTCCAGGAAGACGGCACTGCCAGGGCTTCCCTCGACGTCGAGCTCGGCGGGGCCTTTGAAGTTGATGGCTGCCTTGAGGCCGGGCCCCACCTCCAACCCCGCGGGTTCTTCCTCGTCTTCGAGCTCTGCACGGAAGTCCCCGATCAGCAGTCGTTGCACGCGGAAGTCGCGACCGCTACGGCCTTCGGCCGTCAGGCGGCGGCCCCAGGTCGCGAGCACTCGGAGCCGCTCGGTAGCTGGCAGGTCGTCGAAACCGAGCGCAGAGGCCTTGCTGACCATTCGGCGTCGCTGCTCGGGCAAGAGTGTTCGCTCGAGGATGGCTCGGGCGATATCGCCGCGTGCCTCCTCGTAGGACAAGCGCACCAGTACCCTGCCCGCTGCTCCCCCCGGCGCCCACACCCTCAGTTTCGCCGCTCGATTGCCGAGCTCGGCCGTATTCAGCCGTGTCGTTCGCCCGTCTGTCACCCAATCGTCCGAGTCGGCGAGGCGCGCGGCGAACTCTCCGCTGGAGAGTGGCTCCTGCGGATCTCCACTGATGCGACTCGTCAGCTCGAACCGCCGCTCGATCAACGGGGTCCCGGCGCCGACGCCGAGCTGCACGCTGAGCTCGTATCCGTAGCGTTCGAAGGGGTTGTGCTTGCTCTGGGGTGGCATCACGAGCCAGGAGGTGAGCACTATCTCTTTGGTGCCGCCCGCGACGAGCGTTGTCACGCCACCCGGGGACGACAGCTCATAGGCGAGGATCTCGTCGGCTGCGCTGCGGTCCCCGCGATAACCCCTGATGGACCACATGGCTGCGCCCATGGCAAAGACAGTGGCGAAAACCAGGAGCCAACGGATCATGATTCCATCTCCACCGTCAGCGCCGTGAGGCCGAGGGAGAGGGCGCCCTCGACCCGTTCTGGCTCGGTGATCACGCCCGGCGTCGACCCAACCGGCTGCCCCCGCAGGGGTACCGCCACGATGCGTGAGCCTGTCGGAACGACCCCCCACAACTGCCTCGACTCCACGTCGCGCACGACGACGGCACGACAGCCCGATCGAGGGGACAAGGCGTAGATCAGGTCGTAGGGATTATTGCTCTGGGCGTACTCGAAGAGCGCCCGGGCTGGCGCGTCGCTGCTGCACGGACCCACCCACTCGCAGCTGGCTCGCTCCTGCGCCGTCTCGGGGCGCTGTCGACATCTTGCCCACCTGACGACCGTCTCGCCGACGGGGACTTCGCGCACCCGCTCTCCTAGACGAGCGACGCGCTCTGCGGTCAGCGGGTGATCGCGCACTCCCGAGAGGACGCCCCTGGCATCGGCCGAGAGCCAGACGAGCATCATCTGGTCCTGAGCGAAGGTGTGTGCGTAGCTCATCGCAGGATTCCCCAGGCCCGAATAGGCAGCGGTCTCGAGGCCCCCGTCGACGACGCCAAGGCTGAGGGCATTGTCCTTCAACACTCGCACCACCGTGCGCGTCCAGGCGGGGCCCGCCAAAGGGCTCGATTCGGGGGCTTGGAACGCGACCATGGCGTCCGCCTCGGCCCTTCCGTCCGCCGCGAGCCCGCGCACCCCGACGGCGTGCCTTCCTGCCTGCAGCCAGACCTCGTGTGCGTGCTGATAGTAGGACTGCACGCTCTGTCTGCGGCGCATGTCCGCCTCCCCGCCCGGCGCGGCATTGGGTAAGGCTCCGGCCAACAAGACGGCTTCTGCCCGAAGCCCTGCAAAGAGGGCCAGAGACGCATTCACGATACCCTCCTCCCAGCGGGGCGCCGGGACCTCGACCAGGATGCGGGGTTCGGTGCCGAGCGCCGTCGCTATCCGCTGCCGGACGATGATCGTGGCGTGCCCAGCGCGCGCCGGGCCGGCAGGTTCGAAGAGCCCCCAAGCGTCCGATCGGGTCACGTGCGCGAAACGATACCCCAGTCGCGCAGCGACGGCGCGTTGCCACGGCGATGGTCCAATACGCTCCTCATTGACGAGCGCCGGAAGGACGCTGCGTCCGAACAACCGGAGCTCTTCGATGCGTGGTGGCGCATAAGCGCCAGGCGTCTCGGTCGTGAGCCAGCCAATGTGCTCGCGAATCGCCGTCTCCGGGGGGCCCTGCCAGGTCACGACGTCTGGGGCGCCCCACCAGCTGGCGCTGCGCGCTTCTACGAGAGCTCGGGGCACGCTGAGGTAGACCGCGTTCGCGATGGGATCGTTGCTGCGAGCGGCGGCGCGCCACCGAAGATCGATATCGCTCTCGAGGAGCTCGGCCAGCGCGCTCACGCTGAGTCCTTGCGGAAGTCCACCCACTGAGCTGAGCTGGGGACCCGCGCCGCGCAGTCGCAGCACGAGCAGACGCTCGATGCTCAACAGTTCGGAAGCGGCTTCGATGAACGCCGTGTCGTGGCCTCTGGACGTGGCGATTCGCGAGCGAACGACGATGGCCCTCGCCCGGAGCTGGTTGGCGAGCTGCTCGGCGAGGACGAACGCAGGTGAGCCGGTCTCGGGTTCGTCGATGACGATCGCCCAGGGGTTTGCCTCGTGAGCAGGTAGCTTGAATGCGAGGCGTGGAGCGACGGGGTCCGCATTGGGATCGAGGGCGCGGGGCACGATGGTCCACCAGCCCGAGCTCCGGCGGGAGACGCTCAAGCTGCTGGGCCAGGCAGCGGCGAAGCCTTGCTCCTTGCTGGGCATCTCCAACGCTTCGCGGAGAACCGCCAAGGCGTGTTGGGCGTGGCTACGCTGCATGGACAGCGCCCCAGGCGGGTCAGGGTCGGGAGCGCTGTCGCCGAGCATCAGCTCGAGAGAGATGGGCGCGGCCGTCAGGCTTGCAGTGGTGCGCAACTCCGTCGCGCCCGTCGAGCCGTCGACGAGCCGGAGCCCGATGCCGATGCCGTTGCCAACGACGAAGGCCGTCACCGCTACCTGTAAGGTCGGCATTACGGTCACGCCTACCCTGCCCGTGTTCCACATCTTCACCGCGAGCAGCGTTGGAAGAAGATAGCCGAACCCGAAATAGTCGACCATGCGCAGGTCCGGAAGGAAGAAGAAAAGTAGATAGCCCGTCACCCATTTGAAAAGAAAGCCGACGGCGAATGCTACGACCATCCGTCTCGACCCCACGATGAGCAACTTGGACAGGGGCCCGCGCGCCGTCACCCACTTGGATAGCTGTAGCACGATGAGCCCCTCGGCGATCGTGGTGAGCAGCTTCGTGGGCTGATAGCAAGCGATGGCAAGGAGGGCGGGAACCAGGATGCCATTGTAGTCCCAGCCATACCGGACGTTGTCTCGTGCCGCCAGCACGGCGCCCGTTACCAGGATGATGTAGGCGTGGGGTGAGTCCAAAAACTGGAGGGATACGCTCTCATTGGCGACCTGGAAGCGGGCGATACTGAAGTTCGTGTGGCGGGTGAGCCCGAACTCGACCACCACGTAGGTCATCCCCGTAATGAGGAGTACCCGCGGCAGCGCCACCGTGACCCCCGCGTTCCAGAAGCTATTGGCCAGGAGCGGCACCAGTACCAGGCCGATGCTGTAGAGCTCGCGCGAATGGCCTAGCTCGAACCGCTGGACTGCCAGGGGGACCAGGCTCGCTTCCACCCAGAGGCGCATGAAGAGCGCCGTCAGAATGAGCAGCAGGAAGCGCTCGCGGCCGAAGAAGGAGGACCAGGCGCCCGTGGCTGGAAGCCAGCGCCCCAGTGCGGCAGCCAGGAGATAGGCGGCGATCGCCTCGCTTAGCACCAGAACGCCGGTCACTGGCGCGACGACGACCACCGAGGCGAGGTAGCCCGGCACGACGATCCCCGCATAGCTCCACCCGAAGAGCTCCTTGAACAGTGAAAGCAGCAGAAGCCCGATGAAGACCGGCGCGTGCAGGCTGCGGTCGAGGCCATTCGGAGGCAAGATGCTGAAGAACCACCCAAGCTCGGGCGCCTGAAGCTCGAACACCGACATCGGAGGACTACCGCCGTTTACAACGACATACTCCGGGGTCCCCTGAAGCCCCGTGGTCTTCGCTGGTCCCCTGGTCCCTGTCGGAGGCCGCGATGCCGCTTATCGAAGCGCCGTCCCTCCTACCATGGCGCCCCACGGCCCCAGGAAGCGCAGCCCCCAGGAAGCGGCTCGACTACTAGAGCGGCCGCACCTCCCACCGCAAGCCCTCACAGAAGAGCACTTGACCAGAGGAGGGCCCCCTGAAAAAATGGCGAAGATTGCCGGTAGTGCGGATTGAGAGGCTCCACAACGAGCCGCTCAGACGAGCCGCTCCAGAGTGACCACACACGCGATGCGCCTCGGCCCCCCGGCGACATGTTTGAAGCTCCCATGACAGGACCCCCGAAGAAGCGACGCGTACCGCGCAAGTACCTGCGTCCGCGCTCGATGCTGACGCCTTCGCGCCAGCAGCATCCGTTCTGGGACATCGTCCCGCTCGAGTTCGTTGCGTGTCTGTTGATGGTGAGCGTCGTCTTCGTCGCACCGCTCCGCGCAGCCGATGCCTGGGTCCATGCGGAACTCCTCACCCTCGTTGGCAAGAGGACGCCTCCAGAGAGCGTCCTCGTCGTCACGGTTCCCGAGCGTCTCGTCGCTCACTGCGAGTCCGCCCTCGCGAATGCACTCAGGAAAGGTCAGGCGCGCGGGGTCGTCCTCATTCCTCCTGTTGCCGGTCTTTGTGGCACGCCGTCCCGCCTGCTGCCCGGGCGCCCCGTCCTGACGCTCTCCGCCGATACGATTCGCCGTCCAGCCGGCGCGGAGGTCGTCGGCTTTCGCCCGCGCGCCGTCGATTGGCAGGCCTTCGCGGCGCTGGGGCTGGCCAACGGCTCGTGGGTGGCGCCCCGGCATTACCGCGGTGTTCCCACGAGCTCCCTCGGTGACTTTGCTGCTGGACGCATGCCGTACGACGTCCTGCGCAGTCGGGTCGTGGTAGTGGCCTTGCGTGACCCGTTCCGGGATGATGAGCTCCTGGATGATTCCCTCCCGGTTCGCATCGCCGGGGCCGTGGCGGGGGCGCTGGAGGACCGCCCGCGCCGCGCAGCATCCCCCCTGCTCCTTGCCGTGGCAGCGGGCGCGGCTGGCGTGCTCCTAGCGCTGAGCTCACGTCGTCGTCGTCCGCCCCTCTGGGCATCTCGGCTGACCCACTACGGTCTCACGGTGCTCTTTCTCGGAGCCTCGTTGGCGGGGCTCCTGGGTTATGGCGTGCTGATCCCCATCCCCTCCACCCTCGCCGCGCTGGTGAGCTTCTTCGGGGTCGTCCACCTCCCTGGCTTCATCGCCCGTCGTCGCGCCGATGTGAACACCTCCGAGCTGTTGGCGCAAGCGCGGCTGGTTGGAGCACGCGAAGCCTACGAGCTTCCTGACGAAGAGTTCTGGAATAGGCTGGCCAAGCGAGTCGAGCATGGTCATCCATCGGAGGGCGTGCTCCTGGCCGAGCTGCCGCCGTTTGCTTGGCGGCTGCGGGTCCATCCCAATGGTGACCTTTCGGAGACCATCATCCGCGAGAGGCGGCGGGATGTCCGGCGATTTCCCTTCAGCGACGACAACGGAAAGCGCGAGATCCGAATCCATCGAGGCTTCCTGGTGATGGCAGGAGTGCCGACGGTGTTGGTCCCCCTGGAGGTGCAGGGTGAACCAGAAGGCTACATTTTTCTGATCGGCAAGGCCGCCGAGGCGGCGTTCTTGGCCCGTCCCGAGCTGACTCACCAGCTCGGTGAAGGGATTGCCAAGCTCGTGCGACATCGCCGGCTGGAGAAGCTCAAAGCGGATGACTGGCGGCGCCCAGGCGGCGTGCTCGTGAACCGTCCGAGTGATCGTTCCGCGGGCATGATCTCTGGGGCTCGCGCAGCCCTCGAGCGCCTCGAGCTGTTCAAGAAGATGGTCGTGTCCGCTCCCGTCGGGCTGCTCTATGCCGACTCCTTCGGAGACGTGCGCCTCATGAGTCAGAGCACCGCGCAATGGCTCGGTCGGTTCGGGCTTCAGGTGCCCCCGCTCAGCGACAATGGCAGCCTCGAGTCGGCCGCGCTCTCTCTGATGGAGGTGTTGGATGTGCTCACGAACGAGGTCGGCTTGCCAGCGCCGTCCATCGAAGAAATCAGCGAGACGGGCGTGAGCTTCGAGGTGCCGCTTCCCGGGGTGAGTCCCGAGGAGCTCTCGAAGCGCGCCTTGCTTTTCGTCGTCAAGCGCTTCACCAAGAATGAGACGCCTGGGTTCGTCGCCTCACTCGTCGAAGTCGAGCGGAGTCTCGCGGCCCTCCCGACGAACGTGGAGCGTCTGCCAGAACGCGGCGACCCATTGACGGTTTTCTCGCTGGCGGAGGCCCTCCAGCAGGTGACCACCGCGATCGCGCCGCGCACCCAAGGCAGCGTGCGCCTGCAAACGCCGCGAGTCATGGGCAATGTCGTGGCGCATCGCCAAGAGCTCCTTGGCGCCATCGAGAGCTTCCTCGTGGGCGTCGTAGAGGGCTCGGGGGCACCCGGTCCGACGCTGGCCCTCCGCGAGCGCTCCAACCGGGTCGAGCTCACAATCCTCGATCTGCGCCTCGGGGCCCCTCCCGGAGCGCTGCGACGCACCCTCGTCGCACCCAGCGAGCCGCCGCCTGGATTGGGGCCTCTGGGGCAACTCACGCGAGCCGTGCAGAACAGCCACGGGATCATCACCGCGCGCCACGAGGACGGCTGGGGCGTTCAACTGACTCTGAGCTTGGTCCGTGCTCATCCTCGCGTCGTGGCGCGGCCCGCTGTCGACGCGGCACTGCGCCTGGCCCCGAAACGCACTGCGTGGAGCCCGTCCTGAGCGAGCTCCGCCTCACAAAACGGCTGCCCTTGCCCATCCTCTTCCAGCCACCTCCGCTTCGCCCTACCGTCGCTCTGGACTGGGTCCTCCAACGAGCGTTCGGGCCGCCGCAGCGTCGGCCGCTCCCGGAGCGCCATCGGGGCGAAGCCTCGCGCTGGTGCTGGTCTCTGGGGCTCGCCGCGACGGTTGCGCGTCGCGCTCCGGCGGGCCTGCTCGATGCCGAGCTCGGCGCCTCTTTGGCAGAACCATTGAAGCGCGCGTTGCTCCGGCAAGCTGCAGAGGGCTTGAGGCTGCAGGCCTGTACCGCCGAGCTGTGCCGCGCTCTCGCGCCTTCGGGGATGCGCGTGGTCCTGCTGAAGCACGCAGCCTTGGATGCCCTGGGGCTCGTGCAGCCCCCTGAACGGACCGCTGTGGATGTGGACGTCCTGGTGCGGGACTCGCAGTTGCGGGGCCTCTCGGAGGTCCTCGGGGCGGCGGGGTACACCCGGGATGCGCGCTGGAGGTCCAAGATTCACCCCCTCGTCATGGTAGCTCCCAGTGGCATCCCAATCGAATGCCACACGACGGTCCCCGGCATCGCCGTGGACGGTCGCGGCTCGCCCGTGACCTTCGAGTCCCTGGAGCTCGCGGATCTGCTCGGCGCGGTGGCAAGCTGTCCCGGAGCCTTCCGGGTCCCCCGCGAGCGCGTCGTCGCTGCGCACCTCATTGCGCACGCCTTGGTCCAACACCGCTTCACGCCGGAGTATCCGGCCATGCGCCTCCTCTTGGACGCTGCCAGCCTGCGCCTCGACCTCCGGGAAGAGCTCGCCGCGGCGTCCTTCGGCCTGGTTCGCCACGGGGTCGATGCGTCAGAGTACCAGGCATTGGTGCATCTCGTGGGGTGTCTGCGTCGGGGCGCTTCCGTCGCGGAGATCCTGGGGACGGCGGAGCCGGGACGCCTGCTCGCTCACGTCATCTTCAGTGCCAGCGATCCCGTTTACCGTGAGGGGCTGCTCGTGAAGCGTCAACGCCAGCGCATCGCCGAGCACGGTTTGCCCTCGTGGGTGTTCCACCACGCGAGCACCCTGTTCGATCGGAAGGTGCGCAGCGGCCGCAGCCACGAACCGGCGCGCGGCCTCTTCGAACCGTTCCGCAGCGCTGCTCGG
The DNA here is from genome assembly GCA_023398955.1 of Pseudomonadota bacterium. GTDB lineage: Bacteria > Myxococcota_A > Polyangia > Polyangiales > Polyangiaceae > JAEWRL01. The sequence goes on from JAEWRL010000139.1 coordinate 27,465, forward strand.
CTCGCTCGGGGAGTGGCGGCGGCCCTGAGGATGGGGGCACGGAAGTAAGCCCGAGCCGCGGGCGGGAGGGCTGCTGAGTCGCTGGTGGCGTCGTCAGCGCTGGCTAGTCAGGTGAGCCTCCAGCGCGCTTGCCACGTCGTCGAAGCGGGTCCAGTCCTTGGGACGCACGAGGCGCGCCACCCGCACTCCTGCTTGGAGCAGGCGCGCCGTGCGGTCGAGCAGGATGGGCGATTCCCGTCGTGGGAGGGCACCGACCAAGTACCAGTGGGAAATGAGCCCGACGAGTTGATCGACGGGGCGCACCGCCTCGATCTCGACTGTCGAGCCCCACGCGACGATGTACACGACGTCCAGGGTTGCGCCAGGCGACAGTCCGTCGCGAAGGGCGGGCAGTCCGCGCTTCGAGCGCTCTGGGTTGTCAAACGGGAGGCTCTGCGGCACATGCCCGAGGAAGCGCGCGGAGTCGTCGGCGAGGCGCCAACGCGGGCGGCGCAGGGTGAGCGCCCGCGTGTCCGGATGGACGATTGTCGAACCATCGGACACGAGCTTGGCGCCGCGCATGGCGAGCCACGCTGTGAGCGTGGACTTGCCGGCGCCCCCTGGGCCCACGAAGGAGACTCCACGGCCATGCCAAAGGACGCAGCTGCCATGCAGCACGGCGGCTCCCCCCATGTATGCGCTCAGGTTCTCGCCAGGTCCGGCGAGCATCTCGGCGCGTAGCTCCGGGGAGATAGGATTCGTGGCGTCGACGTGGGCGCCATGCGCGGTGCCCACCAGGTCGAGCCCCTTACCGAAGGGGATCCGGAGCTCGGGTTCGCCCGCGGAGCTCGCGCGCCCGCCCCGGGTGCCCTGCGCGGCAGGGCCTGGGCTTCGGCGCCTGGGTTTCGGAGGACTGCCGTGAGTCATGAGGCCGGCGTGTGGGAGAGCCGGTGGCTGGCCATTACCCAGAGATCGAGTTCCGTAGCTGAGCGTCGGGATCTGGCAGTGTCCCGCCGCTTCGCGTGATGTCGGCAAGGGAACCGAAGCGGGTGAGCTTGGGCGGCGCGTAGCAAGGTCGCGGCTCGCCCTGCAGTGAACGCACGGTCTCGGCGCCGGCATCCTGCCTCTCGTCTTCGGGATTCATGCTCAGCGAGCCTACCGCGCCCGTCCTGCTCGTGCCAACTGGACCTTCAGCCAGCGGTCGACGACGAGCGCCTGGTGAAGCACCTGCAGTGGCGCGTAGCGCGTCCGCGGCCCATCGCGCGCTAGCAGCGCCCGGCTCGTCTGGAGACGCCACGCTTCGCGATTGAGGTATCTGGCGCTCGGAACCGAGGGCCGCTCGAGGGCATCCGCTAGCTCGCCCCGCCACAAGGGCACGAAGTATCCGACGGGATAGAGCTTCTCCTGGCGCTCGAGGATGGTCCCTGGCAGCAGCCCTCCAACTGCCTGGCGTAGCGCGATACGACTCTTGCCCCCAGCCCGGCGCAGCGACCAAGGTAGGGCGACGAAGAGCTCCAGCAGCCGGCGGTCCGCGAGAGGCGAGCGGAACTCGAGCCCCGCGTGACGCGCCACCAGATCCACGAGCCCGAGCTCCTGCTGAGCATTGATGTCAAGGTAGTTCTCGGTGAGTCGAACGAGATCGGTCTGCGGCCGCTCCCAGAGTGCCCGGTGCTCGTCGAGAGCGCGCCGGAGCCGGCGCTTCTCCTCCGGCGCCGCCGTGAGGAGCGCCATGGCGCTGGCATGCTGCCGGGCACGCTGGCGGAGGCCCCGTACCAGGGCTCTGGGAACCCAGCCGCGCATGGCGCCGTAGCTGAGGACCGAGCCCACCATGCCCCGGAGGCGCCTGCTGAGAGGGAGCCGCGGGTCGCTGCCCAGCTCGCGCCACAGACGGCAGAGGCCCCCCTCGTGCAGCAAGGTGTTGCGCCATCCCGGCAGGCAGCCACCGGTGAAATCGCCCAGTGCTCCCGTGAGCACGATCCGGCAGCCTGCCTCGCGCGCCCTCGCGGCGAGCTCCAGCAGCATGCTCCCGTGGGACGCGTCGAAAGGGTTGGGCGCCAGCTCGAGGTAGCGCGCAGGCAGCGCGGTTCCCTCCGCAGCGAAGCGATGCCAGCGAACCTGGCAGTGCCTTGCGACCCGCTCGGCGTAGGGCGCATCGCCCGCGGCTTCCCCTGGAACGACCATCGTCAGGGCGGCGAGCTCGGAGGGCTCGCACACCAAGGAGCGCGCCATCCCGAGCACCGCGGAGGAGTCGAGCCCTCCGCTCAGGGTGACGCCCACGGGGCGCGGCGAACCGTCGAGGGCGCCGCTCGTGGCCCGCCGGAGAGCCTCCCGGTACTCCCCGACGAGCTCGGCTCGCGACACGGCGGTGCAAGCTCGCCGTGTCGGCTGCCAATAGCGGTGAGAGTTCGGCTCCCCTCGCGAAAAGGACAAGCGGGTAGCGCGAGGAACCATGAACACGTGACGGAAGCAGGTAGCTGGAGGCACTGTAGGGAGACCCAAGGTCTCCCGCTGCATTGCGGCCTCGTCGAGGGTGCCGTCGACGCCAGCCAAGGTCGTGAGGGCGCAGGGTAGGCTCGCGAAGGCCACGCCGTCTGGGCCGTAGCGAGTCCAGTACAAGGGACGCGTGCCGACGGCATCCCGAACAAGCAGGAGACGATCGTGCGGGGGGTCGACGACCGCCAGGGCGAACGGGCCGCTGATGCGTTCGAAGAGTGCGTCTCCCCACACCTCCAGACCGCGCAATAGGAGCGCCTCGCTGTCGGCATCTTCCATCCTCAGCTCGGCAGCGAGCTCCTTGGCATTGTGCAGGTGCCCGTCCAGCAGAAGGAAAGGCGCTGCGCCCGCTGCGCGAGGTCGAGCCACGCTGCCCTCGAGCCCGGACACGCCCCAGCAGTCCTGCTCGCCAGCGCTTGCCCGCGATGAGAGGTGCAGCCGGCGCTCTCCGGGCCCTTCGCTGGTCATGGCGTCCAGCATCGTCACGACCGCTTCGCTGTAGCTCGCCCCCTGGGGGACTCCGTAGATGCCCGCCAGGTTCCTCAACGTGGCGCTCTCCGTCACTCGCGCACGACTTCGGCGAGGCCGGTCGCTAAGAGCTCGCGCAGGAACGGCAGCAGGTCGCCCTGGATGCGCTCGGGAGCCAGGCCGTATTCGCGGGCGAGCCCTTGGCTGAGCTCTTCGATGGACGCTCCGTCTGCCAGCAGTGACCACACGCGCGTGCCGACCTCGTTCAAGCCGAAGTATTGCGCCGTGGCATGGTGAAGCACCACGGTTTCGTTCGCCACCTCCGCCAGCCAGTGTCCGGGGACGGCGCGCAGTACCGTGTCAGGGCCGAGGGGCGTCGGAACGCTTGTCATCGGAAGAGGCGGACCCTGCCGTCGATGGGCGTCGAGGTGTAGTTGGATTCGCCGACAGCGATGTCGCCGTACGTATCCGCGTCGACATCGAGCAAGGCGGTGACGTGGCGGGAGAAATCGAGCCAATCCGTTGGCAGGTCGAGCACGACGTCCGCCATGTCGTTCACATCGACCTCCTGCTGGCTCAGGTTGATCTTGGTGCCATCGATCAGGTAGACCCGCGGCGCGCTGCCCGTGCGGCTCGAGACGAGGACGTCGGAGCGCGCTGAGCCAATGAAAGAGAGGGTCTCGCCCGTTCCGGGGACGACGCTGCCCACCATGGCGCGCCCAAAGAGTCGTACCCCGCTCGTTTCGGTGGGCGCGAGGGTGATGGAGCTGGCGAAAGGTTCATCCATGCCGGAGAACAGGTAGGCGCGGCCCGGCGCTGGCGCATTCGGCGAAGGGAGGCTGACTGTGGGATTGCCGCCGGGCCCGAGGTCGCCCGCAGGTGAGAGCGCGACGCCCAACCGCTGGTTGGAGGCTGTCCCCTGGAGCACTGAGATGGCGTTCGCGAGGGATATCGAGGAGACGCCGGAAGCGCCTGCGATCGCATAGACGTGTCCAGCGGCTGTGAGGTCTCCGACCGACCCGTTGGGTGCGGCAGCAAGGACGAGCGGCGATGCCCCTCCTCCGAAGGGTCCCAGGCCAGCGACGCTCATCCCCAGGAGATCGTTCGCGCCGGATTCGTTGGCTATCCGAATGGCATCTCCGGTCGTGAACGCAGTCGGGAGCTCGAGCACGGTGCCCGGGGCCCTGTCCCTCCCAAGGACGATCGCGATCTGTCCCGGGAAGCTCGCGTAGTCTGGGGTCATGTAGTAGGGAATGCCGACAGCGAAGTCGTCGAGGCCGTCCCCGTCGAAGTCGCCGACGCGCGCCAGGGCGTAGCCGAGCCAGCCCATGACGTAGCGGTCGTCGCTGGCGGTATCAGGGACGAGAATGATGTCCGGATCCGTGACGGCATCAAGCTGGGACGGCCAGCTCTGACGGCCGTAGTAGACGTATGTCGCGCCGTCCTGTCCGCCATCCAAGTAGGCGCTGATGGCGAGATCTCCGATCCCGTCCCCGTTGAGATCTCCGACAGCGGCAAGATGAAACCCGAAGCGGAGATTGCCCACGAAGGTGGCGGCCGGTTCGCTGGCTATGCCGCTCGGGCCCCCGAGGTAGAGGTAGGCCTCCCTGCTCGCGTACTGCCCCACAAGGAGATCGGAGTACTCGTCGCCGTTGAGGTCCGAGCTGCCATCGATGACCCAGCCGAAGCCCTCCTGTTGCCCGGCCACCGGCGGTAGCAGCTCGGTCATCATGAACTCGGCGCGCCGCGGGCCGACTGTCGAGAGGCTGCTCCGATTGCCGAGAGCGTCGACGGCGCGCAGCGAGAAATAGTAGTCATTCTCGATGTACAAGTCGCTGACGTCGAGGGCTTCCTGCCCTCCCGCCGGAGCCGGCACACCGCCGAAGGCGACGAGCCTTGCTTGGTCGTAGTCCTCGGGAGCAATGGGGGCGTCCGAGACGCGGACGTCGTAGGTCGAGGCGTCGCCCGCGGATTCCCAGGTCAGCCGGAAGCGCGTTGCCCGGCGCCCGTTCGCCGCGATCTCGGCCTCGAAGCTCGCCGGGTCTCCTGGCGGCGTCACATCCACGTCGACGCGGACGCTGGCGGTGCCGGGTTCGATGGGGGCCGGGCTCGTCGTTGCGGTAAGGCGCGTGCCCATGCCCTCGGGGAGGGTCACACCGAGCAGCGCGGCGTAGCCGTCGACGTCCACGTCGTCCGTTCCGAGCACGACGGGGCTGGAATCGCCAGCTCCGGCTGCGCTGAAGGTGACCGACACGCCCTCGGAATCCGCGTCCCGCAGGTTGGTCCGCACGACCAAGTCACCCTGCCAGCCCGGGGTGATTGGATCCGCGTCCTCGAGCCCGCCGTTGGGAGGCAGGTCGGGCGCGGTGACGAGCGCGACGAGCGGAGTCCCTTCCACGGGCGCTTCCCAGGCGACAGTGGGCGGTGGATCACTCCCCACGGTGACGCTGCACGGTGCCTCCATGACCCCCGTGTTGCCGCTCGGTTCGGTGACGGCGGCGGTCAGGGTGCTCGGGCCCACCTCGAAGACGACACCGGGCACCGTCGCTTCCGCGATCGCACTGACGAACTGCGTGCCCAGGTAGGTGACGGCGTTGCCCCCCGCATCCGTCACGATGACGGTGACGGGATGCTCGGCGGATGCCAGCGGCGACGCGAAAACGAGATCCTGCGGCGCGGTGGCAGCGGCGCTCTGGATGTACGAGCCGCAGAGCCCTGAGGGCAAAGTCAGCACGAGGTTCGGGACCGTCGTGTCCACCCACACCTCCGCTGCCGCGAGCCCCATGCCCAGGTTCAAATCGGTGACCACGACCTCGAGCGCCGTGGGCGCGCTGAGCTCGTATGTATTCGTCGTCGCCGACTGCCTCAAGGTAGCAGCTGGGAAGGAGATGAGGTTCCATTGGTTCTCTGCGCAGGGGCCGCTGAGCTGGTCCTCCTCCACCTCTGCCGTGGCTGCTTCCTCCATGCTGCCCCCCGCGAGCCCCTGATAGAGCACCGCTTGGCTCCCTACTGGGGCGTTCGTGCAAGCGGTGACGTCGTACTGTGCACCAGCGAGATCGGGGCGCGCATCATCCACGGCAAGGATGGGATTCTGGAAATCGGGGGCATCCATCACCGGGTCGACGAGGACGACGATCGGATCCTCCGCCGTGCATGTGATGGCGTTGCGCGTCAGGGTGGAGGGATTGCCCGCGGCATCACGGAGCTCGAGTTGGACGTCGAAGGGTCCCCCTCCCGGGCAATCGAACTCGACGCAGGCTCCGTTCGCATCCTGAGACAGGGCCGCTTCCGATCCGAGCAGCGTCGGCCCGGGGAGGAGACGGACGTCGAAGTTCGGCCGTTCCGGCACGAGATCGAGGGCGTCGGCGGAGGTCGTGGTGCCGCACATCGCGACCTGAAGCCCTGCGCGCAGCGCATTCACGTCATCCTCCTGCGAGAAGTGATCGCCGTCACTCAAGGGGGAGAGTCCTGCTTCGGTGAACTTGGACACCGCGAGGTCCGGGCCCGCCGTGTCCACTGATAGCACCAGCGGCTCGGAGAGCCCCAGCAGTCCCGATCGGGCGCGGCACGACGCTCGCAATTCGTGCTCCCCGTCCGGCTCCAAGGTGACGCCAGGGAAGGTAGCGAGCCCCCCTTGGGCTACCGAGAAAACTGCAGCGGCCGCCCCGATCTGCAGCCCCACGGGCTGACCGTCGTCGATGTCCGTGGCTACGTGAACCTGCGCCTGATAGGGCGAGCCCGGGGAGCTGACGCGATCCCCGCCGGCGCTGACGGGGACACCGTTCAGCGCGGGATGGGTGGGGGAAAGCGGGTTGATGATGGCACACTGGGGCTCGCCAGCGCCGCCGCCGTCCCCCGAGCTTCCCGCATCGCCAGCGGTCCCCGACGCGCCCCCGAAGCCATCCCCGGCAATCCCCGATCCGCCGCCTCCCGCGCTGCCCCCGACGCTGGCGCTGCCTCCTTCGCTGGGACCGCTGCCTGCCACGGGCCCTGAGCCCCCGAAGGCGCCCGCCGTAGCGCCCATGCCACCGCTTGGATCGCCACCCATGGCCGCTCTGCCCGCGCTGGCTCCCATGCCCCCGCTGTCACCAGCACCCCCGGCGGTGCCACCCGAGGCGCCCCCGCTCGCTGCTCCGGCTCCCGCTGCGGCGCCCATCCCACCGCCTGCTTCGCTGCCGTCTGCCTCGCTGCCGCCTGCCTCGCTGCCGCCTGCCTCGCTGCCGCCTGCACTGGTGCCGCCTAAACTGGTGCCGCCTGCACTGGTGCCGCCTGCACTGGTGCCGCCTGCCTCGCTGCCTCCACCCAAGCCGGAGCTCAGTCCGCCGAGGCCGGGTGCGCCCGCGCTGGACGTGCCCCCGAGCCCGGAACCAGCAATGCCGGAGCTTCCCGAGGAGCCATTCCGCTCGGGCCTGTAGGTCCCTTCCTCTCCATCGCCGCAACCCGTCAACCCCACGGCGACGCCTGCGAGGAGCACGCATCGAATCGTCGTTGCTCGAGCCATATCGCCTCGGAAAGGCATCCTACAGCCTGCCGCCCCGACGGTCACGTCACGCAGGCGCGGCACCATGAGTAAGAAGCGAGCGGCCGGTCGCTCGCTCGTCCTGGAGCGGGAGCCTCGCCGGGATTGGGAGGAAACCACTTCGGGATCAAGGGATGACTCCGCTAGGATAACCGAGTCCGGCACCGGGTCGTGCAGCTCGGTGGCTTGTGGCGCTCCTCGGGCCTCGATGAATCTGGTGACCTCGAACAGTTCCGTTGCTCCGTTCGCGGCCTGGCTCGTGTGTCTTACCGTTGCGCTGACCGTCGCGGTGATACCCGCCGAGGCAGCCCCTGAGGCGTCCTTCGACGCGGACGCACGGCGACCGGGTGCCGCGGATGCGGAAGCGACCCCCGACGACGAGGCGGCCAACGCATCACCGGCGTCGGACGAACCCGCCCCCGCGGACACGGTGTCCGAAGGGGCTCGCGCGGACACGGTGTCCGAAGGAGCCGTCGGCGAGCCTACATGGTCCGACGACCCCGCTCTGGCGGAAATGGCGCAGGAATACGCGCCCGGCGATGGGGCGGAGCCAGATGACCCCAGCCTCCGGCCAGCGTCCGCCGGGCCTCAGTGCCTCCCGCAGCTCCTGCCCGTGGATGGTATGGGCGAGTTTGGCGCGGCCGTCGGCATGCTCGTGCCGTCTCGCCGTCACAACTTTCAGGTAGAGTCGCTGCCGCACCAGAGGATCGAAGCGGCGCCCGAAGTCGCCCTGCGGGGCGCCTGGTTCCCACTGGCTCAATTCGGCATCGAAGGCGAGGGGGCGCTTGGGTCCGGGCGTGCCGAAGACGGAACGGCGGCGTATCCGTGGGCGCTGCGCCTGCACGCCATCGGTCAACTCGGGTTGCCGCGCGTGACCCCCTTTGCTCTCCTGGGTTTCGGCCGCATGGGCAGCATCAGCAACGCTCTCGGATCGGATGGCGACCCGCTCCTCCATTTCGGCGTGGGAGCCAAGGTTTACCTCTCCGAGAGGGCGCTCGTGCGCTTCGACTTCCGCGACAATCTGACTCAGCGTCAGGGCTCCCCAGAGGGCTCACTGACGAACAGCCTGGAGGTCCTCGTCGGGGCCAGCGTGGTGCTGGGGAAGTAGTAGATGGGCTCGCGCACCCCTTCGCTGACGGTGAAGTACCCCATGCTCGAAGGAGACCAGGCAATTGCCTCCCCCTGACGTTCGTCGTGGAGTGGCGCCGGGCACGGCGCCTGGCTGAGGGCTTCGGCAATCGACTGATCCAGTCTTCGAGGCCACAAGTAGGCGGAGTCGTAGCTTCGCAGCAGGATCCAGCGGCCATCCGCGGAGATGTCTCCTGCCGTGATGGCTCCGGATGCCCCTGTGAGACCTCCTGGGAGGTCGAGGGCACCGATACGTTCCAGAGCCGTGGTGGAATCGTGATCGAGTGGTGCTTTGGCTCGGTATACCACGGGTTTTCCCGTGTCCACTTTCGTCACCAGGTACAGGTCCGATTGAAGGGGATCCACCATGAGGGTCTCGGCGTCGGGAGCGAGCGCTTGCCCGGGGTAGCTCAGGCGCAGCGCTCTGCCGGAGGGGAGCTTGCGCTTCTTGTCCTTCTGATCCGGGCTCACGTCGGGCTCTGGCACTTGGTAGACGACCACGTCCTTCCGCTTCATCGTATTGCTCCCGATGTCCCCGATATAGAGGTGCCAGCCGCCAGAGTCTGGCGCGGGTCCGATGGCGAGGTCCTCCCAATCGCGTGCCTCGAACCCCTTCAGCGAGTAGGTGCCAAGATCGCGTCCGTCGACGGTGAAGGCGAAGAGGCGCTCATCGCCCGGTGCATCATTGTGAGACCAGAGAACGCCGGGGTTCTTTCGGCTGATGGCCAACCCTGAGGCTTCATCGAGCGCTTTGCTCTCGGTCCTGCCGATCCGCCGTGCGCTCGAGAACTGCGGACAGGGATCCGCGGGAGCGGGCACACCAGCCGGCGTTTCGCCTCGCGATGCTACGGTTTCTGGCAGGGCGCGTGCGCTCCTGGGCTCTGCCGTGACGCTCGCCGACCCTTGTGCTGCCGATGGCGAGCTGCCCCGCTTGCAGGCGCCGAACGCGAGCGCGGAGAGGCCGACGGCGAGTGTCATCAGGGCGCGGTGGGGTTTTCCACAACGGAAACGCATGAAGGGCAGCATGGTGCAGGTAGAGGCGCGCCGCCAGCAAGCAAAACCACGCCAATTTCTGCCAGACTTGGTCGAGATCTCGTCGCCCGGGACTAGAGCGACAAACGGGTTGAAAGCGTAGCAATTTTCATTCGTTATGCAGCGAGGAGGCGCTGAAGCCCCTCCAGATTTTGGATGGTGGCTGCGCGCCGCAGGTCGAAGAGATTCTTGCGCACACCAATGTAGCGTGCAGTAGCTCCCTTCCGCGATGCGATGTGCGCGAGGGAGTGTTCGACGGCAGTGCGTTCACGGAGCAAGGCGCGACCCGGTCGAGTCTGTTGGAGCCTTCGGAATTTCTTCTGGCGGGCCTCGTCCTCGGCAATCTGAACCGTGCGGCCACGACCTGATGCAGCCTGGGTGCACTGCGCTCGGAGTCGACATCCGCCACAGACTTCTGGATCGAAGTTGACGGTGCTTGCCAGCTCGAAGTGTTCCACCTGACCTGCCGGGCACGTGATGGTCTGACTTTTCAGGTCGAGTTTGAAGTCGTCCTTCGAGAAGAGGCCCCGTTTGTTGGGGTGAGGCCAGGGCTTTGCCAAGACTCGGCCTCCCGAGTGCGCAACCTCGAGGACGACGGGGCTGTTGATGTATGCGCGGTCCACGTGCAGCTCGGTAAGGTCCAATCCCAGTTGCTTGATGGCATCCGCGATGGGCTGGGCTCCTTCTTCTTCTGGCACGTTGGCTGCAGTGACTGCGCAGGCCACGATCGCTGGCGAATCGAGATCTCTAGCGATGTGCTCCTTGTAGCCGTCAAAGCGCTTCGACTTACTCTTCCGGCCATGTCTCATTTCCGAGTCCTCGATGGATATACGACGGTCGGCAGCCACTCCCTGGCGGATGCCGACCTGCCCATTTGAGTCCTCCAAGTCCTGGTCCTTTACCTGAACCAGTGCGTCGATGTAGGGGCGAAGTGGCTCATGCACGGCTTCATCCAGATGGCGGTCGACCCATCGCTGCAGTGCCGATACCTGCTGCTCGACGATGGCGATAGCGGTCATCTTCTGCTTCGCATCGGACCAGTCGATGTCGAGACCCGCCTTGATGCTCGGTGCGAGGAGAAGGGGCGCACGCGCCTTGCGGCAGATCTCTTCTTCACTTCGCTCCGTCAACTTGGACACGAGTCTCACGATGCTGCGAGCTGCATGGCCGAGAAGGTTGATTGTGTCCTCAACCCTCCCGGCTCCCGCTAAAGGGCGGCTATCAACCGCCACCCGCAACGCCTTCGACAGCGTCTTTCGGTCACCTTCGGTCGCAGTGCCCTTCCGGACGAGCATGGCTGTTCGTTCGAGGAGAGCCTGATCAACGTCGTTTGCCACCATGCGCTCACGAAAGGTCTGCAATGCTCCCTGAGAAAACGCCGGTTTCTCAGCACCCAAGCAATCGAGCACCATCTGCCACCGCAAGTCCACCACTGACAACTCGACGGCCTCAGCATCCGAGACACCCAGGTAGCTTTGGAGCAATACCGCCATGCATAACAACGCTGGCGGATGCGGCGGTGCGCCAGCTCCCGTATCTCGGTACATGGCCTCGAGTGCCTCCTGAAACTCGTCATCAAACAGCTCGTGACGCTGCAAGCGCAAAAAACCAAACAGGGCTCGAACTCGCTTCAGGCGTTTCATGAGCAGCTTCTCTTGGGCCGACAGCTCAACCGGCGGATTCCATCTTTCCATCGCCAGAAAAGATCATCTCCCCGACGTCCTGTCCATCCATTGCAGAGCAGCGCCACGCAAGTGATCGAGATCACAACGAAATCAACCTGATCGGTGCTCTAGGAACACCCAGTGGTCAAATGAGAATGATGCCTAGCACGACGGGAATCATGGACGCTACGAATGGATTCGTGAGAGGAGTACATGTGGGTACGTTGACGCCGCCGCCTCGGTACCCGCCCGGAGGTTACGCGCAATGATAGTAATTAGTACATGGATCGCGAATCTGGCCAGGATACTGAGGGGCGTGGGAGTTCCAATCGGTTGTATCACCGCCATCAGCGCCAGCGCTTGCGAGGAGTTTCCATCGACCTCCCGTTCGGAACGGGTTGACTCAGGGGCGCCAGCCTCACCAGCGTCCGCGGGTAGTTCTGTGAGGAAGAGGGCGCTCCGCCAGGTCCCGTCGTTGGTGAGGCTGATCGCCAATCCTGAGAAGTACGACGCTCAGGAGGTTACAGTGAGCGGGTATCTGTTGTTGCACAATAGAGAGTATGGTGAGGATGGTTTCTTGTATTTGCACTGGGATGACGCGCGCTGGCTTCTGATGAATGGGGTTGGTGTGTTCTTTGGGGCGTGTGAGGGTTCGGGTGAGGTTGGTCCCAGTATTGTGGAGCCCGATGATGCTCTCGAGTACAATAACTCTTACGTGACTGTGACGGGCACTTTTCAGGCAGATCTCGTCTACGGGCTTGGTGATAGGCTGTGCTCCGTGACCACTATTCAGGCTCATTCGATGCCGCTCCCTCTGGTTGGTGATGCCTCATCATCTGGACGAGATCGAGGGCGAGTAGACGCAGGAAAGTGAGTGCCGGGTGTAGGTGCTGGTGACCGAATTGAGGTCGTATGCCCCGTTGAGATTGACAACGCCTGAATCACGGAGCGTCGACCCAGTTGAGGCGGCCCCCCGAGTCGCCGCGGCTGCCGTCCGCCGTGCACAACGCTGGCGACGTGTCCCGGTGCGGGTCAGACCCGCCCTTGGCCACCCCGTGCGAGTCGGCCCCCCGCGGGAGCGCAGGAAGGCGCAGCGCGTCAGCGCCGTGCCGTTCCGAGGCAGGCCCACGAGTGACGATAGTGCCGAGCAGGAGCGACTTTCGAGCACCCGTTAGGCAGGGGCCTGCCCGCGCGCAGCGCTAGCGAGCACGGGCAACCGTACCCTGCCGGTCTAGCGGTGGGGGCATCCCCACGGAAGCGCACCGGCGTGGGGCGTGGGACTCAGCAGTGCGTCGGCCATGGGACCAGCGGCTACGGTGGGAGCGTCGCTGGCAGTCAGCATGGCGGGG